>NZ_OBMS01000018.1:0-93220 GCF_900217715.1 Bacteroides sp. AR29
GTATTTTTATATTGGAATCAAGGGGGTAGGATTATTTTAGCACAAGGGGGCAGAATCGCTTGGTTTTAGGGGGCAGCTTACACTGGATTTTCCAATCCCATTTGATGCCCTTCTATTACTACATAGTTGCCTACTAAACCGCCGTGATATAGTTCACCATACTTGAAAAAAGGTTGTAACAAAGCGGAGGAAGGGAAATGTACCTTCACTCCTTGTGGAGTTACTTGATTGATAAAACCAATAAAGTGCTCGTTTACAAATGGATTATAATTAGTTCCCTTCATTGACAATTTTCACTAAACGATATTCATCGGATTGGTCATATATTTTGATGTTTGGATAAGCGTCAACAAATTCTTTAAAAGTTTCATTGACCATCATTATATTACCTCTTTCACCAGCTTCTTTATAGAAAATGTCGCTTTCTATGATACCTGTGTCCCTGTAATTGATAATGATAAGTTGAAAACTTGGATTTTGTTCCAAAGCTTCGTTTATCATGGATAATATGTGCTTGTCACCAAAGCTAAATCCTATAACAACCAATGTAGTATTTTTCATACGTAACGCAGCTTGAAAACGAGTCATCATTTCAAAAAATGGTTGTTCGTAAGAGTGTTCATATTTATTTTCTTGCGGAAAAATCATTAATGAATCTTCTACAGAAATTTCTTCTGCCTTATTTTGGTAAACGTTGTTGCCTCGTTTTTCCCAATCTACCGAACCATGTGGTTTGTATAGGTGGAAAACTCGTGGAACAAAATTGTCCTCGTTCTTAATTCTGCTACCATCACGAATTACGATATCGTAATCAAAATGTCTTCCACTGAATATCCGTGGAATGGAAAAAGAGAATCCATCTATTATTGTATAATTCCCTTTTCGTGCAGCTTGCTCAAATAGGGTGTCATAGTTTAAGGTAAATAACTTTACCCTTGCAATAGAACTTTTTCGTTTAGTAATCTTATTAAGAAATTTTTCATGCACACTGGATGATTCGGAAGATGTTATTTGTAGATTGCAATTATCTTTAATCATCTTCTTTATTTTGCTAACGGTATATGTAATATTCCATTCTTCTTTATCTGTTTTGAAAATCGGTTCTGTGATATAATCTTTTGCTTTTTCTGCTAATGAAAGGACTTTTTCTAGGTTTTTTCTATATTCGTCTTTCTCGTCTTTGTCAGTATATCTGACTTTTTCGCAAAAGGCATCCATATTCTGTTTTCCACCAAGCAAAACCGTAGCATCATCCCATAAATTACACATGAGTTTGCCTTTCTTGTCATTCTCTCCAAAAAGGTAGGAAGAACCTGCACCAGTAAGAAACAAGAGATTCTCAATTTGGTAATTTAGCTTCTTTCCATATTCTTGACGTTTTAATTTGTGGGCGTAGTTTTCTATGTCAGTCGAGATGTTGCCTCCGCTTTTGCGTTTGGCAATAAGCTCTTCTGGAAGTATGGAAACGACTCCATTCTTTATATCAGTGAACGAATCTCCTTCTTTCACTAAATAAAGTGTAAATCCATCTTTTTTTAAAAGACAGATATTTTTAGTTTGTTCTTCTTGCTTCTTCATACTACTCATCTGTCTTTTATTAAATCTTTCACATCAATATTCAATATATCAGCAATTTCAAATAGCACTTCCAAACTTGGTTGCCGTCTGTTGCATACATACGCATTGACTATACAGAAACTCTTGCCGAGTTTCTCGGCCAGCCAAGTTTGTTTGATACCTCTTTCTTCAAGTACCTCTTTTATCCGATTCATGGGTTTATCCATCGCTTTATTTTTTACAAAAGAAATCTATAGTCAAATCAACCATTAATGCAGTTATTGTAACTCCACGCTTTGCTTCATCATTTTTGATAGATGATTTTACAACAGAAGAAATGAAGCTGGTTACTAAATGCAACATCTTGTTGACTGGCTTATCTTCCGGTTTATTGTTAAGTGTTGCATCTATACTTTGTAAAGCTGTAATTGCTGCATTTGCTTTTGAAAAATTTTCATCATCCGGTGCAATAGCTTCCGCAATGCTTACTGCATATTTAGATACCGCAAGTATATCGGCAACTTTCAGTTGTTGTCCATATGGGTTTTGATATAAGACTTCTTCTTGCCTAAATATATGATTAGGCTGATAAAGAATATTTTGCGCATATGTGTAATGGGTTCGATATATATTGCGAATATTAATCTCATTTTGTAAGGCTTTCAAACATCCCACAACATTCATTCGCAATAATGTATCATCTTTGATGTTGTCAATGGAAGTTGGTAATATGTCAGGCAAAATTCCATTAGAGAGCATTTCCTGTTTCGTCTGACTTTGTACCGATTCTGCAAAATAAGGGATGCCTATATAGCCTGTAGCAATATAGTGACTTATCATTTTATTTCTATCTCCCAGCATATACGCTTTATAAAGATTGGAATATGCTATTTCCAATCTTAAAACTTCATTAGCTTGTTGCTGTTCAAGTATGCCTATTGCGTTCATATATTTATTGTTTTTCCGTTTGCAAAGATATAAAATTATCTGCTATATAAAGAGAAAAGGAGAGGAAAAATACCCTCCTTAACCCTAAATCAAATGTCAGACATTCAAATCCTTCATCGCCAATCCATAGTTTTCCTGTCCGAACAGGTCTTGATGGATGAGTTTCAAACCGAGTGTCTGATAATACTTGTAGTCATCACCTTCGGTACAGAGGTACTTGTAACCGTAGCGAGGCATGTACTCCTTGAAGAAGCGAGCCAAGTCTTTCAGGCTTTCGGCTTGGTTCTTCTTGAAATTGCTGCGCACGATGATGATGCTCCAGTCGGGGAAGTTGCCTCTTCCGTTGCTGTACTCCCAGAAACGGATGTAGCAGTCCAAGTCACGCTCACGGATGTTCACACAAAAGCCATTGGCATTTTGCATCACGCTACAACTGTTTCTGTAGCCGAACTTCTCACACAAGTAGAGATTGAAATCAAGAATCAAATCATTTTGTAACATAATTGATTGAATTTAAAAAGTTAATAAAAAGTGGATTATAAATGAAAGCCTCGCTTGCGCTTAGCCTTTTTCTTTTTCATCAGACGGTTGAACTCAGCTTCTTCTGCGGCAGTGGCATCGTATGATGAACTGCCATTCAACAGACCAAGGCCGATACTTGAACCATTGCCGGAGTGGGAAACGCTTTGCTGCACCTCTTCATCATTATGCGTGACCCCTTGTTTGGGGTGTTCAAATGAGGATGCGCAAGCATTCTGCTCCAATCGGTTGTCGATATTCAAGTAGCTGAATTCACGGCTGACTTTTGAGCCGGAGAAAGAAAAAACGTTGTACTCAAACTTGACACCCTGTATTTCTCTTGTAGTCCGGCTGACTTTGAATTTCATATCAATGTCACGGTCAGCAAGAGCTTCTTTCAGTTCATCCCAATTTTGAGCTTTGGGCAACTCCTCTTTCAACGCTTTGTATATCTCGTGTTTTGCCCGGTCGTATGGACGCAAGCGTTCCTCCTTGATATGGTCTTTACCATTGGCAAAGTGCAAGCGGTATTTTGCCGTCAACATCTTACACGCCTTTTCATTTCTGCGGAAGTCGTTCTTGTCGCTAATTGTTTTGCCATCATTATCCACCCGATTGAAAACGATGTGGCAATGCGGATGCTCACGGTCGATATGCCGGGCGATGATGTACTGCGTGTTTTCGATACCCATCAGTTTCATATAGTCGTGGGCGATTTGCAACATCAACACATCATCAGACTTCAAGCGTTCGCTGTCTTCAGGGGAGAAGTTGAGCGAGGTGTGTCCGACAATATTCTTTACCTTGTCATTGAGCAACGCTTGTAATTCAAATTGTTCTGCCATCTGTTCGGGTGTGCCATCCACTCCGGCTGCTTCCAGCAATTTGGATTTCTCCTCTTTCAGGACATAGCGGACACAACCACCGAACGATGTCCCTTTGGTCTGCTTACCTATCATCTTTCAGTTGTTTTATAAGTTGGTTAATACGCAGCGCCATCTCCTCGCATCTTTCGGCAACGGCAAAGAATCCGTAGGTGTTTGCCTGTTTCGCCAACTGGTTGAGGTTGGTACTTTCTCCAATTAACTGACGGATGATGTGGATATGCTCTTTCGTGATTCGTTCACGTACCGTTCCGTTCTCAATGAGCGAACGGATGACTGCGCTTTGAGTCTGCTTGCTCCGTCTGCAAAGCGCACCGAGCCATGCGAATTGGTCGTAAGACAGACGGAGTGTTATCGTATGTTTCTTCTCCATTTTGAATTGCTTTTAGTGAATAATTTGTGACCATCGGGAGCCGCCTCCTCTGACTTTTTGAGGAGCAATTAGTCGGGAAATGTAATACACCGACATTAACTTGCTATAGTAAAAAAGTCTCAAATTCTCTCCCTTTGTTCAAAGTCTGAATCCTCGTTTCTTCGGCGGTGAAACCTTTGGTTGAGGAATGCCTCGTTGTACGCAGATGAGCTTCAAATCAAATGTTTCTATCAGTGTTTTCAAGTTCGGATTCCTCTTAATCATCTGCTGGAGTATGGCTTCATCGGGGCGTACCTTCAACAGGTAATCGGCAATGTCGTACCCCTCTTTCCGTTCGTTTTCGGTTGCGTTGGCTTCCAAATAATCGAACAGTTGCACATCAATTCCATTGCTTTTCATCAACCCGATTTTGCTCTGCCAATAATCGGTCGCTCCCAAATCGGGGAATAATACAACGCTTCTTCCGGTTAGAACGGACTGATTATTGGCATTGAAACAACCGTTCTTTCCACCCGATGCAATCCATAGGAATTGGGGGAGGTAGTAGGAGGCAATGATTGCAGTTTTCTCGCTTTCGACCAATGCCACAGGACGGCTTTTGTCTTCTGAAAGCAAATGCTCACCGAAGAAACATTGCTTCAGATTATAGTCCTCTTTATGTAGTACGGAGTGTACCCATGTGACATGATTGTACGGTTCTTTTATCCGCTTGCCAGTTTCTGGATTGTAAAGCATTATCTTACCTGTACGGACTCTGTTCTGATAATCCATTTGCCAAAATACGGTTGCACCGTCCCAATGCTTGGAAGTGCCAACTTTGTATTTCTCCATCAGTTTCAATGTCTCCGTCTCTCCGAATTGAGCCGATAAGAATTGAAACAGCTTGTTCTCAGGATAGCGTTGTAACGACTGATTGACTATTCCCAAATCAATGTAGGAAGTGGCTATCGGCTCGGCTGTCTTAATAGACGCATAGCTCTGAGAGTTATTTTCGGACAACTTTTCTTTTTCAGATGGATGCCGTTCAAAGTAATCACGGGGTGTGAAATGATAACCGCATTTCTGCTCGTGGTCGCAACGCCCCACGTAATCCGGAAACTGGATTCGCTTCTCCGTATCAATGTACTTGGAGAAACATCTTTTGCGGTGGCAGTTCGGGCAAGTATGCCGGGTGCTGACGCCCTTGTAGGGTTCTAATATGAATCTATGTGTACTCATTGTTTATCTCTTTTTTAGTGTGTCACTTTTGTCGTTATTGTCGTTTTCGCTTGGAAAGTGTCAAAACCGACAAAAATGTCATGGGTTAATCTTTGAATATTCTCCATGCTTCTCTTTGCGGAACAATGTTCCGATATTGTCATTGAGAAAGCGTTGAAATGTCCGCTCTTTCATTCCGTTTTGCTCGGCTATCTGTATTGCTTGAGCGGTGGTAAAGGACGGAGGTAGCAGATTGACTATCGCCTGTTGCTGACTGTTGAGGCCATTTTCATTCAGGATATTTTGTACGCTCAATGCGGATTCCTTGAAATATTCCGTCAGTTTAATGGCTCTCTCCACCGTCAGCAAGTCGATACACGTCTTGTCGCACTCTCCACAAGTCCATCGTGCCAGTTGGATAATCAGGCAGAAGCGAATGATGTATATCTCCAGCTTGCAATAGATGCTCACAATGGTGTCGTTTGTTTCTCGGTCGCATAACTCTGAGAAATGATGCTGCCATTCATAAAGTCTTTTCTTGGCATCCTCTGAAAAGAAAAGAATTTGCGGTTCAATCTCTCCATGCTCATTTAGGCTGCACTCCGATTGTATCAGCTTATCAATGATGTCATTCCATTCTTGCTCTATATCTTTCGGCAGTTCTTTGTCATTCCATCGTGCTTTCTGTTGCAGATTGGGCATCACAAACAGGATGCGGTCGATAAACCCGTTGCTGGAGCGTTCACCTTTAGCCAACTCGTTCAGGATTTTCTTTTGGATAGTACCAATGACCGATATGTACGGACGCTTGATGAAGATGGAACTCTTGGCATTCTTGCGGTCGGATATAGTGGTTTTGGCACTGAACACAGATAGCCAAAATTGTTCTTCCGAACCGTTGTTATAGCGGTTGAAGTTCTTGAACCAAGCGGATAATTCATCGGCCCACAAGCATAGCCCGCGTTTATTCTGCGCATGAATGAGGCTCAACCCTTCGGGCGTTACATCCGAAACCAAGAAGCGTTTGCGGATAGGCTCTTGCGGAAATTGCTCTCCACCGCTTTCAGTACGTTCCTTGCGGCTCATGCTCATCAGCTCATCGTACTTGGCAAGAGCCTTTTCAAATTCCTGATTCTGTCGGTAGTCATAATCAAGAAACGGTTTCATCGCAAAGCTGAGCGGATGGCTTTTGTTAGCTCCCGGTCTTCCAATCAATGCCATATACAGGATGGGGCTTTCCAGCCAGCCTTGTTTGATTTGGGCAAGATGCGTGTTACCTATGCCGATCGCTATTGCCGTAAGGATGGCTGCGGCAATGTAGTCGGTAGGGTAGTTATGACATTCGTGTACCTCACGGATGATGCGTTGTATTTTTGCCGGGAATATGCTGATAGGGAATGCCGTACCGGACAATCTTGTGCTTAAATCAATCGCTTCATCAATGATGGATGCCGGATTAATAGAATATTTACCCATAGTCCAATCCATTAAAATTGTACTGATGATTTGGGCTTGTGGCGAACACCGCTTTGCATATTGGCAAGCATCTCCTCGTATGTCTGCTCAGCAGTCTTTCTTCGTCCGTTCTCAATCCAAGCAAGAAGCTCGTCCTCATAGAAATAGAGTTTCTTGCCTTTCTTGTAAGCCGGAAGTAGCCCTTTGCGTACCAATGTATATATGGTAGGCTTGGCTTTTCGGATGATGTGGCAAGCATCATCAATTTCCACCAATACATGTTTGTCAGATGGCTGTGGCTGGAGTTCCGCTACCATCTTTTTCAACTCGATGACCTGTTCGGTCAGATAACCTACCGCTTCGGGCAGCTTATCAAATGTTACTGTTTCTTTTTGCATACGCCAATCGTTTTTAATTGTTCGACGGCAAAGGAAACAGGTGTTTCAATGGTGGAATCATTCACCAAAATATAACTGAAGAATAACTTTTTGATGGTAATAAGTGATGATTACGAGTAATTTAAGTACCTTTGTGTCATGAAATACCAGTGGTTATTAAAGCTATAAAACAAATTTGTCGTTTATGATACCGCAATTTGAAGAAATACGGATACAGGCATTGAAAGAATTAAGTGCTGGAGTTGTTATGAGAGCTAAAGATTTGCGCATTCCTTTGGCTAAGCATTTTGGATTGACCGATGAGGAAATGAATGCTTGGTATCCTTCTGGTAATGGCGAAATATTCTTAGACCGTATTTCGTGGGCTTTATCGTATCTTTTTATTGCAGGTCTTGTAGAAAAGCCCCAAAGAGGTGATTATAAAATCAGCGAAAAGGGACTGTCTATGCTTTCTTCATGTACAGAGGAACAAATAAATAAGTTCATCAAAGTAACTGTGAATGCGAAAACTCCGAAGAAAAGTTCTAAAAATAAAGATGCTAACAATGCTTTTTCCCATTTGGAAAATGATGATGAACGTACGCCGGAAGAAGAATTGGCAGATTCGTATGATAGAATAAAACAGAATGTACAATCTCAGATTCTGACAACAATATTAAGTAAAAAGCCACAAGAATTTGAACGGTTAGTTGTGAAATTACTTCAAGCAATGGGGTATGGTGGAGAGGTCAAAAACTCAGGTATCGTAACGAAACTTTCTAATGACGGTGGTATAGATGGTATTATTAAAGAAGATATTTTAGGATTTAATCATATATCCATACAGGCAAAGCGATATGCTTTAGATAATAATGTTCAGCGTCACGAGGTTCAAAGTTTTGTAGGAGCTGTTGCCGGAACGCCATCCAAGAAAGGAGTATTCATTACTACCTCTGATTATACTAAAGGTGCAATGGAGTATGTGGAAAGCCTTAACGGTTCACCAACCATTATCTTGATAAATGGTCAACAATTAACAGAATACATTTATGACTATGGCTTGGGATTGCAAACAGAGAAAGTCCTTAAAGTCATGAAAATGGATATGGACTACTGGGATGCAATGGATAATGCTTGATGGTATTGCAGCTATGCAATTTTTCTATCCAGCTTAATCTTACATACAGATTCGGTATGGGACATCTTACGTTCAATGGTAGATATTTCAGAATCACGGAGGGTATGAGCAAATATCCTCTTTATAAATGTGGCTGTCTGTAAGCGTGGTTTGCCAAATGCCTTACCGATATTCCATCCAAAGTGCATGATGTCAATAGTCTTTAGCTGAGAATCAATCTTTATCGGTTCGATTTTAGGTAAGGCATCTGACAGGTAATATTCTGTTACATATCCACACAAGCGATTAAGCGCAGTTTCATCAAGATAGGAAACTAAAGTTTGTTTCGTGTATGCGATAACTTTATTGAGTTTTTCTTGTGAGGCGCGTTCTTTCTCAGCCATAGCATGGGCACGGAGTATCTCATATTCTGATGGTTGGTTGGATTCTTCTATAAAAGTATTGTTGATAGTAGAAGGTGTGGCTTCTTCATTTGGAAGTT
This sequence comes from Bacteroides sp. AR29, assembly GCF_900217715.1. Classification (NCBI taxonomy): domain Bacteria; kingdom Pseudomonadati; phylum Bacteroidota; class Bacteroidia; order Bacteroidales; family Bacteroidaceae; genus Bacteroides; species Bacteroides sp. AR29. The sequence continues at coordinate 8,930 of NZ_OBMS01000018.1, forward strand.
CTGCCACATCTTCGTTGAGTTCGGAACATAATGGAGTAGAAACTTCTTCTGTTATGTCAGATGTAGTTTCGATTTCAATTTCGGGTTCAGGCTCAGAAATGATAGGTTCTGAATTTATAGCACTTTCAGCAAGTTCCGAGTTTACTGCTGGAACTTCTACGACTACAGCCTTGTTGCGATAGCACTCAAATCTCATAAAGCACTTTTCTATTGTCGGTGAAAGAATTTGACTGAATACCATTTGCAGATTGAGATAGATAGCTCCCATGATAATGGAGCATACCACCAAAATAAGGTAGCTGCTGAACTCGTCCCAACCATAGTGAAGTACGGTTTGGCGGGCTAAAACACCAATGATGGCGATTGTACCAAAAACAATCAGATGCAATGTTATATGTTCTATCTTTTTCAGCTCCATAGTGGTATGTATTAATCGTTTGTGTGCAAATATATAGGATTAATTTTTGAGAAAATCCATAGTTTTGCCTGTTAATGGGCTTTTGACGATATATTTCATCGCTTTTCACTACGTTACACTCCTAATAATAAGCGCATTGCAAATTTCTTGTTTTTGGATGAAAATAGTTGGATAAATAGGCTTGTGTATCTTAAAAACAAAAATTATCTGCATCATTTTGGGTAAACAATGCAGATAATCAATGGGGTATAGAGATATAGCTTATTAGCAATACAATGTATGGCTTGTACCATTGAGATATAACAAGATGTTATACTCTTGTTTACGAGCGACTTTGTTTATTAGCCATTTCCTAAATACAGCGGAATGTCCGGTGTCTATTTGATAGGATAGGGCTATAACCATATCGAGATTATACACATCGGCATTGTTCCCATTCTCCAACTTGATGTACTTGCAAGCTTCGTGGCTCTTCAAAACATTAGCTTTCAGGATTCTCTTGATTGCTATATGGATAGCTCCAGACGTTGTATAAAACAAGTCTGCAAGTTCCCAAGTGGTCATCCATACTTCGCCATCAGAAATATGGATGCATTGTCCGTTGTTGAGTATGATTCCTCGTTTCATAGTTCTATCTATTTGAGTGATATTTTATTGGCTGTTTCTCGCTTCTTGGAATTGACCAAATCGGCATATATTTGAGTTGTGGACACATTCTTATGCGTTAGCATCTTTGATACAGTGTAAATATCTGTGCCTAAGGATATTTGTATGACCGCATACGAATGTCTGAATCCGTGAAAGGTTATCGGTTTCGTTATTCCTGCCTTTTTGAGCCAGCTTTTCAGTGGGTAATTAATCATACTTCGCTTCAAATCCTTGAAAACTTTGCCTGTTCCGGGTGTGCCGCATAGTTCGTAGGCTTCGTAACTGATGGGGAGTGTCGCTTCCGTCTGGGTTTTCTGTGTTCTGATACGTAAACAATAGCCTTGGTCGGGAGCGATAGTGAAGTCTTCCCATTGCAGATTGAGAATGTCGCTGATGCGTAAGCCTGTCAGACAAGCGAATAGAGAAGCGGCTTTCAATACGGGGATGTCGCAAGGAGTGGCAGCGAGTTGCTTCACTTCGTCCAATGTCAAATACTCCTTCTTCACATCTTGTGGCTCAATCTTATCAAGGTAATCATTGATGTTCTCCCGAAACCATTTGTCCCGATAGGCAATCTTCAACAATCCTCTGAAGGTAGAGTAGTAGCCGGATGCCGAATTGAGGGATATAGGACGGTTGCTGTGTTTGAGTTGCTTGGCATTCAGCAAGTATTCACGGAACTTTTTGCATAAATCCACATTCACATCGCCAAAGGTACATTGCCCTTTGACGAAGTTGTAGAAATGCTGATAGACGAACTGCCATTTCTGGTCTTTGTTCCGGCACATTTTCTTGAAGTAGGCAAGGAAATCGGCTTTCTGCTTGGTCTTGTCTAAGAAATCGAACTCTTCGTTGATGAGCGATTGTACTCGGATGCAGCGGATAGCCTCTGCCTTGTTCAGCATATCATTGTTGAACTCCCGTTCCATCTCGTTTTTCGGGTGAGCATAGATGTAGATGCCAAGGTATTCTCTGCGGCTCATCTGCATCGTTTCGGGGTTACGGACTGCCGGATAATAATCCAGATACAAGGAGATACGATTATTCCGAATCTCTCTCTGACGAACTGTTACTTTTGTACACGTGTGTGTCATACTGTTTAATATTTAGAGTTTTACATTTGTTTGGTGCAAAGGAATAAGGTGATTCAATGGTGGGTACATTCACCGAAAAATAACTTATTCAATCTTTGGAGTAGCAAGCAACCTATCCAGCTCAGGCTTGGAGATAAGTGTGTATTTACCTTTCTTGACCTTTGGGATATTATGGTACTTGGCATAATGATAGAGTTGGTCTCGGGTAAGGTTGAACTTCTCCATCGCTTCAGCTACCGTATAATATTGCGGTTCTTCGGGTGCAGTAATACCTTTGACAATATCCACATGCTTCTTGGAATAGTACACCATGATGCCCTCTTTCTTCTTCGGAATGGCATTCTTGGAAACGAAACAATAGATTGCGGACAAAGTCATACCGAACTTCTCCTGCATTTCTTGGGTGCTATACCATTCGGTAATGTCTGGATTTGGGGCTTTCTTGGCGAAGTAAGCATCTATATGTTTCTTGCTCCAGTAGGTCTTGCCACGATTGAAAGTTCGGGGGATGTTATTCTTCTTGGCTACCACAAATATCCATGACTCGTTTACATGGTATTTCTCTTTCACTTCGGCAGTGGTATAGAAGTCGGTGATAGGGGATTTCTCTTTTGTTGGTGTCTTCTCGTTTTCGGGCGAAAGATAGTCTGTCATGTTTTCTATATCAGCTCTGCGAACAAGCGTTTTCCTTTCAAATCGGATTACTTTGATTGTTCCATTGCGGATATAGCGATATATAGAAGTACGCCCAATATTTAATAACTCGGCTACTTCTGATGGAGTAAGATACTCCTTGTTCAAATTAGGAGGTGTCTTTACGCTTTTCCCTAATTCGTGTTGCAGACTTTCAATGCGCTGTTTCCTAACCCTGTCTTTATAGGCAAGATTGGCGCATCGGTGTGAACAATACTCTGTGGTGGTCTTATGGGCTGTGAAAACAGCATTACACCACTTACATCTTTTCTGAATGTCGATTTTACTACTCATTATTTATCCGTTTATTTCGCCAAATCTGTTTCATCGCGTACCACCACGTACCATGACGTACCAGTGTGTCCACGACCTTTCCGACCTAAAATCGGAGAGTAACAAGCGAGCAACAAATGCGGTACAAAAATGAGCTGAAAAAGCCCTATAAACGATAACCATCGCTTATAAGGCTAAAAAGAAAGGCGCTCAAAATGAACGCCTTGATAATCGTTGATGATATATGCTAATCGTTGGTAATCACCACTTATTTGCCGATGCAAAAATGTTCGAAAATATTCCCAAGTACCATATCGTTCGTAACTTCCCCTGCAATATCGCTTAGATGGAAAATGCATTCGCGGATATCTTGTGAAACAAAATCTCCGGATAGATTTTCTGCTAGTCCTTGTTGAACCCGGTGGATGGCTTCCAAGGCATGGGTCAAAGCCTCGTAGTGGCGTATATTCGTGACAATGACATCGTTTTGGGTAACCGTGGGCAGGTTAGCGGCAGAGATTAGCATTTGCTGAAGCTTGTCGAGGTTGGTACGTCCTTTGGCAGAGATGGAGATACATTGCACATTAGTAGCGGCCACGGTGAAACTGGAGTTGGGGATGGTTGAGGCATCTTGCACCAGATCGGTCTTGTTGAATACGAGAATGAGCCGTTTCCCTTCGCAACGGGGAAGTATCTGGGTAGTTAGTTGTGGTATCCGTGAGACGGCATTCGTGGCATCAACTATCCAGAGCACGATTTCCGCCTGCTCCAATTTCTGGAAGGTTCGCTCAATTCCTAGGTTCTCGATGGTGTCGTTCGTTTCGCGTATGCCTGCCGTATCAATAAATCGGAAAGTTATCCCACCAAGATTGACTGTGTCTTCTATCACATCGCGGGTTGTCCCGTGTATGTCGCTTACAATGGCTCGTTCCTCGTTTAGTAGTGCATTCAACAGGGTGGATTTACCAGCGTTCGTTTCGCCGATGATGGCTACGGGCACGCCGTTCTTGATGGCATTGCCTACACTGAAGGATTGTACTAAACGGGAAATTACCTGCTCTATGCCGTCTGCTAGGAGACATAGCTCGGAGCGGTCGGCAAATTCCAGTTCTTCGTGGTCGCTGAAGTCCAGCTCCAGTTCTATGAGTGATGTGAAGTGCAGCAATTGGTCGCGTAGTGAGGCCAGCTCTTTGCTGAACCCACCGCGCATTTGGCTCATGGCGAGGCGGTGAGTGGCGGCAGAGGTGGAGGCGATGAGGTCGGCCACGGCTTCGGCCTGGCTTAGGTCCATTTTGCCACCCAAGAAGGCCCGTTGCGTGTACTCACCGGGAGCGGCCAGGCGGCAACCATTACCGATGAGCAGTTGCAACACCTTCTGAAGAATATAGCTCGAACCGTGGCACATGATTTCCGTGCTATCCTCGCCCGTGTACGAGTGGGGGGCACGGAATAAGCTTACAAGTACTTCGTCTATGATGTTTTCTTCTTCATGGATATGACCGAAGGTAAGTGTGTATGGCTTGGCATCCTTCAGCTTCTTCCCCTTCCGGGCAGGGGTAAATATGCGGGATGTTATCTCTATGGCATCCGGTCCGGAGACACGGATGCATCCTATGGCTCCCCCTTGGGCGGTGGCTATGGCACAAATGGTATCTTGGTTCATTTTATCCGGCTTATTTTTATTCAGCAAAGATAATGGTTTCTTTACAAAAAAGAGAGATGGTGATTCAACTTATGGGCTTTTATCGTAACTTTGTGCAAATCGATAATGGATAGATGCTTATAAAGCCTAATCCGCCTCTGTGCCCATTGTGGGTATAGCAGGACATTGCTACACTATACAGACCAGCAACGGGCACGTCAGGCAGGATGTGATGAAGTCATTACTAAACCCTACTCCTAGGATTGGCTGAAGGAAAGGGAGGAGCATTTCTTGAAGGATACTTAGATACGGTCGAGTACTGTTTTGATAAGAGTATCTATCGTATTCTTGTATCCCGTGTTAGCTTCTTTTATCAGGCGGTTGGCAATGACCATGCATACCGTCATGGCCTTGTGCCCCATCAGACGGCTCAAGCCTGCCAGGGCAGAACTTTCCATCTCGAAGTTGGTAATACGGTAGCCGTTGTATTCAAATTTTTCAATCTTCTCATTCTGATGTGGGTCGGCAAGCGGCACGCGTAACTCGCGTCCTTGAGGTCCGAAGAAGCCCCCGGCGGCAATCGTTACGCCACGTACCATGTCGTCTTGTGCGATGCGGTCTATCAGTTCAGCACTTGCATCAATGACGTAGGGGGCAGGGGCACACATGTTGCCGGACCATCCCATATGGTTGAGGAAGGCACGCTCCATGGGTAGGTCGCACACGGAGTTGCGTCCGGCATAGAAGTTGAGCAGACCGTCGAAACCGATGGATTTTTCAGAACATACAAATGTACCCACCGGAGTGTAGGGTTGCAAGCCGCCGCAGGTGCCGATACGTACCAGCTCAAGGCTACGTAGGCGGGGCTTTTCTTCGCGCGTCTCGAAGTCGATGTTTGCCAGGGCATCCAGTTCGTTCATCACGATATCGATGTTGTCACATCCGATACCGGTGGAAACCACCGTAATACGTTTCCCCTGGTAAGTACCGGTGATAGTCTTGAACTCGCGGCTTTCCACTTCACATTCCTTGTTCTCGAAATGGGAGGCAACCAGTGCCACCCGTCCGGGGTCGCCTACCAAGATGACTTTGTCTGCCAGCCATTCGGGCTTTACGTGAAGATGAAATACAGAACCGTCTTCATTGATGATCAGTTCGGAAGAGGCGAAATATTTCTTCATATGCTTGAGGCTTTAATCTTTTGTTTATAAATAGAAACGCCGGGAACCGATTCTTGTTCACCGGTTCCGGCGTTTCGTCAGTTACTTTTCGGGTTATTTACTCAACGGCTGGCTGGTATTGCCCGTCGTCGGTTTGGCAATGTTTTCGCGCATGGAAGTGTCGGCTTCTATATTCTTCATCCGGTAATAGTCCATGATACCCAGATTGCCGTTGCGGAATGCTTCGGCCATGGCCTTGGGTACTTCCGCTTCTGCCTCGATAACTTTGGCACGGGCTTCCTGGGCTTTTGCCTTCATTTCCTGCTCTGTGGCTACGGCCATGGCGCGGCGTTCCTCTGCCTTGGCTTGAGCAATGTTCTTGTCGGCATTGGCTTGGTCTATCTGCAGGGCGGCACCGATATTCTTACCTATGTCAATATCAGCAATGTCAATGGACAGAATTTCGAATGCTGTTCCGGCATCCAACCCCTTGCGCAATACCAGTTTGGAGATAGAATCCGGATTCTCCAATACAGACTTATGATTCTCTGACGAACCGATGGAAGACACAATACCCTCGCCTACACGGGCCAGAATCGTGTCTTCTCCGGCACCTCCCACCAATTGGCGGATATTGGCGCGCACCGTTACACGGGCCTTGGCAATCAGCTGGATACCGTCTTTGGCAACAGCTGTCACGGGAGGAGTGTCAATTACTTTGGGGTTAACGGACATCTGTACGGCTTCGAATACGTCACGGCCGGCAAGGTCGATGGCGGTTGCCATCTGGAACGGCAGCTCGATATTGGCTTTAGAGGCGGATACCAGTGCGTGTACCACCCGCTCTACGTGACCTCCGGCAAGGTAGTGCGCTTCCAGTTCGTCGCGCGTGATGTTTTGCAATCCTGCTTTATGAGCTTCAATCATGCCGGGCACAATGATATAAGGAGGAACATTACGGATACGCATCAGGAAAAGTTGTACCAGCGAGATGTTTACTCCCGATACTTTGGCAGACAGCCACAAGAAGAACGGTACATAATGGAAGAAAAGTACCAGGAAAATAATGCCTCCTATAATGAGGAAGGCGGTTAAATACATTGTGCTTGGATCCATGAGATTAAATATTAATTGTTAGTTATAAATAGGTTGATTTCTGAAATTTCACTGCTTGAGCCGCTCCACTAAGAGGACTCCGTCGGCAATACGGTCTACGATAATCGGAGTCTTTTCGTTCAGGAAGCCGTCTGATGACTTTACTTCCACGATGTCTCCGTTGATTTCGGCATAGCCGATAAGAGCCAGGCGGGTAGTGGTTACGCCTATATCACCTACCTTGACTTTTTCCTCGGCACTACGGTCTACTTTGGAGGTGATGTTTTTTTTCAATGCAATTTTGTCGAGTGTCTTGGAACGCATGAACCATACCAACGAGCCGATACAAGCCAGGGCAGATATGATAAGCGTAATGACACCTGCCGTGGTGCCCATATAGGCAAAGGCATAGTAGTTGGCAAAGATGATGCAACCTCCTGCCAGAAAACCGGCAACGCTGATGCCCGGAATTACGAATAATTCCACTAAGAACAAGATTACTGCTCCTATAATCAATGAGGCGATAATGAGTATATCCATAGTTGTCTTTATTTGGTGGCTTGTTTTTCCAGGTTGCGCACTTGAATGGCAGTTTGCTCCATCTCAGTGGACAATTGCCGTACACGTTGCTCCAGGTCGAGGATGGCGGCGGACATCTTGTCCTTTTCCTGCTTGTCGGCTCGGGAGTATTCCGAACGCATATCTTCCAGTTTCTCCTGCAGTTGTTTGTGGCTCTGCTCCAGCTGATTGTATTTGCCATACAAGGCTTTGGCCTGCGGGGAACGGAAATCGTCCAGCTGGTAATAGGTGGAGTGGTCATCAATGACGAATTGGAAATCGTGCTTCTTGGTGGTCCGCGGCTTTGCGTTGGCAGCGGTCCGAAGCCTTTCTCGGGCGGCCTTTACCGCATCGGTGTCCGTCCATGTGTCCTTGATAGAGTGAAGTTGCGCCAATGATATCATCTTGTCCGGGTCCATCCCTTCGTAGTTGTACACTTGCTTGGATGAGTTGGGAATGAATACATAGATGCACACTTTGCCTTCCGGCTGGTAGCGGTCGGAGGCAAACCATCCCAAGTCGTTGAATTCGTCAATGACGTACATATAGTCGTTGTAGGGCGAATTGAACGGCATGCCCACATTTTCCGGCATCAGATAAGAGTCGGTATTCGTATTGTAACGGGTGACGAAAATGTCATATCCTCCCATCGAGCCAGGGCCATCCGAGGCATAGTAGATAGTGATACCGTCCGTAAGTACATAAGGGTAGTCTGCATTCATGGCCTCGTTGATGCTTCCGGGCAACAAGCTGCCATCACTCCATTTGTCCAGCAACTTGTTGCGCGAAAGGATACTGAGGGTGCTGTCCGGTTGCATTTCGCTATAATATAGCTTATTGCCCAGCTCCGTTTCGTATACCGTTCCGCCTTCCTTACCGGAATCATTGAAGTAGGTGTCGTACATGAACAGTTTGCCCGATTCGGGGCTGATTTTGTATGCATCCAGGAATTTTTCCTTGTCTACCACAAAGCTGTCGATGAAGCAGACCTCTTCCACGCCTTTCAGCATGCGCAAGTTGGATTTGCTTTTTTCCAATAATTGTTCGGCCTCTTCGGTGGAGCGTTTTCTCTTTCTCAGGTCGGAAATGTAGGTCTCATAAGTCTCGATGGCATCTTCGAACTGATATAAATCATTGTATGCCCGGGCCAAATAGAGTTGCCCGCTGGGGACGCGTCTCTTGACGGCGCTTTCCAGGTGTTTCAAGGCTTCTGCGGGTTCGCCGGTTTCCAGGCAACATACACCGTACCATAGGTTGTAATTTCCATTGCCAGGTTGTGTCTTGACGAGTTTTTTGAAGGCGGGCTTGGCTTCTTCGTATTCTCCCTTCTCGTACAAGGCTTTGGCTTCTGCCAGGCTTTGTGCGGAAATTGTTATGCTCAAAAGGCCGAATAGAAAGAAAAGGATATATTTTTTATTCATATTGATACATGCTGATTTGTTCAGAAGGTCAAAAATACAAATTTATCGTGAATAAAGCTGGTTTCCGTAATTCTATTTTGTTAATTCTTCTTTAAATCGTTCTTTTGCCTTACTTTTGCAGCCGGAAGAGCTATAACTTATAACTCATAACTCGTATCAATGGCACAATTTACTGAAGAAGAAAAGATGTTGCGCCGCATAGACAAGCGGTTTAGCAAAGGTGTGGTGGAATATGGACTGATAGAGGACGGCGATAAGATTCTTATCGGGCTTTCGGGAGGCAAGGACTCTTTGGCGCTGGTGGAGTTGTTGGCACGGCGTGTCCGTGTCTATAAACCCCGTTTTTCCGTTGTCGCCGTACATGTAGTGATGAAGAATATACCTTATCAAAGCGATGTGGACTATCTGAGGGAGTACGTAGAGTCGTGGGGAGTGCCTTTTGTTCTCTTTGAAACGGAGTTTGATGCCACGACAGATACCCGCAAGTCTCCTTGTTTTCTTTGCTCTTGGAATAGGCGGAAGGCATTGTTTACCGTAGCCAAGGAGCAGGGATGCAATAAAATCGCGTTAGGCCATCACATGGATGATATTCTAGAGACCTTGCTGATGAATATCACCTATCAGGGAGCGTTCAGCTCCATGCCTCCTCGGCTGGTAATGAAGAAGTTTGATATGACGATTATCCGTCCGATGTGTCTGGTACATGAGGCGGATTTGATGGAGTTGGCGCAAGTGAGGGGGTATCGTAAGCAGGTGAAGAATTGTCCGTATGAGTCACAATCCAGCCGTAGTGCAATGAAAGGCATTCTGAAACAGTTGGAGGAAATGAATCCTGAGGCACGCTATAGTCTATGGGGGAGTATGACGAATGTGCAAGAGGAATTGCTGCCTGCAATCATTAATCATTAATCACTAATCACTAATCATTAATCACTATATGAAAGCATTTTATACCATTTTGCTATTGATTGTATCTAATATTTTCATGACGTTTGCCTGGTATGGGCATCTGAAGCTACAAGAGACAAAAGTCATCTCCAACTGGCCGTTGTATGCCGTGGTGCTGTTTTCTTGGGTAATAGCTCTGGCTGAGTATTCTTGTCAGGTTCCGGCCAATCGGATAGGCTTTTTAGGCAATGGAGGCCCGTTCTCATTGATGCAACTCAAAGTGATTCAGGAAGTAATCACTTTGATAATCTTTACGGTGTTCACAACAGTTCTTTTCAAGGGAGAAACGCTGCATTGGAATCATTTTGCCGCTTTTGTATGTCTGGTACTGGCGGTATATTTTGTATTTTATAAATGATGGGTTAATCGCATTTGCGCATTATTTCATATACTTCTCCATCCCTTTTGTTAAGAACGTTTGAAGCTTTCCTTCTTCATCCGTATAAATGAAGCAGGCGTCGATATCCGGATGTGCATCCGCCACGCGTTCTGCTTCTTCCAGCCCCATCACCATGAATGCCGTGGCATAGGCGTCTGCACTCATGCAATCTTTGGCAATGACGGTGGCTGACAAGATGCTGTGCTGTACCGGATAGCCGGTACGCGGGTCGATGGTATGCGCATATTTCTTTCCGTCTTTATAGTAGTAGTTGCGATAATTGCCCGATGTAGCCATGCCTAAATCCGTAACTTGCAGCACTGCTTGCAGTTCCTGGTTCACTGCCAGTGAGTCGTCTATCGGCTTGTTCAAACCGATGCGCCAAGGTCCATTTTGAGGGTTTTGCCCGTGAACAACCACTTCTCCGCCTATATCGACCATAAAGTTGCGGATACCCTTTTTCTTCAGAAGTTGGGCTATGACATCTACTGCATATCCTTTTGCCACAGCGCTGCACGAGAGCATTATACGTGGGTCTGTTTTCACCACTTTCCCTTCATCGGACAATTTTACTTTTTCGTATCCTGTCATCTCCAGCAGGCTGTCTATCATGGCAGAGTCGGGGAAATTACCCTTCTTGAACCCAAATCCCCAGGCATTGGCAAGAGGGGCAACGGTGATATCGAAGGCACCATCGGTCTCCCGGGAGATTTCCATGCTACGTCGGAAGACGTTGGTAAAGAATGTGTCGGGCACAATGTCCTCGTTGCGGTTGATGCGCGTAATGGTCGCCGTGTCATTGAAAGGGGACAAGGAACCGTCGAAACGTTTGAGTTCCGCTTCTATCTCTGCCTTCAGATTTTGGTCACATTGATAAGTCACTTTATATACCGTACCGAATATCAGTCCGTTATCCGTCTGATAAGGAGTGACTTGGTTGTGGCGGGCAAGTATCCAGATGGTTCCCAGTACCAGTAGGGCAATCCATAAAAAATTCCGTTGTACTTTCTTTTCCATATCCTATCTGAGTTTTTACTTTTTAATTAAAAGAAGAGATGCTCTACCAATATCTTGGTACCGATGATGACGAGGATAATCCCTCCCCAAAGTTCGGCGCGCAGTCTGCGGGCTATGCCACATCCGAAACGGATGCCGAACATCAGGCCGACCATCGACAAGGCGAATGATACAAAACCGATAATGCCGATGGGGGAAAGAATAGCCGAGAATTGCTTGATACCGAGGAATGCAAACGAAACACCTACCGCCAATGCATCGATGCTGGTTGCCACGGCCAGAGCGAGCACCACCTTCAGGCTGGTAGGGTCATACTCGTGCTTGCAATCTTCGTCCTTGAAGGATTCCATTATCATGCGTCCGCCCAGGAAGGCAAGGATACCGAATGCAATCCAATGGTCAATACTTTCTATCAGGTGGCTGAAAAAACTGGCGCCTATCCATCCCAGCAGAGGCATCAAAGCCTGGAAAAAGCCGAAGCTGATGGCCATCACCAGCATAGGGCGCAGCCGGGCGCGTTTCAATATAATTCCGCTGGCTATAGAAACGGCGAAACAATCCATCGCAAGTCCTACGGCCAGTAGCCAAATCTCTAACCCTGTCATAAGTCGCTTAAAGAGGTAGTTTATAAGTTATCGTATAGGTTACTCCCATCGTGTTGGAGCCATATTTCCCGAAACCGGGCACATACCACGGGTCACCGTATTCATTGGCCGAGGCAGACAATTTGAACTTGAAGCGTAGTGACCAGCCCATGTACAATGCCTTCCAGACGTGCGCCCGGATACCGACACAAAATTCCGCCCATTGCATGGAGCCTTTCATTCCTTTATGGTTATAGGGCAGGCTGCCTCCCCATATCTCGTCGTCCAGATTCGGATTGCCTACGATGCCACCGTATATCGGGTCGTCCAGTCCCAAGGCGTCTACATCGTACTTGAAGCTGCTTACACCGTAACGCAAGCCTACGAGTAGCATGTGTCCGTGCTGCTTCTTGTATAGCGTGTTATAGTCCATTCCTATGCGGAAGTAGGGGGCGTTGCTTTTGTAGTGTATGCCTTTGTCACTCCAGGTGTCCGTGGAGCCATATCCCAGTTCGGCAATAGGGAAGAAGCGGTTCTTGAGGTTTACATCCACGGCCACTTCGGAACTCAGGAAATCTCCTCCAAATACGGAACTTCCGATTCCCCACAAGTCCAAGCCGACGGACATGCCGTTGTATAACGGATAGTGCACTTCTTCTTTCGCGTCCTTCTTCTCCTTCTTGGGAGGTGCTCCCTGGGGGGGGACGGTAGGATTCCCGTTCTGCGCCCGTAGGGGGAGGAACATCAGCAGGCAGAGTGCCAGACTAATAGAATAACTTAAGATTTTCCTTTCCATAGATGCCTGCTTCATTGTCTTTGATGTATATCGAGTCCAGAGAGATGCGGGTGCACGTTACGTCTGTGATGGCCTGCTTCATCTGATAGCCGCAATCCATCGATAGGAAATAGGGGGTGTTGGTGTGGCGTATCACCATCGTGTCACTCTTATTCCGGCTATACTTGAATATCAGCTTGGTGGAATCCTCCGTATAGCGCAGTGGCAGGGAGATGTCGTGTACCTTCTTCTGGTTGTTGATGATGATGGAGTCGGTGCCGTATGCTGTGACGGTGAGCGAGTCGAGCGTGTCGTTCTCCACGTATTGGGTTTCGGGGTCTACTCTATAAAGAATGCAATTCACCATGGGGCGTGCCGTCATGGAGCAATCTGCCTCCTCCGAGCAGGAGATAGCTATGCTTATTATCGGGCAAAGGATAGCTCCGAGTATGACAAGTCTGACTAATTTTTTCATCGTTAAATGGTTTTCTCTATTTGATATTTGTTTCGTTCCGGGGCATTACGTGAAATCAGCTCTCCGAGGAATCCTGCCACGAACAGTTGTGTGCCGATAATCATGGAGGTCAACGAGAGGTAGAAGTAGGGAGAGTCCGTCACAAGGCGGTAGGGCATGCCATGGTGCATGTAGTACAACTTGCTGACACCCACTATGACCACGGCTATGAAGCCGAAGATGAACATCAGCGAACCCAGCAATCCGAAAAAGTGCATGGGCTTGATGCCGAACCGGGAAAGGAACCAAAGGGAAAGCAAATCCAGATACCCGTTTACAAAACGGTTCAGCCCGAACTTGGTCTTTCCGTATTTGCGTGCCTGGTGGTGTACTACTTTCTCGCCGATTTTCTTGAAGCCGGCATTCTTGGCCAGGTAGGGGATGTAGCGGTGCATTTCGCCGTAAACCTCTATATTCTTGACCACCTCTTTGCGATACGCCTTCAGTCCGCAATTAAAGTCGTGCAGGTTTTTGATGCCCGATACTTTGCGAGCGGTGGCATTGAACAATTTGGTGGGGAGGGTCTTCGACAACGGGTCGTAACGTTTCTGCTTCCAGCCCGATACGAGGTCATAGCCTTCTTGGGTAATCATGCGGTAGAGTTCGGGTATTTCGTCGGGACTGTCCTGCAGGTCGGCGTCCATGGTTATCACGACGTCGCCTTGTGCTTGTTCGAAACCACAGAACAATGCCGGCGACTTCCCGTAGTTGCGGCGGAACTTAATGCCCCGTATCTTGTCCGGAGCTTGCGCCTGCAATTGCTCGATTACCTGCCAGGAACGGTCGGTACTTCCGTCGTTCACGAAAATCACTTCGTATGAAAAACCGTTGGCATTCATCACCCGCTCAATCCATGCGAACAGTTCGGGAAGTGATTCTTCTTCATTATATAGTGGTACGACAACTGAAATATCCATTGATGTATGATTTTTCTATTTACAATTGAAATAACATTTCTTTTTACTGTTCCGTCACTTTGCCGGAGCGTTGTCTTTCTTGCGTCTCATCACGAACAAGGCGGTGGGGAAAGCCAGTATCGAACCCCAAAACACATTGGACGATATCATCTGTAGTGTAATGTCGATAGGACTGAGCAGTCGGGCTGTCTCCAGAGCTTCCTGATAGGTGGCGATGTACGAATCCATTTCCGGCATGTTGCTTTGGGCAAGCGTGTCTACCATCGTTTCGCACGTGTTTATCACATATCCGTGGTCTATGAACCTGAAGTAGATGTAGTGTGCCACAGCGGCAAGCAGCGCGGCAAACATATACATGAAAACGGTGAATATCCATGCATGCAGGAAGCTGATGCCGCCTCCGCATACCTGATTACGATACATCCGTGCATAATAATATCCCATAAAAGGTACGCATAGCGTGAGTCCCATGAAAAGGAAAAGTAAAAAAGGAACCGACAGTCCCACCGGAAAGAGTATGAACTTCAATATCCAAAAACCTCCCATATAGGTACCGAACAGCATTGCGTATCGTTGCATGTAACCTCTATTTTCTGTCATCTTTCTTAGAAATAATGTGCAAAGGTACAAATATAGTTGGATTCAAGGGCAAGCCGATGTGCAGATTTTAATTTTTAATTCTTTAATTTTTCATTATTAATTAAAAAAGAAAAGGTGATACATTTCGTATCACCTTTTCTTTTTCTGAGCCTCTTGTCGGATTCGAACCAACGACCCCGAGATTACAAATCACGTGCTCTGGCCAACTGAGCTAAAGAGGCGGGTGGGTAAGCTTGCTATATCGCGCCGCTACAACCAACTACCTTTGCTGCGATCAAGCCCTGGAGGATTCGAAGGGAGCTGGCCGTATAGGACTTACCCGTTTTCGTTTTGCGGTTGCAAAGGTAGACATTATTTTGGAATCTGCAATAGCTTGCGGCGGTTTTTTTATTTGTTTTTTTAGATTCTCTATTCTATCCCTCTTCATGGCCTTCTTATATAGACACTTTGGAGGGGAGGTACGGATTCTTTCCGGCATTACGATGGACAAATATTCCTCTTACTAGAAAGTATTCGTCCGACATATGTAACCTTATCGTCCGACGGCTGTTGAATTATCGTCCGACAGCTGTCGGACGATAATTCAACAGCCGTCGGACGAATACTTCTTAGTATACCGGAATCTAAAGTATAGTTATGCAAAAGATTGCCATTTGAGAAGAAAATAATAATCGGGGACGAAAAAACAGATAGGCTATTGTGCGCTACCTTGAAAATAAGCATTATTTTTGTGCAACTAACTATATAGTCATTATACGCATGAACAAACACATATTGTCATTTTATCTTTTTTTCTGCCTTTTTCTTTTTCCCCCTTTGGTCGAAGCAATTGCCGGCTGGAATAGCTTTATCGTCAATTTTGATAAAAGTGTTTATGGTAAGGGGACCCAGACTTGGCAGATAGCACCCTATGATGACAAGTGGGTATATTTCGCCAACAAGAACGGTATGGTGCAATTTGATGGCAATGTCTGGAATGTGTTTCCATTGAACAATGCTTCCGATGTGCGTTCCGTTCTGGCTTCTGCCACCCAAAAAAGAATTTATGTGGGGGGCATCAATGAATTCGGCTATTATGAACCGGATACGGACGGTTCTTTGGCCTATCATTGCATGTCCGATACTTTGGAGAGTTCCGTTCGTTTTCTTGGAAACGTGTGGGGCATTCATGAGACTGACAATATCTTGTATTTCCAAGGGGACGGGTGCGTGGTGAAGTTCCTGAACGGAAAATATACCGCCATTGAAATGAATGCCAAGATAGACTGTTCCAATATGGTCAATGGTATTCTTTACATCGGTACGGACAGAGGCGTATGGCTTTTGGTTGGAAACACTTTTTTCCCTCTTCAGGGTGCCGATGCGTTGGCTTCCAAGCGTATTCGTGGCATTATACCTTATAAGAAAGGTGTTCTGGTGGTGACTGCATACAACGGACTTTACTATTGTGACGGGCGTACGATGGAACCGTTTATCACCGGTGCCGAAGAGTTTATGCGTGAGAATGAAGTCTTTTGCGTGGCCAAAAAGGATGATAAGATTGCCTTGGGAACCATTCATAAAGGATTGGTACTGGTGGATTGCAGCACCATGCAACTGAAATATTTCAATGAGAACAACGGCTTGCGTAACAATACGGTGCTTTCTGTCTCCTTCGATACGACCGGAAACCTCTGGGCCGGTCTGGATAGCGGCATTGACTACGTCTGTCTGAGTTCTCCTTTTACGAATCTCTATTCCTATCCTTATTCCTACGGCACGGGATATACGGCGGCGGTAGAAGGCGGTTATCTTTATTTAGGTACCAATCGGGGTTTGTATTACACCTCGTATCCGGTACAGATGAACGGCGATTTGCCGGATATCCGTCCGATGCCCCAATCCAGCGGACAGGTCTGGAACCTTTGCCGTATAGGTGATGAACTCTTCTGTCTGCACGACCGTGGTATTTTCCTTATCAATGGTACTTCCGTAAAACGTGTGACGGATATTGCCGGCGCCTGGTGTTGCCAACTTGTGGCAGGACGTACGGACCTTATGTATGTCGGGGTATATAACGGTATTTATTTGGTTGGGAAAAAGAATGGAGAATGGCAGGTGGTTGGCAAGATTGAGGGTGTGAACGATTCTTGCCGTCTTTTTGAGCAGGAAAGCGATAAGGTGATTTGGGTGTATAATACAGACCACGTTACCCGTGTGGATTTGGATAATGATTTGACAAAAGCCGTACGTATAAAGGAATATAGCGCGAAGGATGGTTTCCCGGTAGGGCGTGATATGTATATAGCGAAGATAGAAGACCGGGTGTATTTTGCCACTCCCCGGGGAATCTATAAGCATAATCCTCATAAAGATGTCATGGAGCCTTGTCCGGATATGAACAACCTTTTGAATGGCACCACGGCCTATTCGCGTATCTTGGAGTATCACGATAAGTTGATAAGTTTGAGCCCTCACGAAATCTGTATTGCCAATCTGGGTACCTATAAGCGGGGGGCGAATACAAGCATTAATCCCATCCAGCAATCGCTGATTGAACTGGTACCCGGTTTTGAAACGATTATTCCTCTTTCAGATTCGCTGATGGTGGTTCCTAATGAAGGAGGTTTCGCTTTATTCAGCATCCCGGCCGTAAGAGAGCGTCAGGATCGTAGCCACTCCTTATATATAAGGAACATGTATCTGTCTTATCCCAAGGATTCATTGGTATATACCGCAAACTTTTTAGGAGAGAAGCCGGTTCCGGTGATAGCTTATTCCATGAATTCCGTTCGTTTTGACTATGCCCTTTCTTTTTTTTCGGTAGGGGATGATATTCGTTTTCAATATCGTTTGAATAAGGGAGGCTGGTCCGATTTCACAACGGTACGCACCAAGGAGTATAGCAGCTTGTCGGAAGGGGAATATACGTTTGAAGTTAAGGCGGTCTTTCCTGACGGTACGACATCATCGGATACAATCGCCTTCCGTATACTTCCACCGTGGTATCGCAGTGCTGCTGCATACGTTTGTTATATCATCTTGGCTTTGCTTGCCTTGTGGCATGTCTATCGCTGGGATGATGTCCGCGTGAAGCGGAAAAAGCAACAGGCTGTGGTCGAGAAGGACAAGGAACTGCATGATATGGAAAGGGAATATGAAGAGGAGAAGGCTCGCCAGGAAAAGCAGATTATGCAGTTGGAGAAAGAAAAGCTGGAATACGATTTGCAGCATAAGAGTCAGGAAATGGCCAATCTGATGATAAACTTTGTCCGTAAGAATGAAATGCTGACTGAAATCAAGTCGGAGATACTTAAAGTATCCGCATTGCTGAAAGGTGAGGGTGCCCGGGAAGGAAAACAGCAGCTTATACTTATTAATAATAAAATAGACGGTAATATACAGAGTGACGAGGTGCTGAAGCGTATTGAAGACCAGTTCGACTTGATACATAACAATTTCATGAAACGTCTTCATGCCAAGCATCCGGAGCTTTCGCACAACGAACGTATGATGTGCGCTTATCTGAAGATGAACCTTTCCACGAAAGAAATAGCACCTCTGCTGAACATTTCGGTTCGTGGAGTTGAAACAATCCGTTATCGTCTTCGTAAGAAGTTCGCTTTAGAGAGAGAGGATAGTTTGACGGATTATTTAAGCAATAAACTGTAGTCTTTAGATATTAACTTCCTTTAAAAGAAGGAAGTGCATGGAAGGGAGGAATTTAATATTCCTCCCTTTTGTGTTCTATAATATGTTGTGACGTAATACTTAAAAGTATATATTAAGTATTGATTATTAGTAAGTTATTTGTTGATGACGTATTGATAACGTATTTGAATTTTGTATTTGACGTATTTAAGAATGATTGTTTTTTGTTTGTTTTATTGCCTTTTACTCTATGTTTGCACTGTTCGATTGAGAACAAAACCGAGAAACGTTAATCTTAATTTAGTAAAACTTATGAAAAAGTTATTATCAGTTTTATTTCTGTTAAGCTTTACCTTGGCTTCTGTATATGCCCAAAATATACAGGTAAAAGGTACAGTGGTAAGCGGTTCGGATAATGAACCGTTGCCTGGAGTAAATGTGGTAGTTAAAGGAACTACCAATGGTGGAATTACTGATTTGGACGGTAATTTTACATTGTCGGTTCCTGCCGACGCAACACTTTCTATTACCTATATTGGTTTTAAGTCACAAGAAGTAGCGGTAAATGGAAAAAATTCCTTGAAAATAGTTCTTCAGGAAGATTCAGAAACGCTGGACGAAGTAGTAGTGGTGGGGTATGGTGTTCAGAAAAAAAGTGTGGTAACAGCATCTATTGCCAAAGTTAGTAGTGAGGATTTGGAAAACAAATCTCCGGTGCGTATGGATAATGCATTGAAAGGTTTGGCTGCAGGTGTGGATGTAACTTCAGCTTCTGGTCAGCCGGGTGATTCTCCTCGTGTACGTGTACGTGGTATTGGTACTATTAACAATAGTGATCCCCTTTACATTGTAGACGGTATGCCTATTGGGGGTGGTCTTGATTTTGTAAATCCTAATGATATCGAGTCTATCGAAGTGTTGAAAGATGCTGCTTCTGGTGCTATCTATGGTGCGCGTGCTGCTAATGGCGTTATTCTAGTAACTACCAAAAAAGGTAAGATGGGTAAGGCACAAATTAATTACAATTTTTCTTATGGCTGGCAGAGTGCATGGAAGAGACGTGATGTGACTAGTGCGACAGACTATGCTATCCTTCAGAATGAAGCCAATGTGAATGGTGGTCAGGCTCCAATTTATGCAGATCCTTATAATTTGATTGATGCTAATGGAAATTCTATCAAAGGATTTGGCACTGATTGGCAAGATCTTGTTTTCTATGACAATGCTCCGGTAGTGAATCATGATGTGACAGTTAGTGGTGCATCGGAAAAAGTAAATTATTATTTGTCTTTGGGGTATTATTCACAAGATGGTATTGTTGGTGGTAATCACGGACATTCTAATTATGACCGTTTGACTATTCGTTCCAATACTCAATATAATCTAATTGATGCATCTAAAGAACGCGGTTTCCTTAATAAATTGGATTTAGGTGTAAATTTGGCTTATATGCGTACGCATTCAACAGGTGTTGGTACTAACTCTGAATTCGGTTCAATTTTGGGATCGGCTCTTTATCTGTCTCCTATTTTGACCCCTACATTGACTGGTGATGCAGCTGAAAAGATGATTGAAACTTATAAAGATTTTGATTTGCCTCGTGATGCAAATGGTGATCCTTATACAGTACCTGGCTATGGAGGAGCTTATCAGGAAATGAATAATCCGCTGGCTATGATGACATTGACTCCTACAAAGAATTGGTCGCATAAGTTTGTTCCAAAGTTTTCTATTGATCTTCAATTGTGGGATAATTTGAAGTATCACTTCAATTATAGTGCTGATATGGGATTTTGGGGTAATGAAGGGGCAACTAAGAGCAAGTATTATCTCTCAGCTAATAATAAGGCAACACATACTAATGCATCTTCATTCAAGGCACAGAATGTGACATGGCAGATTGAAAACACATTAACTTATGACAAAACTATCGGCAAACATACATTTGGTGTTGTATTAGGACAGTCTGCCCTTAAATATAAGGGAGATCAACTTGGTGGTAACCGTTGGAATCTGGTGAATCCTAATAAACCTTCTATTGATTATGCTACAGGGAATGTTGAATATACAAAGGATGCAGATGGTAATATTACTGGTGCTACAGTTCAGTATGGCGTTTATGGAGGTCCTTATACAGAACATAGAATGTCGTCTATGTTTGCTCGTTTGAGTTATAACTATAATGAACGCTATATGATTCAGGCTACAATCCGTCGTGATGGTTCAAGTCGTTTTGGTATTAATAATAAATATGGTACGTTCCCTTCAGTATCTGTGGGATGGAATGTGACAAATGAAGAATTTATGGCTGATACGCGAGAATGGTTGTCTAACTTAAAGGTTCGTGCTAGTTGGGGTAAGAATGGTAATGATAACATAGCCGAATTTGGTTATACTTCATTGACAGCCATGGGTAATAATGTTCTTTTGGGTAAAGATGCCATCAAATGGAATGGTTCTAAAGCACAACGTTTGGCAAATCCTGATTTGAAATGGGAAGAGAGTGAGCAAACTGACTTAGGTATTGATTTGGGATTCTTTAATAATGCTTTAACGTTCAGTGCCGACTATTACATAAAGAAAACCAATGGTATGATTATTACGATGCCTATCCCGAGTTATGTAGGTGAAACTAAACCTCTTGGTAATGTAGGTGATATGGAAAATAGTGGCTTTGAGTTTGAACTTGGCTATAAATGGAATATTGCTGATGCTAAATTTGCTGTAAAGGGAAATGCTACTTATCTTAAAAATGAATTGAAGAATTTGGGAAATGATACTGGCTATATGGATTTAGATGGTATTCAAGGATTCTCTGGCGGCGGTACACGCGGCTCTAACGGACAACCTTTCCCCTATTTCTATGGTTACAAGACTGACGGTGTTTTCCAGAATATGGATGAAGTTCGTGCTTATGTCAATAAAGATGGTAAAATGATTATGCCGGATGCGGTTCCTGGTGATACACGTTTTGTGGATGTAAATGGTGATGGTAGCATCTCGGCAGATGACCGTACTAACATTGGTAATGGTACTCCGGATTGGACTTATGGTTTGAATCTTAATGCTGATTGGAAAGGCTTTGATTTTAATATTTTCTTCCAAGGTGTAGCTGGTGCTGATGTGTTTGATGGCACTTATCGTACAGATGTTGCTTCTGGTAACTATCCTTCTTGGATGTTGGGACGTTGGACTGGTGAAGGTACTTCTAATAAGTATCCTCGTCTGGCTGTCGGTAATGCAACGAACTGGATGGTATCTGATCTTTATGTTTGTGATGGTTCATATCTTCGTCTTAAGAATATTACTTTGGGATATACATTGCCTAAGACTCTTACTCGCAAACTTACTATTGAACGTCTGCGTGTGTATGTGCAAGCTGAAAATCTTGTGACTTGGACCAAATATTGGGGATTTGATCCTGAAATTTCTTCAGGTGCAACTTCTCTTGGTGTTGACCGTGGTATTTATCCGCAGGCTCGCACATATACAGTAGGTGTAAATGTTTCTTTCTAATCTAAAAATAAGAACTATATGAAAACAAATAAAATATTAGCAATAGGCTTACTTGCTGCCGCTACAGTGTTGACTACCGGTTGCAGTGACAGTTTTCTTGAGGTGGAAAATCCGACAGGTGAACCATTGGAAGATTATTATACTACGGATGAGCATATTCAGGAAGCTCTGATTGCCGCCTATGACCCTCTCCATTGGCCAGATTGGGGATTGGGACAGTACAATGCCTTGAATATTGACGGTGAAATTATGGGCGATAATTTTTGGGTAGGTGGTGCAACCAAGACCGATATGCAGAATTGGCATATGTTGTTTAATTATGAGGCTAATGAAAATAATACACTTGGCTCTCTTTGGACAGTGGACTATTCTGGTATCAAACGTTGTAATGACTTACTGAAATATCTTGATTGGGGTACTGATGTTACTGAGGCCAATCGTAAACTCTATGAGATGCAAGCCCGTTTACTACGTGTTTTCTATTATAATATGTTGTGGCATTATTTTGGTAATGTACCTTTCTATTTGGAGAATCTTTCCGAACCTCCTTATACGGCTCCGCAATATACTGCCGATCAGGTTTATGCTGAGTTGATCGCAGAACTTGAAGCTGTAATTGACTCTAAGGTGTTACCTTTGAAATATTATAAAACAATCAAAGAAGGTAAAGAAGTTGACGACGAAGGTCAGTTGGGACGTGTCACTCAAGCTATGGCTTATATGGTATATGCTGAAATGGTAATGTATCAGAATGATGAAAGTCGTTTCTCAAAAGCTTTAGGTTATATGAAGGAGCTTATTGATAGTCCTAGCTTTAGATTGAATCCTAGTTTTGCCAACATCTGGGAAACGGAAGGTGAATGGTGTGACGAATCTATCTGGGAAATTAATTATGAGCAAACTAATAACGAACGTGGCTGGGGAAG
Organism: Bacteroides sp. AR29; assembly: GCF_900217715.1. Taxonomy (NCBI): domain Bacteria; kingdom Pseudomonadati; phylum Bacteroidota; class Bacteroidia; order Bacteroidales; family Bacteroidaceae; genus Bacteroides; species Bacteroides sp. AR29. Next base: position 31,738 of record NZ_OBMS01000018.1, read on the forward strand.
TCCGTTAGCTGTTGGTGGTACAGTGCTTCCTACTCTGATTTCTCCTAACTCTTTCCCAGGTGATGATGGTTGGTCAAAGGGTAATGATGGCTGGGGATTTATGCCCATGCGTCTTGAAACTTATCAAATGTTTAGTGAACAAGACAAACGTCGTGATGCAACTTGCTGGGTGATTGCCGAAGATGTAGAATATACGAAACGTTATCAAGATACTCATATTTGGTTACAAAAATATCGTCCGTATGATAAGAACTTCAAGCAGTCTTCCGGTGACCAGAATTTGAACTATAATAACAATTATCGTTATTATCGTTATGCTGAGACATTACTAAATGCTGCAGAACTTTCTCTTCGTACAGGTGGAAGTGGTACAGGTGAGGCTAAGACATGGTTGAACGAAGTTCGCACCCGTGCCGGTTTGGCTGGACTTGCAAACGTTACGGTTGACGATGTACTTACAGAACGTCGTTTGGAATTTGTAGGTGAAGGCAAGCGTTATTTTGATTTGGTACGTGCTGAAGGAATCAGTGGAGCATCAGCCAGCAATAAGGCTACTACTGCACTGGTCCCCGATGAATATGGTTACCGTACTAATTCTTGGACTGCCAAGAAGAAATACATTCCTATTGCACAAGGAGAGTTGGATTCCGATCCGGCTTTGGTTCAGAATGCTTATAAATAGTTTACCATAACTCCATTAATAAATAATTGATATGAAAAATATATTTAAATATATGGCAGGCGTGTTGGTTGCTGGTTTTGCAATGACTTCATGTTCGCCTGAAGATTTTACGGGAGCCAATGGCAATATCCCACAAGCATCGGATTATACTGATAACTTTAAAGTTACTGTAGATCAGACAACCAATTATGCAAACTTTGAATTTACTTCTGCTCCTGGAGTGTCTCCAATTTGGATAATTGACGGCGCTTATCAAGCCTCATATGGTTTTTCCAAATATTATCGTAAAAAAGGTTCATATACAGTAGAATGTAAAGTAAAGAACGCAAATGGCATTAGTGATGGTTCGATAACCAAAACCTTTGAAATAGAGAAGACTATTATGAACGGTTTTGGTGGTTTTGTGGAAGATAGTGAATTTAACATGTTTAAGGGAGTAACTTTCAATGTGGCATCTTTCTACTATGCTCCAGGATGGGGGCAGATTGCAGATCCAAAATATACTTATCAGAATGGTGCATTTGTTGTTTCCTTACCGGAAGCTACTACCGATCAGTGGCAAGCTCAGATGCATGTGGAATTGGATAAGGTAATTGCTTTGTCAGTGGATAAAACCTATGATTTTTCGGTGATAATCACTTCTACTACCAAACATCCGGGCGTGACGGTTAAAGTACAGCAGAAAGGTGATGACAATACGTTTATCAATATGCAGCGTGTGGCTTTAGATGCTAATGAGCCTAAGTGTATATGGTTCAGTAACGTACCCGGTGTGAATATTACCGATTTGAAGTTTGCACTTGATTTTGGTGGTAATGAAGCTAATACGGATATTACTTTGGAAAGCTTTGTCTTGAAAGACCATGCTAATGATGACGGTACGGAAATTCCTGAAGTACAAGAGCCTGAACCTTCTTGGGTGAAGGTGGATAGTGAAGACAATCTTTGGAACGGGGCAACCTTTACCAATACTTTCTTCTATGCAAACCCGGATTGGAGTGCTAGACCTAATCCAGATTTAGTGGTGGATGGAAATGCTTATACACTCACTTTCCCTGATGCTACTGAAGCACAATGGCAGAACCAGTTCTCGTTTGTTACAGATTTGTCAGCCGATACAGAAACTGCCTATGATTTCTGTGTCACTCTAAATCCTAGTACTGATTTGAAGGGGGTAACAGTAAAACTGGTTCAGACTGATGAACCTGATGTCAAACATGATGATAACTTCTTCTTTGCAGAACAGACGGATTTGTTGGGTAATGAAGATAATAAATTTTGGGTTGCAAATAAAAAGGCGCCTAAAGATATGCATGCTATATCTTTAGTCTTGGATTTTGGTGGAAATCCTGCTGACACAAAAGTGACTATTAAAGATATTATTTTCCAGACTCATAGAGATTGATGGCTAGTATTAGATAGAATATTGGTCTGCTAAAAGCAGTGAATAATAAAAAGGGGGAAGGATGTGGGTTATCTTGGCAATTGCTGGAGTTTCATCCTTTCCCTTTTTCTCTACTTATGTTGTAAAATATATATATATATGAAATACTATTGTCTATTATCTATTCTTTTGTTTTCGTTGATTGCTTGTGGCAGTAGCGATGACAAGGAACCGCAATCCGAGGATGTTACCATTAAATGTTCTCCTGAAAAGATAGAGGCTGTTGCACAAGCTAGCCAATATGTGGTGAATGTGGTTTGTTCTGGTAAAGAGTGGACAGCTTTTGCCTCTGATGATTGCAGTTCATGGGTCAAAGTAAATGTAATGGGTTCTTCTTCTAGCCAAGGCACAGCGACAGTTATAGTCAGTGCTCATACGGGTACTACTTCTCGTACTGGTACGGTGGTGGTTAAATCTGGTGCTACTCGTGTATCTATTCCTCTTACGCAAGCGGCTCCTTTATCAGTGTCACAGACTGAGTTGTATTCTAATTCTATAGGAGAATCTTTTGTCTTATCTGTTATTGCTTCTGGCGAATGGAATGTGAAATCCAATGATAGTTGGATTAGCGCAGAAAAAAATAGTGGGGAAATTGTTGTGACCACTTTAGCTAATGATGCAAAGATTTCCCGTACGGGTACAGTTGAGGTTGTGGCTGGTGCAGAGAAAGTAACGGTAACAGTTATTCAAGAATCGGCTGAAGATCTGGATATCAATACTCCTGAGGGGTATCGGTTGGTTTGGCATGATGAATTTAATGAGGGCACATCTCTTGGCAATGATTGGACACACGAGGTTCAAGGAGCAGGGTGGGTAAATAATGAACTTCAAAATTACGTCAATGGTTCTGCTGACGGAAAGCGTGTGACAGAACTTGTGGACGGTAAGTTGAATATTAATTGTTTCAAAGGCTCCGATGGTAAAATTTACTCTGGTCGTGTGTATGCTAAAGTGAATACTGGTTGGGAATATGGCTATTTTGAAGCACGTATCATGTTGCCTGAAGGCAAGGGGACGTGGCCGGCTTTTTGGATGATGCCAGTTGGTAATGACTGGAATACTAACCCATGGCCCATGTGTGGTGAAATAGACATTATGGAGGAAGTGGGAGTCGTACCCAACGAAGTCTCTTCGTCTATCCATACGCAAGATTATAATCATACTATAGGTACGCAGAAAACACATGCCATGACTATAGAACAGGCAGAAGGAGAATTTCATCTCTATGCTTTAGAGTGGACAGAAGATGCCATCACTACATACGTGGATGGCAAGGTACAGTTGGCTGTTACCAAGCAACAATTGGGAGCTGGTCATAATCAATGGCCTTTCCATTATGCTTTCTATCCCATTCTGAATCTGGCTTGGGGCGGTGATTGGGGTGGAATGAACGGTGTGGATGAGTCTGCTCTTCCTGTAACGATGAAGGTGGACTATGTACGCGTGTTTCAGAAAAAATAGAGCCTTCATATTTAAATTTTATTTAAATATGAAGGCTGAATGTTTTTTATTTATAACATAAATACCTTATGCTTTAGGACAATTGATAATGAAAAAAGAAAAAATATTTATTTTTATCTGTTTAGTTTTGTTGTCTGCCTGTTCTCCTTCTTCTCTAGACGGTATTGTAATAGAGAAAGCGGCAGACGGTTATAAACTTTCCATTGACGGAAGAGAAACCTATATTAAAGGCGTAGGCGGCACATATCGGTTGGACATTGCCGCCCAGAGTGGTGCCAATGCCTTCAGAACCTGGGGAGGTAATGTGGAGGAGATAAAGAAAAACCTGGCATTGGCTTCGGAGCACAACATGTACGTAATGCAGGGAATAGGCATGACCAAAGACTCTATACGCTATTACGATGATGAATATAAGAACAAGATGCGCGAAGAAGTCCGCTTGTTGGCAGAAACGTTCAAGAATGATACGAGTTTGCTGGCTTGGGGTATTGGCAATGAAATTGAGTTGGGAAATGCTAATATAGCTGCCGCATGGAATTTTGTGGAAGAACTGGCACAGCTGATTAAGTCGATAGACAAGCGTCATCTGGTTTCGACAGTGATTTCCTACAATCCGTCGGCATTGGACTCTGTGGCAAAGTATGCTCCGTCTCTCGATTATGTGGGCATCAATGTATATGGTCCGATGGGAGAGGTGCAGGCTGTTGTTGACCGGTCGGACTACAAGGGTGCATTTATGATTACCGAGTGGGGACCGACCGGTTGGTGGGAAACAGCGTCAACCGAGTGGAAGGCACCCATAGAGCAGACCAGTGAAGAAAAACGGCAGGTATACGAAGAGCGTTATACGCAATATATTTCTGCCAATACCCGTTGCTTGGGCTCTTTTGTATTCTTGTGGGGACAAAAAGAAGAACGTACGCCTACTTGGTTCAGTATGTTTGTAGAGGATAAGGTGGATTCACTGCCATTGAAAGGAGAGAAAACTCCTATGGTGGAGGCCATGCAAAGAGTGTGGACCGGCAAGGAATTGGATGAAACGGCTCCGATAGTTCGGGGCATGACTATCGATGGTAAAAGTGCCATTGATAATGTCCGTATCAAAGCAGGTACTTTATTTAAGGCGGAGGTTTCCGTCACAGATAAGGAGAACGATTCTTTGGCTTATGTGTGGGAAGTACTGAAAGAGGCTACAGTCTTGGGTTTTGGAGGTTCTTATGAGCCACGTCCGGAAAGAATGGGTGACGTGGCCGTGTCAGACAAGAATGTGTATGAGACTATGATTAAAGTTCCCGGGGAATATCGTTTGTACGTATATGTACTTGATAATACGGGCTTTGTCTCAACAGCAAATATTCCATTTCAAGTAATAGATTAAAGATGAAAACAATGAAAATGCTCTCTGCTTGTTTATTGCTGCTTCCTTTTATATCTTGTACTCAAGTGCAGGATACAAAAAATGACGCAGTCATCGAGCAGAAAATAGAAGCGCTGTTGTCCCGTATGACATTGGAAGAAAAGATTGGGCAGATGAACCAGATTTCTTCTTATGGTAACATAGAGGATATGAGCGGATTGATAAAGAAAGGTGAAGTCGGGTCTATCCTGAATGAAGTAGATCCGGTGCGTGTCAATGCCTTGCAGCGTGTGGCAATGGAGGAGTCCCGCTTGGGCATCCCCTTGCTGATGGCGCGTGATGTGATCCACGGTTTCAAGACCATATTCCCTATTCCCTTGGGACAAGCGGCATCTTTCAACCCGCAGGTGGCTAAGGATGGTGCACGGGTAGCGGCTGTGGAGGCTTCTGCCGTGGGTATCCGCTGGACATTTGCGCCGATGATAGATGTGGCTCGCGATCCCCGTTGGGGGCGTATGGCCGAAGGATGTGGCGAAGATACTTATTTGACTTCAGTGATGGGTGTTGCTATGGTTGAAGGTTTCCAGGGAGATTCGCTGAACAGTCCGACTTCCATAGCCGCATGTCCTAAACATTTTGTAGGTTATGGTGCTGCCGAGGGCGGGCGTGATTATAATTCCACTTTCATTCCGGAGCGTCGTTTGAGGGATGTATACCTTCCTCCTTTTGAAGCTGTGGCCAAGGCAGGGGCAGCCACTTTCATGACTTCGTTTAATGACAATGACGGAGCACCGTCTACCGGAAACACTTTTATTTTGAAAGATGTGCTTCGTGGTGAATGGGGATTTGATGGAATAGTAGTGTCAGACTGGGCTTCGGTAGCCGAAATGATGGCACATGGCTTTGCTGCCGATTCTAAAGAGGCAGCAATGAAGGCGGTGAATGCTGGTGTGGATATGGAGATGGTCAGCTATACGTTTGTCAAGGAATTGCCGGAATTGATAAAAGAAGGTAAGGTCAAGAAGTCTGCTATAGACGATGCCGTGCGGAATATTCTGCGTATCAAATTCCGGTTGGGACTGTTTGATAATCCTTATGTGGATGAGAAACGGATAGAGGAACTTTATGCTCCTTCTCATCTGGAGGCTGCCAAGCAAGCTGCTGTGGAATCGGCCATCTTGTTGAAGAACGAAAAGAAGACATTGCCTTTGCAATCTTCGGTAAAGACGGTTGCTGTGGTAGGTCCGATGGCAAATGCACCTTATGACCAATTGGGTACCTGGATATTTGATGGTGACAAGACAAAAACCGTGACACCGTTGAAGGCTATCAAGGAACTGGTGGGGGACAAAGTGCAGGTGATATACGAGCCGGGTCTGACTTATAGCCGTGACAAGAATATGGCAGGTGTTGCCAAAGCCGCTGCTGCCGCTGCACGTGCTGATGTTATTTTGGCGTTTGTAGGCGAAGAGGCTATTCTTTCAGGAGAGGCGCATTGCCTGGCCGACCTGAACCTGCAAGGTGCGCAAAGCGAACTGATTGCCGCTTTGGCGAAAACAGGAAAACCGGTGGTTACTGTCGTAATGGCAGGGCGTCCGTTGACCATAGGAAAGGAAGTCGAACTCTCGTCAGCTGTACTTTATTCGTTCCATCCCGGAACCATGGGAGGACCGGCATTGGCCGACTTGCTGTGGGGTAAGGCTGTGCCAAGTGGCAAGACTCCGGTGACTTTCCCGAAGATGGTAGGACAGATACCGGTTTATTATGCTCATAACAGTTCCGGACGTCCGGCTACGCGGAATGAGGTTTTGCTGAATGACATTCCGTTGGAAGCGGGGCAGACTTCGTTGGGATGTACTTCTTTCTATATGGATGCAGGTTTCGATCCGCTGTATCCGTTTGGCTACGGTCTGTCGTATACGACGTTCAAATATGATAATGTGAAACTCTCGTCTGCCAATCTGAAGAAGGAAGATGTGCTGACTGTGACTTTCGACCTTGAGAATACCGGAAAGTATGAAGGTACCGAGGTAGCCCAGCTTTACGTGCAGGACAAGTTTGCTTCGGTGACCCGTCCGGTGAAAGAGCTGAAACGCTTTGCTCGCGTCACATTGAAGCCGGGTGAGAAGAAAAATGTATCGTTTGAACTTCCGATAAGTGAACTTGCTTTCTGGAATATAGATATGGTGAAGACGGTGGAAGCCGGAGACTTTGCTCTTTGGGTGGCACCGGATAGCCAAAGTGGAGAAGAAGTTTTCTTTAAGGTAGTAGATTGATTGTTGATTTAAGGTTAAAAAGAGAAGGGGCGGACCGTGACGGTTCGCCCCTTCTGCTTTCTTCTTTATAAGCCCCGCCTTCCGGCAAATAACTCATCACTTATTACTTATAACTTTCTTATATCCATACACCGCATTGCTTCCCAGTTCTTCTTCGATGCGAAGCAGTTGGTTGTACTTTGCCATACGGTCTGAGCGGCTCAGCGAACCGGTCTTGATTTGTCCGCTGTTGGTAGCTACGGCTATGTCTGCGATAGTCGCATCTTCCGTTTCACCGGAACGATGGGAAGTTACGGTAGTATATCCGTGGCGGTGTGCCATTTCGATGGCATTCAGTGTTTCGGTCAGCGAACCTATCTGGTTTACTTTAATCAATATGGAGTTGGCACAGCCTTTTTCGATGCCCATTGCAAGGAAGTCCACATTGGTGACGAACAAATCGTCTCCTACCAACTGGCAACGGTTGCCGATACGGTCGGTCAGTTTTTTCCAGCCGTCCCAGTCGTTCTCGCTCATGCCGTCTTCGATAGAGTCGATGGGATACTTGTTGATTAACTCTTCCAGATAGTCAATCTGTTCGTCGGCAGTACGTTTCTTGCCTTTTTCACCTTCGAATTTGGTATAATCGTAGATGCCATCATGGTAGAACTCGGAAGAAGCGCAGTCCATGGCAATCATTACATCTTTGCCCGGTTCGTATCCGGCAGCCTTGATGGCGGCAATGATGGAGTTCAAGGCATCTTCTGTACCCTCCAGATTAGGAGCAAAACCTCCTTCATCGCCTACTGCTGTGCTGAGGCCACGGTCTTTCAGGACTTTCTTCAGTGCGTGGAACACTTCGGCACCCATACGCAAACCTTCGCGGAAGGAAGTGGCACCTACGGGGCGTATCATGAATTCCTGGAAAGCAATGGGAGCGTCACTATGCGAACCGCCGTTGATGATGTTCATCATCGGTACAGGCATCACATAGGTATTTGTACCACCGATATATCGGTAGAGTGGGATGTCAAGGTAAGCGGCGGCAGCCTTGGCTACAGCAAGAGATACGCCGAGGATGGCATTGGCACCCAGATTGGCTTTCGTTTTGGTTCCGTCCAGTGCAAGCATGGCATGGTCGATACCCATCTGGTTGAGGGCGGACATACCGATGAGCTTGGGAGCAATGATATTATTGATATTGTCCACGGCTTTCAGGACACCTTTGCCTCCGTAACGTTTTTTGTCACCGTCACGCAGTTCCAATGCTTCGTGTTCTCCCGTGGATGCTCCTGACGGGACAGATGCACGGCCTATGAAGCCGGATTCCAAGGTTACGTCTACTTCTACAGTTGGGTTACCTCTTGAATCGAGGATTTCACGTCCGATAATCTTCTCTATTTTCATATTCAGTCAATTTTAATTATAAACTATCTTACTAACAAATGAAAACAAGGAATTGTTTTTCGTTTTTAATCCTTTATTGTAATGCCTAAAAGAGCAGTCAACTCCATGGCTTGGGAAGTATTGACGATGGCTCCCCGTATGTCGGGCAGGTTGAGGCGTATACCTCCTATGTGCGAGTCGCTCAAGTCGATTCCTCTTAGAGGGGTGTGTGAAAACTCGGATTCTACCAGCTCACAGTTTTCAAAGGCGATGGAGGCAAGTTTGCAGTCGTTGACGTCGCTGTTGCGCAAGTCACAAGAGGTGAAGCGGACTTGATTGATTTTACTCATGGAAAGATTGAGGTATCTGGCATTGCAGTCCTTCATTGTCAGATGGTTCAATATTGTTTCCGGCAGATTGGTTCCCACCAGTTTGCAGGATATGAATTCCACTCTGAACAGAGAACTTTCGGCAAATGAGATGTTGGAAAGGTCGCAATGTTCAAAACGTACATCAGTGAAATGGCAGGATTTCAGTTTGCAGGCGCTGAATTGGATATGACTGAAAGTACAGTTGGTGATGCTTTTGTAGGAATACTCCATGTGTTCCTCTGTCCGTTTACCGAAGTGAAGGTCTCTGACAGTTTCTTCCGTATTCAGCCATTCTTCTAATGATTTGGAACTTTCACTTTGTCCCTCTAAGGTAGGAGGGATGATGCGTACGGGAGGCATGACAAAAGGCTTGCTGGGTTTCATAGGGGTGTTTGGGTTATATACAGCGTCCGAAGGCGCCGCCGGCGAAGGCTGCCAGGACTCCTAATGTGATACTTAATAAGGTATATAAGGCAAACATTCCGTAGAATTCTTGCTTTATCAGAATCAGTCCGTCATTGCTGAAAGTGGAGAAGGTGGTGAATCCTCCGCACAGACCGGTAGTCAGCAACAGCCGTACCTCAGTAGAAAGGTTGAAACGGGCGGATAAGGTATAGAATAGCCCGATGAGGAAACTTCCGAGGATATTGACTGTGAATGTAGCCCATGGGAAAGAGTAGGGGACTATGCGCTCGTGGAGCATCATCTGCACGCAGTAGCGCAGTACGCTGCCGGTACCGCCGCCAAGGAATATAGCTATCAGTAATCTAGTCATAGGTTGTCTGGGGTTGGTTTTGGCTGCAAAGGTAGTGAAGACAAAGGAATTTCAGTAAATCATAGCCCGAAATTTCATAAAGCAATTCTGTACTGGGGGAAGTAGTTATTGGTGGGATGTATATAATTTTGATATTTGATATGAGTGATTGCCAATCTTGGTTCCGGATAGTTCGTGATGGGGCAGAAGCGATTTACTAAATCTTGGAGGAAGATTTAGTAAATCGTTGCCGGAGATTTAGTAAAATGTCCGGGAGATTTTAGTAAACGAGTAGAAGGGGCTTTGGAAGGATGACTGGTTTGTCTGTATTTTTGGATACGGTAATAACTTGTGAAACTTGAGCCACTCTTGAAATTGAGGTCTTAACTGTTCAAATGCCATATTGTAGAGACCTCTCTAGAACCTTGTCTTGATAATCAGCGATTTATTTTCATTGGCTGTAGAGATTGTACCCATTCCTTCTCATTCTCTTCCTGCCTTTCTTTCTTCACTTGTAGAGAAGGGTTGTTTTTAATTTGTTGTTTTTTAGAGTTTTAACGAAATTGGTTGTAGATGTCATTTCCTTGTATTCCCGTCATTCACACCCTAACTTTGCAACATCGAATTCAAGAGAATGAAAGTTTATCGTTGAGGCCTCACGATGGATCTCCACTTCTTGAAAGAGAGGAAAAGGCTTCGGCCTATTTATTACATTATTATATTAACTTTCTAAAACATTAAAAATTATGGGACTTCAGTATGTAGTGGCAAAGAGAATCTTTGGTTTTGACAAGGACAAAAATGTAAAGTATGTAGCTAAATCCGTAGGAGCGGGTGAATTGGATTTTGATAAGTTGTGTGCCAAAGTGAGCCGTATTCTTGGTATTCACAGAAAGACGGTGGACTTAGTGGCTGCAGGACTGGTGGACATCATGTCGGAAGAAATAGACGATGGAAAGACTGTTCGTTTAGGTGATTTCGGATTGTTCCGCCCTTCTTTTGTAGGGAAGAGTGCTGATACGGAGGCTGGCGTTTCGGCCAGTAACATTGTCCGTAAACGTATTCTGTTTTTTCCGGGGAAAGCTTTTAGTCAAATGTTGGGCAATATGAGCGTCACCAAGATGGTGGTTCCCGATACGGACTATACGGATGGAAGTAGCAATGGTGGAGGGGATAACTCCAATCCTTCGGGAGGCAATGACGGGGACCAAGGTGAAAATCCTTTGGGATAATTCCAGTGCACGATTAAAGTTGTAAAAATATGGAGGGCGAAGTTTTCGTAGCGATACTTCTCCTTCTATTTTGTTTGTAGGCAGGATATTGTTCAAGGGAAGTTGGTTTTCATGCAAACGTTTGCCGACAAATCATCTATCATTTTAGTTTAATTGCGTCAGAGTGTATTTCTTTCCTGCCTATATTTGCATCTGGAACATAATTTTATAAATATAGCATGAGAAACATGAAAGCAATCTGTACAAAATTAGCCTGCTTCCTGCTCGTTTTGTTGGTGAGCGGCGTAGCAATGGCAGAGAGTATTACCTCTCCCAACGGACAACTTCAATTGAATTTTTCGGTGAATGCGCAAGGCGAACCCGTTTACGAACTTTCTTACAAAGGAAAGCCGGTGATTAACCCTTCCAAATTAGGACTCGAACTGAAGAACGACCCCGGTCTGATGAATGGCTTCACGATGGCGGATGCAAAGACTTCCACTTTCGACGAGACTTGGGAACCGGTATGGGGTGAAGTAAAGCAAATCCGTAACCACTACAATGAGCTGGCTGTGACGCTCAACCAAAAAGCGCAGGATAGGAACATCATTATCCGCTTCCGTTTGTTCGACGATGGTATGGGCTTCCGCTATGAATTCCCTTTGCAGAAGAACCTGAACTATTTCGTGATTAAAGAGGAGCGTACTCAGTTTGCCATGACTGGCGACCACACTGCCTTCTGGATTCCGGGCGACTACGATACGCAGGAATATGACTACACAGAATCCAAACTTTCTGAAATCCGCGGACTGATGAAAGGGGCCATTACGCCTAACTCTTCGCAAACCCCGTTTTCGCCCACCGGTGTTCAGACTTCTTTGCAGATGAAGACTGCTGATGGTTTGTACATCAACTTGCACGAAGCTGCTTTGGTGGATTACTCTTGCATGCACTTGAATCTGGATGATAAGAATTTTGTTTTTGAATCTTGGCTTACTCCCGATGCAGTAGGCGATAAAGGTTATCTGCAAGCTCCCTGCACGTCACCGTGGCGTACGGTTATCGTAAGCGACGATGCTCGTGACATCCTTGCCTCTAAAATCACGCTGAACTTGAACGAACCTTGTGCTTACGAGGACGTTTCCTGGATTAAGCCCGTGAAATACGTAGGTGTATGGTGGGAAATGATTGCAGGTAAGAGCACCTGGGCATATACAGACGACCTTCCCTCCATCAAACTGGGTGAAGTGGACTACTCCAAAATGAAGCCCAACGGCCGTCACGGTGCCACTAACGAAAATGTAAAAAAGTACATCGACTTCGCAGCCGAGCACGGTCTGGACCAAGTATTGGTAGAAGGCTGGAATGAAGGCTGGGAAGACTGGTTTGGCAAATCCAAGGATTATGTATTCGATTTTGTGACCCCTTATCCCGATTTCGACGTGAAGATGCTGAATGAATATGCCAAGAGCAAAGGCGTGAAGCTGATGATGCATCATGAGACATCCGGTTCGGTGCGCAACTACGAACGTCACATGGACAAGGCCTATCAGTTTATGGTGGATAATGGCTACAATGCCGTGAAGAGCGGATATGTAGGTAATATGATTCCCCGTGGTGAACATCATTATGGGCAATGGCTGAACAACCACTACCTCTATGCCGTGAAGAAGGCAGCCGACTACAAAATTTGTGTAAATGCGCACGAAGCTGTACGCCCTACCGGTTTGTGCCGTACTTATCCTAACTTGATTGGCAACGAATCTGCACGAGGAACTGAATATGAGGCATTCGGCGGTAGCAAACCGTTCCATACCACATTGCTTCCATTCAACCGCTTGATTGGCGGTCCGATGGATTACACACCGGGTATCTTCGATACCAAACTTGACTTTATGGGCGATTTGCCCCACGGACAAGTGCAGACTACACTTGCCAAGCAACTCGCTCTGTATGTAACTTTATACAGCCCGTTGCAGATGGCTGCCGACTTGGTTGAGAACTACGAAAAGCACATGGATGCTTTCCAATTCATCAAGGATGTGGCAGTAGACTGGGACGACAGCAAGTACATTGAAGCAGAACCGGGTGATTACATTACCGTGGCCCGTAAGGCAAAAGGAACTGGCAACTGGTTTGTTGGAGGTATTACAGACGAGAATGCACGTACAGCCAACTTTACGCTCGACTTCCTTGAACCGGGCAAGCAATACGTAGCCACTCTCTATGCCGACGGTAAAGATGCTGATTACAAGGAGAACCCTACTTCTTATCAGATAAAGAAGGGTATCGTAACCAGCAAGACCAAAATGTCCGTGAAGGAAGCGCGTAGCGGTGGTTTTGCATTGAGCTTGATTGAAGCGACTCCGGCTGACAAGAAAGCTGTGAAGAAGTGGAGATAATTTAGGGTAGAAAGAGTTTTTATTAGGCATTAGTGAGGCCCCGCAGAAGTCCAATCTTTGCGGGGCTTTTTTTGTGTTAGGGTAAGCTCATTCTTATACCGTAAAAATAGCATCAAGACCCGAGTTTTTGGTAAGTCCGTTCTTTGGGGAAACCTTTATTTTTGCACTCAGATAACAGATTGCATAATCATTAAAAATCAGAGATATGAATACGGATAAGAAAATCAGTCGCCGGGAGGCTTTAAAGCGTATGGGATTTGCCGTGATGAGCAGTGCTATCGCATCTTCCGGCCTACTCTCGTTGGCATCCTGCGAAACAAAAAGGAGTAAGCGTATCATCTTTTATTTTACCGGAACGGGTAACAGTCTTTACATCGCCCGTCAGTTGGCTGGAGAGAACGCAGAATTGTTGAGTATCCCTCAGATGGTGAAACGGGGGAAGTATGAATTTGAGGCAGATGAAATCGGCATCGTTTATCCCATCTACGGTCATATGCCTCCCTATATGGTACGGCAGTTCATTCAGAAAGCAAAACTGAAGGCAGAATACAAGTTTGCTGTCCTCACCTATGGTGCAAGGAAGTGCGATGCGGTAGAGATTTGGGACCGTATATCCCGTAAAGCCGACAATGCGTTCGACTATATCAACACTATCATCATGGTGGATAACTGGCTACCCAACTTCGACATGAACGAGCAACTCAAGATAGACAAGCACATCCCCGAGAACTTGCAGAAGATAACGGCAGATATCAACAGTCGGCAGCATTGGCACGAACCGGTGACGGAGGAGGAACGGCAACAGCACCAAGGTTTTATGCAGCGGAGTGGACTCGACCCCGAGGTGGGCTTCCTGATGAAAAGCGAGAAGTTCTTTACCGTGACTGATGCTTGTATTGACTGTGGCATCTGCACCTACGTTTGTCCGCGCGGCAATTATGAGCTGACGTCGAGAGGAGTGAAGACGTCCGGTGACTGCGAGTTCTGTTTTGCCTGCATACAGAATTGTCCGCAGAAGGCTATTCAGTTCATAAAGCAGGAAGATGGCTCTTTTCCTGACGGAACGGAGAAGAACCCCAATGCCCGCTATCGTAATGAGCATATTTCGCTAATAGATCTGAAACGGGCAAACAATCAAAAACTATAATCATTAACCTCTGTATTTTGTCGGATTTACACCCAGATGTTGTTGTACGTAACGGCTAAAATAAGCAGGAGAGGAAAAACCGAACATATCGGAAATACGGACGAACGTTAGTGATTTGTCGCGCAGCAAACGCGAGATGTCGAGTGTGGTATAACGGTTTATCCAGTAGTTTGCTGTATAACCGCTTACTTTCTTGGAAACTTCCGAAAGATATTTGGAGGTGACACATAGGCAGTCGGCATAATAGGTCACTTCACGATGCTCGCGGAAAGTTCCGTTCTCCAGCATGTTGAGGAAACGGCTCATGATGGAAGCATTTTGTACAGAGATATTGTCCTCGCCATATAGATGGGAGTGGAAATCGAAGAAGTCGAGTATCAACATCTGTGTGGAGGCGATAAGCATATCGCGATGGAAATGATGGTCTGTATTCCGGAGTCTGTATTCCACTTGTTCAAAATCCCGGAGACATAGCTCTTGCTGTTCGGTAGTCAGGGACATGATAGGATTGAGAAATAGGGAAAGTTGCCCTTTCATGCCGTAGTTGTTCTGTGGTGTACTCAGCACCACAAAGCCCGATGCGATATAGATGACCTTTACGCGAAAATCTTCTGAAGGTTGAATTTTCTCTACCAGTTTTCCTTTGCGGACAATCATCAGGTCGCCGGCACGTAGCTCGCGCTCCTCTCCATTGTACTTCAATCGGCAGATTCCTGACAGACAGAGGGCGTGTGCAAGATAGCCACTGTATGCGTCCGTCCCCAGACCTTGAAGAGTATCGGCTATTATAATATTTGCGGTTTCTCCCATTATACAGTTGTTTGGTTTCGATCACAAAAGTATATGTTTCCAATAATATAACTTCTATTGTGGGCAAGAAATATATTGCCTTTTTTATTCATTTCAAATCTGCCCGAATTTCGCAAATTCTTCATACCTTTGCATCCGTTAATTTTAGAAACCAATAACAAAACAGAACTTATGGGAGGTTTTTTCGGAACAGTCGCCAAGGCAACAAGCTGTGTGGCAGATTTGTTTTACGGCACAGATTATAATTCACATTTAGGGACAAAACGTGGTGGGTTGGCTACATACGATGCAGAAACGGAGCAGTTTACCCGTTCCATTCACAATCTGGAAAGCACTTATTTCCGCACGAAGTTTGAGGATGAACTGGATAAGTTCAAAGGAAATTCCGGAATAGGAATCATCAGTGACACAGACCCTCAACCCCTTATCCTTAACTCCCACCTCGGTCGCTTTGCCATTGTAACGGTAGCCAAAATAGTAAATCTGCAAGAACTGGAAACAAAACTGTTGGCCCAAAACATGCACTTCGCCGAACTCAGTTCGGGCAAAACCAATCAGACGGAACTTATCGCCCTCCTTATTATACAAGGAAAGACATTTGTCGAAGGAATTGAAAATGTGTATAAGCATATCAAAGGTTCCTGCTCCATGCTGTTATTGACGGAAGACGGCATCATTGCCGCTCGCGACCGCTGGGGACGTACTCCGATTGTGATTGGCAAGAAAGACGGAGCGTATGCCGCCACAAGTGAGTCGAGCAGCTTTCCGAATCTTGGTTATGAGATAGACCGTTATTTGGGACCCGGAGAGATTGTTCGCCTGCGTGCCGATGGTGTGGAACAGATGCGCAAGCCTGATGAGGGAATGCAGATTTGTTCCTTCCTATGGGTATATTACGGTTTCCCCACTTCCTGCTACGAAGGTAAGAATGTGGAGGAAGTGCGTTTTGCCTCCGGTTTCAAGATGGCACAGACAGATAAGTCAGAGGTGGATTGTGCCTGCGGTATTCCTGATTCGGGTGTAGGTATGGCGCTTGGGTATGCCGAAGGTAAAGGAGTTCCTTATCATCGTGCCATTTCCAAATATACTCCGACTTGGCCTCGTAGTTTTACTCCCAGCAAGCAGGAATTGCGTTCGCTGGTGGCAAAGATGAAGCTGATTCCCAATCGTGCCATGCTCGAGGGTAAGCGTCTGCTGTTCTGTGATGACTCTATTGTCCGGGGGACCCAGTTGCACGACAATGTGAAGGTGCTGTATGAGTATGGTGCCAAGGAGGTGCATATCCGGATTGCTTGTCCTCCATTGATATATAGCTGCCCGTTTGTAGGATTCACGGCTTCCAAAAGCGACATGGAACTGATTACCCGTCGTGTCATCAAGGAACTGGAGGGTGACGAGAATAAGAATCTCGATAAGTATGCCACTACCGGCTCACCCGAATACGAAAAGATGGTGGACGTTATCCGCGAGCGTTTCGGACTTTCATCCTTGAAGTTCAATACGTTGGAAACTCTGGTTGAGGCTATCGGATTGCCTAAGTGTAAGATATGTACGCATTGTTTTGATGGTAGCAGCCATTTTTGATTGACATTTTGTCCTTAAGAAATAAAAAAGAGGCGTGAATTGCTTGGCAGTTCACGCCCCTTTTTTTATCTTTACAGCACAAAATAGTGGTTAATGATTAGTGATTAATGATTAATGCCATTCGGATAATGCTTTTCGCCAATTACTAATCACTGACCATTAATCACTAACCATTAATCACTAATCATTATTCATCATGACTTTAGTAGAACGTTTTTTAAAGTACGTAAGCTTCGATACTCAGTCCAGTGAAGAGACTGAGATTACTCCGAGTACTCCGGGGCAAATGGTGTTTGCCCGGTATCTGAAAGAAGAATTGGAAACTTTGGGTCTGGAAGAAATCACGTTGGACGAAAATGGTTATCTGTTCGCCACTCTTCCTGCCAATACAGACAAGCCGTTGCCCGTCATCGGCTTTATTGCCCACATGGATACAAGCCCCGATATGAGTGGCAAGAATGTTTCTCCGCGTATCGTGCAGAATTATGACGGTAAGGACATTGTTCTTTGCGCCGAAGAGAATGTGGTTCTTTCTCCTGCCCAGTTCCCCGAACTGCTCGACCATCAAGGGGAAGATTTGATTGTGACCGACGGCAAGACCTTGCTTGGTGCCGATGATAAAGCCGGTATTGCCGAAATTGTATCGGCGGTGGTATATCTGAAGGAGCACCCCGAAATCAAGCACGGTAAAATCCGTATCGGCTTTAATCCGGATGAGGAAATCGGTCTGGGCGCCCATAAGTTCAATGTAGCGCAGTTCGGTTGCGAATGGGCCTATACCATGGATGGCGGAGAAGTGGGTGAACTTGAATTCGAGAACTTCAATGCGGCCTCTGCCAAGATAAGCTTCAAGGGACGGAATGTGCATCCGGGCTATGCCAAGAATAAGATGATTAACTCTATCCGCGTTGCCAACCGTTTCATGTCCATGCTTCCGGCTGACGAGGCTCCGGAGCATACCGAAGGTTACGAAGGTTTCTATCATCTGATAGGCATTACCGGCGAGGTGGAGCAGACAACAGTCTCTTACATTATCCGTGACCACGACCGCACCCGCTTTGAAGAGCGCAAGAAGGAGATGGAACGTCTTGTGGCAAAAATCAATGAAGAATACGGTCCGGGTACCGCTACTCTGGAACTTCGCGACCAATACTATAATATGCGCGAGCAGATTGAACCGGTGATGCATATCATCGACACCGCTTTTGCCGCCATGAAGGCAGTAGGTGTAGAGCCTCGTGTAAAAGCCATTCGCGGAGGTACGGACGGCGCCCAGCTCTCTTTCAAGGGCCTGCCTTGTCCCAATATCTTTGCCGGTGGCTTGAACTTCCACGGCCGCTATGAGTTCGTGCCTATCCAGAACATGGAGAAAGCCATGAACGTCATCGTCAAGATTGCCGAGCTCGTAGCAAGCAAATAGATAATTCATAACTCATAACTCTAATAGTTCCATGAAAACCACTCCGTTTACCGAAAAACACATCTCGCTGGGTGCCAAGATGCACGAGTTTGCGGGATATAATATGCCTATCGAGTATTCCGGCATCATTGACGAGCATCTTACAGTATGTCAGGGTGTCGGTGTATTCGACGTCTCACACATGGGAGAATTTTGGGTGAAAGGTCCCCATGCTTTGGACTTTCTGCAGAAAGTGACTTCCAATAACGTAGCTGCCCTCACACCGGGGAAAGTACAGTATACCTGCTTCCCAAATGAAAATGGAGGCATTGTGGACGACCTTCTGGTCTATCATTATGAGCCGGAGAAATACCTGCTTGTCGTGAATGCGTCGAACATTGAGAAAGACTGGAACTGGTGTGTGTCTCATAACACGGAAGGCGCTGAATTGGAAAATGCTTCCGAGCACATGGCACAGCTTGCTGTGCAAGGACCGAAGGCTATTCAGGCTTTGCAGAAGCTGACTTCCATTAATCTTTCCGACCTTCCTTACTATACTTTTACCCACGGTGAGTTTGCCGGAGAAAAGGATGTCATTATCTCCAATACCGGATATACCGGCGCGGGTGGTTTTGAACTTTACTTCTATCCGGAGGCTGCCATGAAGATTTGGGATGCCGTGTTCGAGGCAGGCGCAGAGTTCGGCATTAAGCCAGTTGGTCTGGGTGCGCGCGATACGCTTCGTCTGGAAATGGGATTCTGTTTGTATGGCAATGATTTGGATGACACCACTTCGCCCATTGAAGCGGGTTTAGGATGGATTACCAAGTTTGTGGAGGGAAAGAACTTCACCAATCGCCCGATGCTGGAAAAACAGAAAGCGGAAGGCACTACCCGTAAGTTGGTGGGATTTGAGATGATAGACCGCGGTATCCCCCGTCATGGTTACGAGCTGTATAGTACAGACGGTATTGCCATCGGTGTGGTTACCTCCGGAACTATGTCGCCTACCCGTAAGATTGGTATCGGAATGGGGTATATCAGACCCGAATACAGCAAGGTCGGTACGGAAATCTGCATTGACATGCGGGGACGTAAGCTGAAAGCTGTGGTTGTGAAGCCGCCGTTCCGCAAACAGTAGTTTGAATAAATGACTGAGAATGAAGAATTTGGCTGCGCAATGATGCCGCATGACAAATTCTTCATTCTTTATTCTTAGTTATTCCTTTCTCTATATTCTGCTTATCCTATCCAGCATTTGGTTTGCCCAACCTATCTCTTTATTGGTCCATTCCTTTTCGGTTCCTTCTATGCCCTGGCCTTCGTAGGCCGAAAGCAAGATGATGTATTCTTTCAGTATATCGGTGGCTTGGGCTTGTTTGTTCATGCGCATCAATAATAGTATTTTTTGTTTATATATGTCCAGATTGGGGCTTGTTCCTGCCATCTCCTGGGCTTTATCAAGCATGGCGAGGCAGCGGTTGTTCACTTCTTCCGTATTAGACAGTGCCATTTCCGCTTTTACCAGGATGATGTAGTCATTGTCCGTGGCTAGTCTGTTGTCAATGTTCTTGCGTATCAGCCGGGCAGTTTCCTTATAGCGCTTGTTGGCGTAGTTCATACTTGCGTTGAAAGAAACGACATCGCTGGTAGTCCGTAGGTAGGGGCGGGCACTCAAGCTATGGGATTCACCGGCCTTTTCTATACGCTTTTGCAGGTCGCCGATGCTGCCGTAGCGAGGAATGTCCTTGTTGCGCTGGTGCAGGTTGTAATACCCTATAATTTTACTGAGGGCCGATGCGATTCCGTCGGGATTATAGCCCTTGAATGCCAGAAGTTGGCGCGCAAGGCGGTCTGAAGAGATTTCCTGGGAAGTTTTGTATTTCATCCCCAACCGGTCCGTTGCCGGAATGCTCAAAAGGGAAGCGATGGCTCCGATATCTGCCACCAGACTGACGGCATAAGCATCTTCATTATCGTCCCAGTAGGCCACATCGAGGGCTGCACTGGCGGTAGTGGCAAAGACATCTGCCCAAAAAGCTGCACGCTTGGCACGCCGCTCGGCACGGTAAATGTTGTTTACCTGATGGTCGAGGACGAAATGTCCCAGCTCACATGCGATGACGGCGGCCAGTTCGTCTTCGGAATCAAGAGTGCAGAGGAGGCCCGTACTGATAACCATGGAGCCGTTGGGAAGCATGAAGGCATCTGGTTCGGGCGACTGGATGATACGTATGTTCAAACTCTCCCCGCGATTGCTGTCAATGGTGGTGGCGTTCAACTTGGAGAACACTCCCTGCACGTACGAAACGATGTAATCTTCCTGATAGGCTATCTCATTCAGTTTGTCGAGATAGTCCAGGCACTCTTCGTCGATTTCCTGGCGCAGTTTGTGCTTGTAGCCGCGGTCGCTGAAATATTCGTAAAGATGGTTTTTCAAGTATATCTGCTGCCAGAATTCCCGGTCGGTTTGCGGAGCGGATATGGCAATGTGCCCCATCTCATTCGAAGGAATGGTCTCTTGCATGCCGTTCATTTCGACAGCATAGTAAATGTTGTTGCTGCTTTCACCGGGATTCTTCATTTTGACAACCCGGCGGATAATGACCGGTGTACCGGCGGGAGATTGCCGGTACTCTTTTGTCAATTCTCCTTTGACAGCGATGTTCCCGCTTAAATCTTTGTACTTTTGGGGCTTGGCAAATCCTGCCGTTGCGACAAGGATTGTCAGGATGAATAGGGTGGCAAGTCGTTTCATGATTAGTATATGTTTTCGGTTTTGATGATACAAAAATAGGGAAGTGTTTTTTCCCTTTCTCGTTTTTTTCCCTATTCTGTGATAGGAGATTCCCTATTTATCGGTCCTGCAGTGGGAGGCGGAAACAAAAAAGGGAACCTTTCAGTGAAAGACTCCCTTTTTTCAGTTTGCTTGAAAACTGATTATTTCTTACGGTTACCGTAACGGCTCATGAACTTATCAACACGACCGGCAGTGTCAACCAGCTTAGACTTACCTGTGTAGAACGGGTGAGAGGTGCTGGAGATTTCCAGCTTTACCAGCGGATAAGTTTCACCTTCGAATTCGATAGTCTCTTTCGTGTTGCAAGTGGAACGAGACAAGAATACATCACCATTTGACATATCTTTAAATACTACCGGACGGTAATTTTCAGGATGAATACCTTTTTTCATTTTGATATTTTCTTTTAAAAATTTATATTCTGTTACTATTTTGGTAATAAATAGTGTAATGGTCTTCTTTTCAGAGCGCAAAGATAGTGCAAGTTGGAGACTCTACAAAATAAATTCAGATTTATTTTTATTTAGTAGGTTTATCGCATTTTATTTCTGATTTTTGCAGGACTTAATCTTGTGAATTTATGAGGAAACTACTTGTCTTATGCTCTTTCTGGCTGTGCGTGGCAACGCTGGGGGCACAAAATGCGGAACGGAAACTGTATAGTGTTGCGTTCTACAATCTTGAGAACTTGTTTGATACGATTCATGATGCAGGTAAGAATGACTATGAGTTCCTGCCCGACGGCAGTTACCAATGGACGGCAAAGAAGTATGAGTCCAAGCTGCAGAACCTTTCCAAAGTGTTGGGTTCCCTTTCGCGTGATTTAGTGCCGGAAGGTCCGGCATTCATCGGTGTGGCAGAGGCGGAGAACAGCCGGGTGCTGGAAGACCTCGTGAAGCAGCCGGCCATTTCCAATTATGAGTTCGTGCATTATGAAGGACCGGACAGACGGGGCATCGACTGTGCCTTGCTGTACGACCCGAAGCAGTTCAGCGTTACCCACTCAAAGTTGGTGCTTTCTACTCCTTTTGAGGGGGATACGGTGCACTTGACGCGCGGCTTCCTGATTGTGGACGGACAACTGGCGGGAGAGCGTGTCTGCGTGATAGTGAACCACTGGCCCTCCCGTGGGGCAAAGTCACCGGTGCGTGTGCATGCAGCCAGGCAGGTAAAGGCCTTGAAGGACTCTCTGATGCGTAGCGACAAGAAGCTGAAACTCATCGTGATGGGGGATATGAATGACGACCCGATGGATGAAAGCATGGAGGTGCTGGGTGCACGCAAATATCCGAAGCAGGTGAAGAAAGGCGAATTCTACAATCCCTGGTGGGAGACACTGGAAGACAAGGGAGTGGGGACATTGCTCTATCGGGGCAAGTGGAACTTGTTTGACCAGATTGTCATTTCGAAACCGTTGCTGAAGGCTAAGAAAGGGTTGCGCTATGATCACAATGAAGTTTTCATCCGCGATTATCTGATTCAGCAGGATGGCAAATACAAAGGTTCCCCCTTGCGTACGCATGGGGGCAGGACTTGGCTGAACGGTTACAGTGACCATTTGCCGACCATCATCTATCTGAAAAATTAGTATTACATAATAATGTGTAAACAGATGCCGGAGAGCAAACATGTTCTCCGGCTTTTTTGTTGATAGAAGTATAGATGGCAAAAGTATGGCTGGCAGAGATAAATGCAAAGAGTTTGTAATATAGAGATTACAATAATCTGTTAAATGAAGCCAATAGCTTTAAAATAGAATGGATTTGGTAGGATGAGCCGGATATTTTATTCCTCTCAAGTTCTTTACTTTAAAGGATAATGATTACTTTTGCGTAGAATTTTAATTCACTAACAATAAAATTTAAACAAAATGGTTAATTACAAAGATTTAGGACTGGTAAACACAAGAGAGATGTTTGCTAAGGCTATCAAAGGTGGATATGCTATTCCGGCATTCAACTTCAACAATATGGAACAGATGCAGGCTATCATCAAGGCTGCAGTTGAAACAAAGTCTCCGGTTATTCTTCAGGTATCTAAGGGTGCCCGTCAGTATGCCAACGCTACGCTGTTGCGTTACATGGCTCAGGGTGCTGTTGAGTACGCTAAGGAATTGGGTTGCAAACATCCTGAAATTGTTCTTCACCTTGACCACGGAGATACATTCGAAACTTGCAAGAGCTGTATCGACTCCGGTTTCTCTTCAGTAATGATTGACGGTTCACACCTTCCGTACGAAGAAAACGTTGCACTGACTAAGAAGGTAGTTGACTATGCCCATCAGTTCGACGTAACTGTAGAAGGCGAACTCGGTGTATTGGCCGGTGTAGAAGATGAAGTTTCTGCAGAACACCATACATATACTAATCCTGAAGAAGTTATTGACTTCGCTACCCGTACAGGTTGCGATTCACTGGCTATCTCAATCGGTACTTCTCATGGTGCATACAAGTTCAAACCCGAACAATGCCACGTTGACCCTGCTACCGGTCGTCTGGTTCCTCCTCCTTTGGAATTTGCCGTTCTGGATGCTGTAATGGAGAAACTTCCGGGATTCCCCATCGTTCTTCACGGTTCTTCTTCAGTTCCTCAGGAAGAAGTTGATACTATCAACAAGTATGGTGGTAAGCTGGAAGCTGCTATCGGTATCCCCGAAGAGCAGTTGCGTAAGGCTGCCAAGTCTGCTGTTTGCAAAATCAACATCGACTCTGACTCACGTCTGGCTATGACAGCTGCTATCCGCAAGACATTTGCTGAAAAACCGGCAGAATTCGACCCGCGTAAGTATCTGGGTCCGGCTCGTGACAATATGGAAAAACTGTACAAGCATAAAATCATCAACGTGCTTGGTTCAGAGAACAAATTGGCTCAACTGGACTAATCGAAAGATAATCCGAATATAGCGTCAGCCCTTGCAATATTGATGTTGCAAGGGCTGACTTGTTATATATAGGCCGGTGTTGTGGGATGGTTAAGTTCGCCGGTTATTTCAGAAGCGGATGTTTCAACGTGTACAACAGTCTGTTTCCTTTAACAAAACAGTCTGTTTCCCTTAACTGAACAGTTTGTTTCAATAAAGAGAACACTTCGTTCCAATATGCAAAAACACTTCGTTCCAATACGTAAGAACACTTTGTTTCTACATATCCGAACACTTTGTTTCTCTATACTGGAACAAAGTGTTCACCGTTATGAACTAACAGATTAGCTATATTTGAGACCGGTGAAAAGCATATCCCCGTGACACCTATTCCATACTAAAAATCCCTTGCAGATGGCTGGCAGGCGAGGTGTCTGCAAGCTATCTGCAAGGGAGATTTGCAAGAATGAGCTCTCTGTGTGGAGTGCGCGTTATAATTCTATCACTAATGATTCTCTGGGGCCCATCTTCAGCTCTTCACCGAAGGTGATGGCCTTGCCGCTAAGAATATCTTTTCCCTGCTTGCTGTCTTTTAGGATTTCCTTGTAGAATTTCAAAGGAACGGTGGTCTCTGCATCTGTACCGTTCAGCATCACGAATATCGTCTTGCCTTCGTACTGGCGTGCGTAGGCATAAACACCATTCTGTACCATGAACTGCACCATGCTGCCTTTGGCAATCACATCGTTTCCTTTGCGCCAGTTTAGGATGGTCTTGTAGAAGTCGTAGCACTCGTTCTGTATTTTGGTACGTCCGGCTGGGGTCAGTGCGTTTGTTGCGTCACCGGTCCATCCGCCGGGGAAGTCCTTGCGGACATAGCCGTCGCTCTTGCTCTTCACGCCATTCATCATGACTTCCGTTCCGTAGTAGAGTTGCGGAATGCGGCGGGTGGTAAGCAGCAGGGTAGAGGCTTGCTTCAGCATCGGAAGGTTGTTGCCTTCGCCCAGGAAGCGGTCGGTGTCGTGGTTTTCGATGAATGCCAGTACGGAAGCGGGGTTGGGGTAGAGGAAGTCGTATACGAAGTTATTGTATATGCGGTCCAGTCCCTTGAACCAAGTTTCGGTCTGTTCATTCTTGGCGGTGTTTATCTTGTCAAAGAAGCTGAAGTCCATAACGGTCTTGAGGTTACTGTTCTTGGGGGCTGATAGCTTGGAATCCTTCTGCCACCAGGCGGTGTAGGCGGGTTCGGTAACCCAGGTCTCGCCCACGGTGTTGTAGTTGGGATATTCTTCGTTGAGCTCTTTCATCCAGTTGCTCATGGCATCATAGTCGGCATACGGGTAAGTGTCCATGCGGATGCCGTCGATGTTGGCGAATTCAATCCACCAGAAACTGTTCTGTACCAGGTAGCGGTAAACGTGAGGGTTCTTCTGGTTGAGGTCGGGCATGGAAGGTACGAACCAGCCGTCGTTCATCTGGTCGGCATCGTACTGGGAAGTATAAGGGTCTACGTGCGGGGTCAGTTTGAAGGAGGTCTGCACGAAGTTGTTTTCGTGGTCGGGGTTGTTGAACCAGTCTTTGGAGGGCATGTCCTTAATCCATACATGCTCTACGCCGCAGTGGTTGAAAATCATGTCCATTACGATTTTGATGCCGCGTGCATGGGCTTTTTCAATCAGTTGCTTGTATTCTTCGTTGGTACCGAAGCGCGGGTCTACCTTGTAGTAGTCTGTGGTGGCATAGCCGTGATAGGAACCGCCGGTCATGTTGTTTTCCAGTACCGGAGTAAACCAGAGGGCTGTGACGCCGAGGTCGGAGAAGTAGTCCAGGTGTTGTTCGATGCCGGCAAGGTCACCGCCGTGGCGTGCATTGGGGTCTTTGCGGTCTATCTTGTACTCGGCCATGCCCGCAA
This sequence comes from Bacteroides sp. AR29, assembly GCF_900217715.1. Classification (NCBI taxonomy): domain Bacteria; kingdom Pseudomonadati; phylum Bacteroidota; class Bacteroidia; order Bacteroidales; family Bacteroidaceae; genus Bacteroides; species Bacteroides sp. AR29. The sequence continues at coordinate 57,573 of NZ_OBMS01000018.1, forward strand.
TCTGGTCATTGTCCGGGTTGCCATTGGCAAAGCGGTCGGGCATCAGCAGGTACAGTGCGTCGGAGGCGTCGAAACCTTTATGTTCGCAACCTTTCTTGTTGCGTGCCTTCAGTTCATATTCCTTTACGAGTTTCTTTTTTCCTTCAGTGAAGGTGAGGTTGAATTTGCCGGGTTTTACATCCTTGTCCAGTTTCAGATAGACCAGGAGGTAGTTGTTGCTTTCCAGCTTGACGGTGCTGCTCAATGAGACGCCGGGATAATTGACGGATACTGCCGCGTTGCCGATGCCTTCGCCATAGACCATCAGCTGGAGTTCCGGGTTCTGCATGCCGGTGTACCAAAACGGAGGGTCGATTTTGTTCACATTCATAGCTGCATACGTACTGAGGGAGAGTAAGAGTGTTCCCAAGATTAAGAATACTTTTTTCATGATAGTAACTTTACGGTTAATTTTTGCGCTAATTTAAAACAAATAACGGAGAAAGTTAATCTTTCTCCGTTACTGTACCTTATTATATTATGCAAACGTTTTCATTGGGGCTATTTGATGGGGGTTACGCTGGCGGTATCGACCTTTCCCTTGAAGAAGTCCTCTTTCTTGCGCTTTTCTCTGATGTCCTTCAGCCAGTTTTCGGCGGCATTGTATCGGTTGTCTTCTCCGATGATGGGAACTCCGTCCGCATCTACTTCCTGCACTTTGTCCTTGCTGTTTTTCGGACGGGTTTTCAGGTATGCCGTCAGATATCTCTCTGCTTTGGACACATCTTTCAGATAGTAATAATAGATAAAGGCTGCGTCGTAGAGCAGTTTGTGTTTCTGCCGGTCGTATTTTTCGTATTGCGTCAGAAGGGTATTCGCCTGGTCGGTGTATTGAAATGCCATCTTGTAGCAGTCCGCAAGCCCCACATATAGGCGGGACATGACACTGTCGCTGGGCATGGCGAGGCTTACGGCAGTTTCCAGATAAGTCACTCCATCCTCTTTCCATGATGTCTTGGAGCAGGCGCGTCCCAGATAATAGAGAACGTTGATGTTGGTATTGTCATCTTTAAGAGCCCTTTCCAGCAGGTCGTGTGCTGGGTAGAAGTCTTCGAGGGCATAATAGCTGATTCCGGCGTAGAAGCAGGTTTGGAAAGAACTGTCTTTTTCCTGTAACAGTTGTTCATATCTTTCTATTGCTTTGGGGTAATCTTTGTTCAGGCAATAGGCTTGGGCATTGATGCGGTTCACAAGGACGTTGGTGGAGTCTATGGAACGGTATTTCTCCGTTATGTTTATGGCGTCTTCATACTGGTGGCCTGCTACATAGATGTTGCCGAGTTTGGCAGCAGACAGGTAATCATTGGGATATCTTTTCTGTATGTCCAGGTAGGCATCTATCACATGCATGATTTCTGTGTTGTCATAGACTTGCCCCATACTTTCGGCTCTAAGGTGTAGTACATAGGCGGAACTGTCCCTTTCTGCCAGCAGGTTGCTTTCCTTTAGAGACTCACGGTATCTCTTCATGTTCATCAGCAGACTGATATACTGGATGCGTGCGTATTTATTGTCCGGATTTATGTGGAGCGCATTTTGGTAGTAATCCAGTGCCTCGCTATATTTGGCAAGTGATTTGCAGCATTCGGCAGCTTCAATGTATGCCCGGGGATTGAGAGAATCCTGAGCTACGACTTCCTGAAATACGCTCAGAGCTTCAAGGTTATTGCCCAGCCCTTTCAGCGCTTTTCCTTTTTGGTAGAGTAGGGGGACGGTCGGGGTTTCTTGATCGATCAGCATCAAGGCTGTTTCATAATCGTAGTTGGCCATCGCCTCTTGAATGGGATTTGTGGTCTGTGCCGCCAGAAGCGAACAGCATGCACTGAAACATAAGGAGATAAAAAGCTTTCGCATACAGTATATCATTTATATGAGGTTAAACTGACTGCAAGTTACTAAAAAGAATGTATTTACGAAATAATCGTAATCTGTTTTAGATAGATTAACGAAAAAGCCCCTCCAAAAATGAAGGGGCTCTAAAATAGTTCAGAATTCAAGCCGGATAACGGAATGAATAAATGTATTACATTAAGAATCCCAGCAGGATACCTGCTGCTACAGCGGAACCGATTACACCGGCAACGTTCGGGCCCATGGCATGCATCAGCAGATAGTTGGTAGGATCGTATTCCAGACCTACTACTTGGGAGATACGTGCAGAGTCGGGTACGGCAGATACACCGGCATTACCGATCAACGGATTAATCTTGTTGCCTTTCTTCAGGAAGAGGTTGAAAATCTTCACGAAGATGACACCGGATGCTGTGGCAATGACAAATGATAAGGCGCCCAGACCGAATATCTTGATTGAATCAAGGGTTAAGAACTCGGATGCTTGCGTAGAAGCACCTACTGTCAAACCAAGCAGAATAGTAATGGTATCAATCAGCGGACCACTGGCTGTGTTTGCCAGACGACGTGTAACTCCACTTTCTTTCAGTAAATTACCGAAGAACAGCATACCCAGCAAAGGCAGACCGGATGGTACAAGGAATGTGGTTAGTAACAAACCGATAATCGGGAACATTACTTTTTCCGTATGTGAAACCACACGGGGAGGTTTCATACGGATAAGACGTTCATTTTTACTGGTCAGCCAACGCATAATAGGCGGCTGTATCACCGGTACTAATGCCATATATGAATAGGCTGATACCGCAATGGCACCCATTAAGTTAGGAGCCAGTTTGGAAGAGAGGAAGATGGCAGTCGGACCATCGGCACCACCAATGATACCGATTGCACCAGCCTGCATCGGGTCAAATCCTATGGCAAGGGCAATCATATAAGCACCGAATATACCGAATTGGGCTGCTGCACCAACCAACATTAATTTGGGGTTCGATATCAAAGCAGAGAAATCCGTCATGGCACCGATACCCAGGAATATGAGTGGCGGGTACCAACCGGAGGTTACTCCCTGGTACAGAATATTAAGTACGGAACCTTCTTCATAGATACCGACTTTTAATCCGGCTTCCATATTGAAAGGTATATTACCAATCAGCATACCGAAACCGATAGGAATTAATAGCATCGGCTCAAATTCCTTGGCTACAGCCAAGTATATGAAAAACAAACCTACCAGAAGCATTACCACATGTCCTACCGTTGCATTGGCAAAACCTGTATAAGTCCAGAAGTCGGCAAGGTTGTTTCCTAAAAATGTGATAAATTCTCCCATATTATTCAATAATTACGAGGTCAGTACCTTCGAGAACAGAGTCCCCTTTGTTTACATTGATGGCTGTAATCTTACCGTCTTTATCAGCATTGATATTGTTTTCCATCTTCATGGCTTCCAAAATGATGATAACTTGTCCCTTCTTTACTGTATCGCCGACATTTACTTTGATATCGAGGATTACACCGGGAAGCGGAGATTTTACACCTGACTTGCCGGTAGAAGCAGCGGCCGGTTTTACTACCGGAGTAGCAGGAGCAGCAGGAGCGGATGTGGCTGCCGGACGTGCTACCGGTTTAACGACTACCTTCGGTGCTTTTTCCATTTCAACTTTGTAGGGAGTACCGTTCACTTCTACATGAGCGATGTTGTCTTCAATATCTCCAATGGCAACTTTATATACGTTACCGTTAATTTTATATTTATATTCTTTCATCGTTTTATTTTATTATGGGTGACTTACTTTTTGTGAGGAGTCTCACGCAACGTATAAATCTTTGAACTCCACGGTGAGTAACTGCGTTTTACACGGGTAATGGTAAGTATCGTGTCTTCCACATCGTGTACATCGCTTTGGAATTCGTGCATGGCCATTGAAATGGCAGCAAAAACTTCTCCCGGAGCCTGCCCCAGTTGTTTCTCTTTTGCTTCTTGTTTATCAGTAATACCTTTAGCTTTCATGGCATTGCGTTTGCTGAGGTTAACTGATATTTTACCTATAATCTTGAAGGAGATGTAGAGTAATATCAGCCCGCAGAATACAACGCTCATGGCAGAAATAGCCATACCGATACCTACGCTGTCATGCTCTTCGAATTTTTCCATTTTGGCATTGCTGTCGATAGTCTTGTTGTTGGTACTCGGAGTGACATATTTATCTTCGCTTCCACCCTTTACTTCCCATTGGTCGGCTGCATCACTGACACGGGCATAGGATTGGTTGGCTTTTAAAGTACCGGCAGGCACTATGACTTGATCAAGCAATTTCTTGCCGGAATCATACAACCCAATCCAGTTGGCATTTGTGGCATCCAGTTTGAAGTTCGTATGAAATGTACCGCGTCTTGGTTCTCCATCAGCCCAGAAAAGTGCATGCTGACGTGGTTTTATGAGTGTCAGAACGTCACCTTTGGGAATGAAATAACTGGCAGTATCACCCGGCTGGCTGCTGAATTTCAGATAGCAACCTGCAAGGTCGGCGCTGCCGTATGATCTGTTGAATATTTCAATCCATGCGCTGTGCACACCGTAGTCATCCTGATAGTTGCTTTCGTTGTTGACCAGCACTTCATTCAGCAGCAGTTTGTTGTTCGATTTCTGTTCTTTGCAAGAAGAGCAAAAGCCCAACACCAGCATCAATGAAAGGAATATTCCGATTTTTGTTTTATTCATAATCGTTCTTGTTTTAGTGTGAAAAGCTTGATTACAAGGGAATATTACCATGCTTCTTAGCCGGGTTAGTCAATTTCTTGGTTTGCAACTGTTGCAGGGCACGAATGATGCGGAAACGTGTGTTACGCGGTTCGATAACATCATCAATGTAGCCATATTTAGCTGCATTATAAGGATTGGCAAACAACTTGGTGTATTCAGCCTCTTTTTCAGCCAGGAATTGAGCCGGATTTTCCTGCTCTTTGGCTTCGCGGGCATATAATACTTCTACAGCACCTGCACCACCCATTACAGCGATTTCAGCAGTAGGCCAAGCATAATTCATGTCGCCACGCAGCTGCTTACAGCTCATCACGATGTGCGAACCACCGTAGGATTTACGCAGTGTGATGGTAACCTTGGGTACAGTAGCTTCACCGTATGCATACAGCAGTTTGGCACCGTGCAGGATGACGCCGTTGTACTCCTGGCCGGTTCCCGGAAGGAATCCCGGTACGTCTACCAATGATACGATAGGAATATTGAAGGCGTCGCAGAAACGGACGAAGCGTGCGCCCTTGCGGGATGCGTTGCTGTCGAGCACACCTGCCAGATACTTCGGCTGGTTGGCAACAATACCTACGGACTGTCCGTTGAAACGTGCGAAACCAATAATGATATTCTTTGAATAATCTTTTTGGATTTCGAGGAACTCACCATTATCTATGATAGCACCAATTACCTCGTACATATCGTACGGCTTGTTCGGGTTATCAGGAATGATGTCGTTCAGGGAATCTTCCAGACGGTCGATAGGGTCTGTACAGTCTACATAGGGAGCTTCTTCCAGGTTGTTCTGGGGAATGTAGCTCAACAGTTTGCGGATAAGAGCCAAACCTTCTTCTTCTGTCTGTGCAGTGAAATGAGTAACACCTGATTTGGTGGAGTGAACGCTCGCGCCACCCAGGTTTTCCTGGCTTACGTCTTCTCCGGTTACAGTCTTTACTACCTTCGGACCGGTAAGGAACATGTAGGATGTACCTTCCATCATCAAAGTAAAGTCTGTCAAGGCAGGAGAGTAAACGGCGCCACCGGCACAAGGACCGAAAATACCGGAAATCTGCGGAATGACACCCGAAGCAAGTATGTTACGTTGGAAGATTTCAGCGTAGCCAGCCAAGGCATTAATACCTTCCTGAATACGTGCACCGCCCGAGTCGTTGATACCGATACACGGAGCACCCATTTTCATGGCTTGGTCCATAATCTTACAGATTTTCAGAGACATGGTTTCGGACAGTGAACCGGCAGAAACTGTGAAGTCCTGTGCGAAGATATAAACCAGACGGCCTTCGATTGTACCGCAACCGGTTACTACACCGTCACCGGGGTAGTGTTTCTTTTCCATGCCGAAGTTCGTACATCTATGTTCTACGAACATGTCCATTTCTTCGAAACTGCCTTCGTCAAGAAGCATGGCTATACGCTCACGAGCTGTATATTTACCCTTCTCGTGTTGCTTTGCAATCGCTTTTTCACCACCACCGAGACGTGCTGCAGCGCGGCGGTCTATAAGCTCTTTAATCTTTTCAAGTTGATTACTCATGAATTTATATTCTTTAAGTGTTTATACAATTTATGATTTGATGATTTTAAAGTCTTGCTTATTCCGGTTTCTCGCAAAGCTCGGTCAGGACACCGAGAGTTGACTTCGGATGCAGGAATGCAATGTTCAGACCTTCTGCACCTTTGCGGGGAGCTTTGTCTATAAGGCGGATACCTTTTTCTTCGACTTCGGCAAGCGCACCGGCCACTCCGTCTTCAACGGCGAATGCGAGATGATGCATGCCACCGTTACCGTTGTTCTTTTCGATGAACTTGGCAATTGTGCTTTCGGGAGAAGTAGGTTCCAACAATTCGATCTTTACATCGCCCACTTTCAGGAAAGCGGTTCTAACTTTCTGATCTTCCACGGTTTCGATGTTGTAGCATTTCAAACCTAAAACGTTTTCGTAGTACGGAAGGGCTTCTTCAATGCTCTTAACGGCAATGCCCAGATGCTCAATGTGTGAAATCTTCATAACTATATAAATTAATGTTAGTATTGTATCCTTTTTAATAAAGGTATAAAGCAGCACAAAGAAAGAGAATTCTTCCTTAATAAAGAAATTTTTCATCAATTAATTCATGGATAATTGAACTTTAGAAGGATTTTTTCAGACTTTAGATAGAGACCGGTTGTTTTCCTGATATCGTCCGCTAACGGACATCCCCACTGTCCGAAAATGAACACTTACCCCTCTATGAAATCTTCCCGGCCACTTGGCACACTCTTTGCTTTTCTGTTTGCGACAATTTTAAAGATTGAACATGAAAAAGAATATTTTACTTGCAGTTTGTTTTTTGATGCCGTTGGCAACCATGGCGCAGAATGATACTTTGGGACATGAACGCAATATTACGCTGTCGGAGGCCATTGTACTGGCCCGTACGCAGTCTGTGGATGCTGCTGTGGCATTGAATGAATTGAAAACCGCGTATTGGGAATACCGTACATTCCGTGCGGACTTGTTGCCGGAAGTGAATTTCACCGGTACACTACCCAACTATAACAAGTCCTACAGTACCTACCAGAATTCCGACGGCTCCTATAGCTTTGTCCGCAACAATACACTGGGGCTGTCCGGCCAGCTTTCGGTAGACCAGAACATTTGGTTTACGGGGGGTAAGCTGTCACTGACTTCTTCGCTGGATTATCTCAAACAACTGGGTTCCGGAGGAGCGAAGCAGTTCATGTCAGTCCCCGTGAGCCTGGAGTTGACGCAGCCGGTCTTCGGAGTGAATACCTTGAAGTGGAACCGCCGTATAGAGCCCGTACGCTATGCTGAGGCAAAGGCCGAGTTCATTTCAGCTACGGAAGAGGTGACGATGAAAACCATCACTTATTTCTTTGAGTTGCTGCTGGCCAAAGAATCGCTCGCTACCGCCATGCAGAACAAGACGAATGCCGACCGCCTTTATGAAGTGGCCATAGCCAAACGTAAAATGGGACAGATATCCGAGAATGATTTGTTGCAGCTTAAACTGAATTCATTGCAGGGCAAGGCCGACGTGACTGAGGCAGAGAGCAACCTGAATGCAAAAATGTTCCAGCTCCGTTCTTTCCTCGGGGTGTCCGAGCAGGAAAGCCTGAATCCGGTGTTGCCCGCCACTGTTCCCGATATAAAGATGGAGTATGACCGTGTGCTGAACAAGGCACTGGAACGCAACTCCTTTGCACAGAACATTCGCCGCCGCCAGCTCGAAGCTGATTATGAAGTGGCAACGGCACGCGGAAACTTGCGCAGCATCGACCTCTTTGCCAGTGTGGGCTATACGGGGCAGAACCATGAATTCTCTTCAGCCTACCGGGACTTGCTTGATAATCAGATTGTGCAGGTAGGCGTCAAGATTCCTATCCTTGACTGGGGCAAGCGCCGCGGCAAGGTAAGGGTGGCAAAGAGCAACCGTGAAGTGGTCTTGTCCAGAATCCGTCAGGAACAGATGGACTTTAATCAGGACATCTTTTTGCTGGTGGCTAACTTCAACAACCAGGCGCAACAGCTGGACATAGCCGAAGAGGCGGATGTCATTGCTGAGAAGCGTTACAAGACCAGTGTAGAGACCTTTATGATAGGTAAAATCAGCACCCTGGACCTGAACGATGCACAGAACTCTAAAGACGAAGCCCGTCAAAAGCATATTTCAGAGCTGTACTACTATTGGTATTACTTCTATCAGCTCCGCAGCTTGACCCTTTGGGATTTTGAACGCGATACGGAATTGGAAGCTGATTTTGAAGAGGTGGTAAGAGGATAAGTCGACGGGTTGCAAGTGATAAGTTATGAATTATTTGCCGGTAAAAGTACCGTATATGCGATATTATAGGTAAATAACTTATAACTTATCATTCATAACTCTGCTTTTTTACTTATTTTTGCGGGAAACAAACTACAATTTTTATGATACTGATAATAGACGACGATAGTGCTGTGCGCTCTTCCCTCAGCTTTATGCTGAAGCGTGCCGGATATGAGGTGAAAACGGCTCCGGGCCCTCGCGAAGCTATGGATATAGTTAGGGCCGAAGCTCCCGCCTTGATTTTGATGGATATGAACTTCACTCTTTCCACTACCGGAGAAGAGGGACTTACCTTATTGAAGCAGGTAAAGGTGTTCCGTCCCGATGTGCCCGTTATTTTGATGACGGCATGGGGAAGTATCCAGCTTGCCGTGCAGGGTATGCAGGCCGGCGCATTCGATTTCATAACCAAGCCTTGGAACAATGCTGCTCTTTTGCAGCGCATCGAGACGGCCCTTGAACTTACGGCCGCCCCGAAAGAGGTGCCGGAAGAGCAGACTACCGCATTGAATCGCAGCCATATTATAGGTAAGTCCAAAGGGCTGATGGAAGTGCTGAACACAGTGGCTCGCATAGCCCGTACCAATGCTTCGGTGCTGATTACGGGCGAAAGCGGAACGGGCAAGGAGCTGATTGCCGAAGCCATCCATATCAACAGCCAACGCGTGAAGCAGCCCTTTGTCAAGGTGAACCTTGGTGGCATCTCGCAGAGCTTGTTCGAGAGCGAGATGTTCGGCCATAAGAAAGGGGCGTTTACCGATGCCAGTGCCGACCGTATAGGGCGTTTTGAAATGGCAAACAAAGGTACCATCTTCCTCGACGAGATTGGTGACCTCGACCCTTCCTGCCAGGTGAAACTGCTGCGCGTGCTTCAGGACCAGACATTCGAAGTGCTGGGCGATAGCCGTCCCCGCAAAGTCGATGTGCGCGTCGTTTCCGCCACTAATGCAGACCTCCGCAAGATGGTGTCCGAACGTACTTTCCGTGAAGACCTTTTTTACCGTATCAACCTGATTACCGTAAAACTGCCCTCCTTGCGGGAGCGCCGTGAGGATATACCTTTGCTGGCACGTCATTTTGCCGACCGTCAGGCAGAGGTGAACGGCTTGCCGCGTACGGATTTCTCGGCCGACGCTCTGAATTTCCTTTCCCGCCTGCCTTATCCGGGCAACATTCGTGAGTTGAAGAATCTGGTGGAGCGTACCATTCTGGTCAGCGGCAAGCCGGTGCTGGATGCCACGGATTTCGATGCCCAATATCTGCGTCACGACGAACCGGCCAAAGCTGCCGAAGGTACTTCTTTTGCAGGTATGACCTTGGATGAAATAGAGCGGCAGACTATCTTGCAGGCGTTGGAACAGCATAAAGGGAATCTCAGTCAAGTGGCAGTGTCATTAGGCATCAGCCGCGCTGCGCTTTACAGACGTTTGGAAAAATATAATATTCAAGTCCCGTGCGCATAAAATTCTTTTTCTTCATACTTGTCCTTTTTCTGCTCGGTCTGGGTGGAATGCTGGTATATCTGCTGAGTGGGAAGCCTTCTTTGTATCTGTACGTATTGGAGGGGCTCATCGGGTTTATCCTTATCTATCTGATAGTATTCTATAATAAGATAGTGAAGCCGATGAATACCATCGGCAGCGGTATGGAGTTGCTGCGCGAGCAGGATTTCAGTAGCCGTCTCAGCCGGGTAGGGCAGTACGAGGCAGACCGCATTGTGAATATCTTTAACCGAATGATGGAGCAGCTCAAGAATGAACGGTTGCGCATGCGCGAGCAGAATCACTTCTTGGATTTGTTGATTCAGGCATCTCCAATGGGGGTTATTATCCTGACAATGGACGATGAAGTGTCGCAACTGAATCCGATGGCGGTAAAGATGCTCGGTGTCCGTATGGAGGAGGCGATGACAAAACGGCTGGACCAGATGGACTCCCCGTTGGCTGCCGAACTTTCGTCTATTCCCAAAGACGAGACGGCGGTGGTCCGTCTCAATGATGCGAATATTTATAAATGCACCCATTCTTCTTTTATTGACAGAGGGTTCAAACATCCTTTTTTCTTGATAGAGCGTATGACGGAAGAAGTGATGCGTGCCGAGAAGCGTGCCTATGAAAAGGTAATCCGCATGATAGCTCATGAAGTGAACAATACCACTGCGGGCATCACTTCCACACTCGATACAGTGGAGCAGGCACTTTCTACAGAAGATGATATGGAGGACATCTGCGACGTGATGCGCGTTTGTACGGAGCGTTGTTTCTCGATGAGCCGTTTCATTACCCGTTTTGCAGATGTGGTAAAGATACCCGAACCTACCCTGGCACCCGTCCAGCTGAATGAGTTGGTGTCCATGTGCAAGCGTTTCATGGAAGGAATGTGCAATGACCGCAATATAGAGCTACGTCTGGAATGCGACCCAGAGGTGGGAATGGTGCGTATGGATGCTTCTCTTTTTGAGCAGGTGCTTGTGAATATCATCAAGAATGCCGCCGAAAGTATAGAGGGGGACGCCGGAGAAAACGGACAGCAAGGTGAGATAATAGTAAGGACCACTGCCCCCGCTTCTGTCGAAGTCGTTGACAATGGTCCGGGGATAAGTAAAGAGACCGAAGCTAAACTCTTCAGCCCCTTCTTTTCCACCAAGCCGAACGGGCAGGGAATTGGCCTGGTGTTTATCCGGGAAGTTTTGAGCCGTCATGGTTGCACGTTCTCCCTGCGTACCTACAGCGATGGATTGACCCGCTTCCGTATACTATTTAATTGAAAATTGAAAGTTTTACCTTTCACCTTTCAATTTCTGCTTTTAAAGAATTCTTTTGCATATTCGTCCAATATCCTTTTAATGCCTTGGCCGATGGTCGCATAGTCTTTCTCGTCCAGATTGGCGAGTGAGGCGCGCACGCTCCATTCGGGGCCGTCAAAACCACCGCCGTTCAGCAGCACCAGAGAGGTTTCTTTGGCAAGGCGGAAGACTACGTTCAGCGGGCTGTAGGTACGTTTCAGATATTCTACAAAGTCGTCCCCATAGAACTTCTTTGCCCAAACCAGCATGTCGATTTCTGTATAATAACCTACACGCAACGGGTCTTCCGTCAGCGTGAAACCGGTATTCTCCCAAAGGGCATGCAATCGGCGGCGGATAATCTCCTGCATCTTTTGCTTGTATTTGTTTTCCTTGTCCAGCAGGGCAAAGGCGGCGAAAAGGCCCATCTGCATCTGTTGTGGCAATGACAGTCCGGCGGTATGGTTCAGTGCCACCTGGCGACTGTCGGCAACCATACGGTCGATAAACTTCAGTTTTTCAGGTTCCAGAGTGAGGGTGGAGTAGCGGCGGTGCAGAATCTCCCGTTTCTCTTTCGGCAGTTTGGCTATCAGCTTGTCGAACAGATTGAATTCGTGCAGGGCGATGACCGCATTGCGCCATCCGGTGGCACCGAAGTATTTGGAGAATGAATAGACGCAAAGCGTATTGTAGGGAATTTCTGCCATGAACGAACGGAAGTGCGGACTGAATGTACCGTATACGTCGTCTGTAATAATCATCAGATTAGGGTTGTCATTTCTGACGATACTCACGATGCGCGCCATTGTATCCGGACTGAGTGTGTAGCTGGGCGGATTACTGGGATTGGTGACAAAGAGGGCCTTGATTTTAGGGCTTTTCAAGCGGTCTATGTCTTCGTCGCTGTACTGCCAGAGGTGCATCCCTTCGTTATTCATGCGGTTGGCATGTATTTTGGTCACTCGAAACTGGTAGCGGCTGAGTTGTGGGATTTCAATATAGGGGGTAAAGGCAGGAACCATGAGGACGATGCCGTCCCCTTTGTTCAGCAGGAAGTTTTCCTGCAGGGAGTCGAAGATGTAGCACATGGCGGCTGTTCCACCTTCGGTGGCAAACAGGTCATAGGCACCCCGGGGAGGACGGTTGTCGCACATCTCTTGCGAAAGGTAGTCTTGCACAAGGATTTCCGTAAAATGAAGGATGCGGTCGGGCACGGGATACTGGTCGCCTACAATGCTTTCGGCCCATTCGTGTACAAGGCTGTCGGGGTCGGCGGCATGCTGCATCAGCAGGTAGTTGTAGGTTTGTTCCAGCAATTTGGCGCCCGGTACGTTATTGTTCTTTTTCAGGAAGGCTTCGAAGCGAGAGGCAATGCCTTTTTTTTCGGGGATGCCTGCAATTCCCTCGGGCAAATCCATGATGCGGCGGCACTCTTCCAGGCCGAAGCTTCCCAACAGGAAGAAGGCTTCGCGTGGAGCGGTTGCAATCCAGTTGGGGTTGCCGCGCCCTGCGTTCAGCATGGTACGGGCGGTTTTCTTCAGACTCTCGTCTGCCATGTCTATCAGGCGGTTCTTCAGTTCGAAAGGACTGATAGATTCCATTTTCTTTTCTAAAAGTTTTGTATCCATAAGCTCAAGTTTAGGTTCGTTATTTATTGTTTTCAGTCATTCGGCGAATAATCTCTGTTCATGCGGTATACTATTTCTTTCCTTGCTTGAAATTAATCGTCCGATATATGTTTCCTTTTCGTCCGACAGTTGTTGAATCATCGTCCGACAACTGTTGAATTATCGTCCGACAGCTGTCGGACGAATAGCTATTAGTGAATGGGTATATAGTCGCTTGCATTTCCGGCAATAATTCTTTGAATGCTCCGGATTAGTAAGCATTGGTACAGAATCGTCTTATATTAGCAAAACGATGACTACACCCCATATTATTAATAAGGTATTGCCCACGGCATAGGTCACGGTGTATCCCAGAGCAGGTGTCTCACTCTCAACGGCATCCTGCACCGCGCCTAAAGCGGCCGTAGTGGTACGTGCCCCCGCGCAGACGCCCAAAGCCAGTGCCGGATGGAACTTGAAAACATACCTTGCCAGCAGCAAGCCGATAATCAGCGGCAGGGTGGTGGCGGCTGCTCCCACCAGGAACAGGCTGATACCTACGTCGTGGAAGCCCTGCACGAAACTGGGACCTGCCGAAATGCCCACTACCGCGATGAACATGTTCAGACCGACATTGTTCAACACCCATTGCGAAGGTTCGGGAATGCGCCCGAAGGTGGGGTGCTTACTGCGGAGCCAGCCGAAGAACAAGCCGGCAATCAATGCGCCGCCGCTTGTGCTCAAGCTGATGGGGATGCCGCCGATATGGACGGAAAGTGCTCCGAACAAACCTCCGACAAGGATACCCAGGCCTACGAATATCATGTCCGTCTGGTTGGTAGGGCGGTCTATATACCCCAGACGTTTGGCTGCTGCTTCCACTTCCTGCCTGGTACCTACCACTTCGATGACGTCGCCGGCATCTACTACCGTTTGTGCCAGCACGGGAATGGATATTCCGGCGCGCTTGATGCTCCGGATACTGACACCGTGCATGAACTTTTCCCTTCGGATAACTGCAACCGTCTTGCCGGCAACCGTCTTGCGTGTGATTGTAACCGGTAACTTTTCGGCAGGAAAATCCAGGAGCTGGGCATCTTGTACTTCCGGCCCTATCCAGCTTTCTTCGCCTATGATGTATTCGCGGCGTCCGCTTAGCACTACTTCGTCTCCCGGCTCTATCTGTATGTTCATGCTGACTTCCACCACAACTCCGGATTTGCGGAGGCGTTCCACAAATAGACGTTTGTCGTGCTGCCGGAAGTAGACTTCCAGGTCAATCACCCGCTTTCCATTCTTGAACCATTCGTTTTCGACCCGGTAGGCACGGAAAGTGACGGGGCGTGCCGCCGGCATGAATCCCGGTTCGTCAGCCAGAGAGCTGCCCATCTTCGCCTCCAGTTCCTTGCAGGCGGCTTTCACCTTTTCCAGCCCGCCTAGCATCTTGGGACCGATGGATGATAGGACCCATGCCGAGCCTGCCGTACCGAAAATGTAGGTGACGGCGTAGGATACGGGAATGATGTTGACGTAACTTTGTCGTTGGGCCTCGTCCAGTCCCATATTGGCCATGGTGTCTTCTGCCACTCCGATGACGGCGGAGATGGTTTGCGAACCGGCCAGCAGTCCGGCAGCTTCACCGGCATTGTAGCCCATCATCAGGGCCAGCAGCCAGGTCACTAACAGTACGGATACACACATCAGTACGGCAAAGCCTACTTGGGGTAATCCGTCCTTTTTCAGTCCGCGGAAGAACTGGGGACCCACTTTATAGCCCACGGCAAAAAGGAAAAGCAGAAAAAATACCGACTTTATCGGACCCGGTACGGCTATATTCAGTTGCCCTACCAGTACGCCTACAAGCAGTACACTGGTCACTGTGCCCAGCGTAAACTTACCGATACGCAGTTTCCCCAGCCAGAATCCCAGGAATATAGTGAGGAAAATGGCAAGTTCGGGGCGTTCCCTGAGCTGGTTGAAAATCCATTCCATAATCAAGTTGTTTAGGTTATATATTGGTTGTTCCGATGCTTTCTGGAGCGTCGTTTCGCTATACAACGGCTTTTAACGGGAAGTGTTTTGTACAAAAGGAGTTTTTTAGAACATTTATTCCGTAAAACCGAACTTTAAGAAAAAGTTTTCTTCCGTACCTTTGCCATCCAAATTAGGTAAAACAAGGTATGAAGTTGTTTTTTAGGGTATTTCTGCTTATCCAGCTGGTTACTCTTCCATTGAGAGCACAATATATGGTGCAAGGCGTTGTCACCGATTCGTTGACGAAGGAGCCGTTGCCTTATACGTCAGTTTATCTGAAAGGAACTACGGAGGGAGGGATGACGGACAATAACGGCCGTTTTTCCTTCAAGACCTATCGCCCGGAGGCCACGCTGGTCATTTCGGCCGTGGGATATAATGAATATGTCCGGCTGATTCATCCTGCAAAGTCTTCTAAGTTCAATATTGCCCTTTCGCCAGCCACTTATGCACTGGATGAGGTGGTGGTGAAGCCGAAACGTGAACGGTATAAGAAAAAGGATAATCCCGCAGTGGAGTTTGTACGCAAGATGATAGAGCATCGGGATGACTACTCGCCCGACGAACGCGACTTCTGGAAACGTGACCGCTATGAAAAGATGACTTTTGCCATCAATAACTTCGACAGCTTGAAGCAACAGAAGTGGCTTTACCGTAAGTTCAAGTTTCTGACGGATTATGTCGATACCTCTGCCGTTACCGGCAGGCCGGTACTGGCCATCTCCAACCGTGAGTTGCTTGCCACAGACTATTACCGCAAGTCTCCGCATAGCCGGAAACAGTGGGTCACCGCCCGCAGGCAGGCAGGAGTGGACGAAATGCTTTCCCAGCAGGGTATGGAGCAGGCTATCAGTGTCACCATGACCGATGTAGACCTTTATGAGAACAACATCACCTTGTTCACCAATAAGTTTGTCAGTCCGCTTTCCTCCCTTGGGCCGTCTTTCTACAAATATTATCTGATGGATACGCTTACCGTTGCCGGAAAGCCTTGTGTTGACTTGACATTTGTCCCTTTCAACTCCGAGTCGTTCGGTTTTACGGGACATTTATACGTCATGCTGGACAGTACCTATTTTGTAAAGCGTACCGTCATGAACTTTCCTCAGAAAATAAATCTGAACTTTGTGGACTACATGAAGATTGAACAGAATTTTGACCGCGCGGAGGACGGTACGAGGCAGTTGCTCAATGAGAGTATCACTACGGAGTTCAAGTTGGTGGACAATAGTGACGGTATTTATGCCAAGCGGGATGTGTATTACAGAAATTATCAGTATGAACCGGATGACAAGGCTCTGCAGGCTTTCCGAAAACCGGAAAAGGTGATTGAAGAGACATCGGCTTCCGGCTATTCGGAAGCATATTGGGATGCCAACCGCCAGGTGGAAGTCAGCAAGAAAGAAACTTCGGTGGACAAGATGATGGCCCAGTTGCGCAGCTATCCCGTTTATTTCTGGACGGAGAAAGTGTTGAAGGTGCTGTTCACGGGGTATATTCCCGCTCCGAAGGAAAAAGAACCTTTGTTCTATATCGGTATGATGAATACCACCATCAGCGGAAATACACTGGAAGGGGTGCGCTTGCGTGCCGGCGGTATGACGACGGCATGGCTCAATCCGCATCTGTTCGGTAGGGGGTATATGGCATACGGTTTTCGCGACCATCGTGTAAAAGGACTTGCCGAACTGGAATATTCTTTTCATAAGAAGAAGGAATATGCCAATGAATTTCCTATACATTCGTTGAAGCTCCGTTACTTGTCAGATGTCAATCAATATGGACAACACTATCTTTATACCAGTCAGGACAATGTTTTTCTTGCTTTGAAACGTCAGAAGGATGACCGTATCGGTTATCAGCGGAAGGCGGAACTGACCTATACCAATGAGTTCCATTCCGGTTTTTCCGTACAGATGACGACGCGTCTGCGTAAAGATGAATCATCCCATCTGATTCCTTTCGTCAAGCAGGACGACCATAATACGTATGTAAAAAGTATTTCGACCAGTGAACTGGAATTGAAGCTGCGCTATGCTCCCAACGAGAAATTCTTCCAGACCCAATGGAACCGTTTCCCCGTTTCGCTGGATGCTCCGGTCTTTTCGCTTACACATACCATGGCTGCCAAAGGGGTACTGGGAGGAGACTATACCTATCACTATACGGAAGCGGGTTTTCAAAAGCGTTTCTGGTTCTCAGCATTCGGTTATACGGACGTTATCCTGAAGGCCGGGAAAGTATGGAACAAGGTTCCTTTCCCTTTGCTCGTCATTCCCAACGCGAACTTGTCCTATACCATACAGCCCGAGTCCTATTCACTGATGAATGCCATGGAATTCATGAACGATGAATACGCTTCCTGGGATGTGACCTATTACTTGAACGGCTGGCTCTTCAACCGTATTCCTTTGTTGAAAAAGTTGAAATGGCGTGAAGTGCTTTCCTGTCGCGGCTTGTATGGGAATTTGAGTGATAAGAATAATCCGGCTTTTCAGCAGGATTTGTTCCGTTTTCCTGCCGGCAGCACTACAATGGGGCATACGCCATACGTAGAGGCAGGTGTAGGTGTTGAAAATATTTTCAAAGTATTGCGTGTCGATTATGTATGGCGTTTGACTTACCGAAATTTACCAAATATCGACAAATCCGGGCTCAGAATCAGTCTACACATGACATTTTAACTTAAATCTTACTAATAGGACATTAAATCGGATAAAATGACTAATCCCAATTGAGTAAAATACCCTAAATTTGAGCAATTTTTTAAACTCTAAATAATACAATGGCAATGAAAGAAAACATTAAGCCGGCAACCGGACGCCTGGGCGTGCTGGTAGTCGGAGTAGGTGGTGCGGTTGCAACCACCATGATTACCGGTACATTAGCTGCTCGCAAGGGCTTGGCAAAAGCTATAGGCTCAATCACACAAATGGCTGCTATGCGCATGCAGGATGGCAAGGAAAAACTTATCAAAGACATAGTGCCTTTGGCTGATTTGAATGATATCGTTTTCGGCGGTTGGGACATTTTCCCGGACAACGCCTACGAAGCTGCTATGTATGCCGAGGTTTTGAAAGAGAAAGACTTGAATTTGGTAAAAGACGAACTGCAAGCCATCAAGCCGATGCCTGCTGCATTCGACCACAATTTTGCAAAACGTTTGAACGGTACGCATATTAAGAAGGCTGCTACTCGCTGGGAAATGACAGAGCAGTTGCGTGAGGATATCCGTAACTTCAAGGCAGCCAATAACTGCGAGCGTATTGCTGTGCTGTGGGCTGCAAGTACCGAAATATATATTCCGCTGTCCAAGGAGCACGAATCTCTCGCTGCTTTGGAACAGGCAATGAAGGAAAACAATACTGAAGTCATCTCTCCGAGTATGTGCTATGCATACGCTGCCATTGCAGAAGGCGCTCCGTTTATTATGGGTGCTCCTAATCTGTGTGTGGATACTCCAGCCATGTGGGAATTCTCCAAGAAAATGAATGTGCCCATTTCCGGTAAGGACTTCAAGAGTGGCCAGACTTTGATGAAGACGGTGCTTGCTCCGATGTTCAAGACCCGTATGTTGGGTGTAAGCGGCTGGTTCTCTACGAATATTCTGGGTAACCGTGACGGCGAGGTACTCGACCAACCGGAGAACTTCAAGACAAAAGAGGTCAGCAAGCTGTCTGTTATCGACAATATCTTCGAACCGGAGAAATATCCTGACTTGTACGGTGATGTTTATCATAAGGTACGCATCAACTACTATCCTCCTCGTAAGGATAACAAGGAAGCATGGGACAACATCGATATTTTCGGCTGGATGGGCTATCCGATGGAAATCAAGGTTAACTTCCTGTGCCGTGACTCCATTCTTGCTGCTCCCATCGCGCTCGACTTGGTTATTTTCAGTGATTTGGCATTGCGTGCAGGCATGTGCGGCATCCAGACGTGGCTGTCCTTCTTCTGCAAGAGCCCGATGCACGATTTCGAGCATGAGCCGGTACACGATTTGTTCCAGCAATGGCGCATGGTGAAAGAGACTCTCCGCAACATGGTGGGTGAAACAGCACCAAGTTATCTGGATTAAAAAAACAGTGATAAGGTGATAGAAATAAGGTGGTAAGGTGATAGAGTGATAGCACTTTACCACTTTATCACTTTTATTACTTTATTGCATTTATCACTTTACCGTTTTTATCGCATTTATCACCTCATTACTTTTTTGATGAAGAAACCCTCCCTCCTCCCAGTCATTATCGGTACGGGCTTTGGCTCGGGCTTTTCTCCTTTTGCACCCGGCACTGCGGGAGCTTTGCTGGCTACGCTTATCTGGTTCGGGTTGTCTTATCTGGTTTCAAGTGTCTGCCTTTTGTGGCTGACAGTAGCATTGATTTTGGTATTTACACTTGCCGGTATCTGGGCTGCCAACCGCCTGGAGGTATCTTGGGGCGAAGACCCTTCGCGCGTGGTGGTCGATGAAATGGTTGGTGTGTGGATTGCCTTGCTTGCGGCGCCCGCCGGACATGTATGGTATGCATTGGGAGCATTTGTCTTGTTCCGTTTGTTTGATATATTCAAGCCCTTGGGCATTCGCCGTATGGAAAGTCTGCCGGGTGGAATCGGGGTAATGATGGACGATATTCTGTCTGGAGTCTACGGATTTATAATTTTGATTGTGGCAAGATGGATAATCAGTTGAAATCAAATGGCAAAGGTGTGTCGTGGCGCCATTCTGTCTGGATCTTCTTCAAGGCCCAGATTTCTGCGCAATTCGCAAGCTTTGTCGATTTTCTGGTGACTATCCTTCTGGTAAAGGCTTTTGCTGTTTTTTATCTTTATGCCACATTCACGGGTTCCGTGGTAGGAGGCATTGTAAACTGTGCCATTAATTACGGATGGGTGTTCCATGCCGAAGACTGTAAGAAAACGCATGTTGCCGTGAAATATCTCTTTGTCTGGGGAGGCAGCATTATACTGAATACCTGGGGCACTTTTGCACTGACCGAGTGGCTTACGGGCATGACATGGGTCAATGGGCTGTTGGGATATTATATAGACAATGTATTTATTCTGTCAAAGATAATAGTAGCAGTGCTGGTAGCTTTTTTTTGGAACTACCATCTGCAACGTTTTTTCGTTTATCGTAATCACAATATAAAAGGCTTTCTGAAACATTATTTAGAGAACAAAAAAGACGAATATGAATTATAGAGATTGGTTGCAGCAGGTGATATACAAGATTATCAACCCTGTGGTGCATGGTATGATTAGAATTGGCATTACGCCTAACTTTATTACGACTACGGGGCTGGTGCTGAATATCGTGGCGGCTGCCTTGTTTGTGTATGCCGGGGTGTACAAGAGTGGTGAACTGGCCTATGTAGGCTGGGGAGGCGGTATTGTGCTCTTTGCCGGGTTGTTTGACATGATGGACGG
Source organism: Bacteroides sp. AR29 (assembly GCF_900217715.1). Classification (NCBI taxonomy): domain Bacteria; kingdom Pseudomonadati; phylum Bacteroidota; class Bacteroidia; order Bacteroidales; family Bacteroidaceae; genus Bacteroides; species Bacteroides sp. AR29. The sequence goes on from NZ_OBMS01000018.1 coordinate 77,923, forward strand.
ACGTGTGGCACGCGTGGGTAAAATGAGTTCTACTTTCGGTGCGCTCTACGACTCCGTACTCGACCGTTACAGCGAGCTCGTGACATTGTTCGGCATCTTCTATTACCTGATGCTGCAAGGCTATTTGTGGGGCTCCATCATTACATTCATTGCGCTGATAGGCTCGCTGATGGTGAGTTACGTGCGTGCCCGTGCCGAAGGCTTGGGACTGGAGTGTAAAGTCGGTTTCATGCAGCGCCCCGAACGCGTTGTGCTGACTGCCCTCGGTGCCATGTTCTGCGGTATCTTTGGTGATTGTACTTTATTCGACCCGATGCTGATACTAATTGTGCCTATGGCAGTGATTGCAATATTGGCGAATTTGACGGCATTTGCCCGCTTGGCGCATTGCTATAAACTACTGAAAGACAAGGAATGAAAAATAGTTTGTTTCCCTCTGTGAGAGAGGCAGTGCTGGTGATTGTCATCACAGCGTTTTTCCTGATTCTGACAGCGGTCTGTATCGGGCTTCGTCCGGAACATTTCCTGATGGCGGGTGTATTTTTGGTATTGTTCTTTGCCGGACAGACAACCCGTAAGTTGGCAGTGGCGCTGTTGCCGTTTTTCATATTCGGCATTTCGTATGACTGGATGCGCGTATATCCCAATTACCAGGTGAATCCCATTGATGTAAAAGGACTTTATGAGGCAGAAAAATCCCTTTTTGGCTTGTCTGTAGACGGTGCTGTCCTTATCCCTTGTGAGTATTTTGCTTTGAACCATTGTCCTGTTGCCGATTTCTTTGCCGGGATATTCTACCTCTGTTGGGTACCGGTTCCCATTGCATTCGGGTTGTGGCTCTATCTGAAGGGTGACCGTAAGGTATATCTTCGTTTTGCGATGGTGTTCCTGCTGGTTAATCTCATCGGTTTTGCCGGCTATTACATCCATCCCGCTGCTCCGCCCTGGTATGCCATGAATTATGGTTTCGAGCCGATACTCGACACTCCGGGCAATGTGGCAGGCTTAGGGCGCTTTGACGAATTGCTGGGATGTTCCATCTTCAACTCCATTTACGGAAGGAATGCCAATGTATTTGCAGCAGTGCCCTCGCTCCATGCCGCCTATATGGTGGTGGCTTTGGCTTACGCGGTTATGGACCGCAGCAAAAAGTGGTTGATAGCGTTGTTTGCGGTGATTATGGTCGGTATCTGGTGGACGGCTGTCTATTCGGGACACCATTATCTGATTGATGTGATGCTGGGCATCTCTTGTGCATTGCTGGGTATTTTTGTTTTTGAGAAAGGACTGATGAAGTGGGGAGCGTTCGGACGCTTCTTTGAAAGATACAGTCGATACATTAAATAAGGTATACAATGAATAATTTTGTTTTTTATAGTCCTACAGAGTTTGTCTTTGGCAAGAATACTGAAGTGCAAGTCGGTGCATTGGCGCGTAAGTATGGTGCACAAAAAGTGATGATAGTATATGGAGGCGGTTCTGTTGTACGGAGTGGTCTGCTGGATAGGGTGAAGCAATCCTTGCAGGAAGCCGGTGTGGCTTATTGCGAAATGGGAGGTGTCCAGCCCAATCCCATTGACGGGAAGGTATACGAAGGTATTCAGCTTTGCCGTCGTGAGCAGGTGGATATGATGCTTCCTGTGGGAGGTGGTTCGGTCATAGATACGGCAAAGGCCATTGCTGCCGGAGCCCTCTATGATGGGGACTTCTGGGATTTCTTTATCGGTCGTGCCAAGGTGGAGAAAGCGTTGAAAGTAGCCGTGGTGCTGACTATCCCGGCTGCCGGAAGCGAGGGTTCGGGCAATACGGTAATTACCAAGACAGAGACACTCCAAAAACTGGGTCTCTGTGCCCCCGAGCATTTGCGTCCCGTATTTTCCATCATGAATCCTGAACTGACCTACACCCTCCCGGCTTATCAGACGGCTTGTGGCATTGCCGACATGATGGCCCACATCATGGAGCGTTACTTCACGAATACACCGGATGTGGAAATCAGCGACCGGCTTTGTGAAGGCACCTTGACAGCTATCATTAAAGAAGCTTACCGGGTGAAACAGCAATCGGACAACTATGCCGCGCGTGCCAACATTATGTGGTGTGGCACTGTGGCGCATAACGGAACTTGTGGGGTAGGGCGTGAGGAAGACTGGGCATCCCATGCACTGGAACATGAAATTAGTGCTATCTATGATGTAGCCCACGGTGCCGGCTTGGCTGTAATCTTTCCTGCCTGGATGGCTTTTATGGCGGAACATAATCCGGCAAAGATAGCCCAGTTTGCCCATCGTGTTTTTGATATACCCAAGTCCGAAGATTTGGAAGAGATGGCTTTGGCAGGTACTGCCCGACTGAAACACTTTTTCCGTTACATGGGCTTGCCGGTTAGCTTTAAGGAGTTGGGTATCGAGCATCCCGATATAGACCGTATGCTCGTCAGTCTGCGGCGCAATAAAGGCGAACTGCTTGGCAACTACGTGAAGCTGACCATGACTGATTGCAGGGAAATCTATCGTTTGGCTTTATAGCGGAAGGCATGTTTGGGGAGAGCTCCCCCAAAGCAAGAGATAAAAAAGACGGCGAAGATAAATACCCTTCGCCGTCTTTTTTATTTGATTTCGATTTCTTCCTTCATGTCTATCTCTTCCCCTTGCAGGTCGTAGAATACATATTCCAGGAATGCTAATTTCTGGTTTGGAATAATCTTGATACCGAATCCGTACTTCATCTGCCACTTCCGTTTCAGGGAGACGAGTCCCTGATTGACGTAGGCTGCGATGTACGGGTGGATGTGTAACGAGAATTTCTTTATCTTCAATTTGTTGACCAGATAGTCAATCTTACTCTCTAAGGTGTCCGTAAAGAGGATGGACGATTTGATGGTGCCTTTACCGAAGCAGGTGGGACAGGTTTCCGTCGTATTTACATCCATAGCCGGGCGTACACGCTGGCGTGTAATCTGCATCAGTCCGAATTTACTGAGCGGCAGGATGTTGTGACGTGCTCTGTCTTTCTGCATGTTGGCACACATACGTTCGTAAAGCTTCTGTCGGTTTTCGGCTTCATTCATGTCGATGAAGTCCACCACGATGATACCACCCATATCCCTTAGTCTGAGCTGGCGTGCCAGTTCGTCGGCTGCACCCAGATTCACTTCCAGTGCGTTGGCCTCCTGCCCGTTGGCATTCTTGGTGCGGTTACCGCTGTTCACGTCTACTACGTGAAGCGCCTCAGTATGCTCAATAATCAGGTAGGCACCACTTTTGTATGAAATGGTCTTGCCGAATGACGACTTGATTTGTTTGGTGATACCAAAATTGTCGTAAATGGGGAGTTGACCTTTGTACAGCTTCACGATTCCTGCCCGTTCAGGGGCGATGAGGGTTACGTAATCCTTGATTTCGTGGTACACAGCCTCGTTGTTCACGTGGATGTTTTCGAAGGAAGGATTGAACAAGTCGCGCAACAGTCCTACGGCACGGCTGGTTTCTTCGTAAATCAGTGTCGGAAATTTGGTGGCCTTCTGTACTTTTGTAATGGCATCTTCCCAATGTTTCAGTAATACTTTAAGCTCTCCGTCGAGCTCGGCAACACGTTTTCCTTCGGCCACGGTGCGGACGATGACGCCGAAGTTTTTCGGCTTGATACTCATCAGCAGTTGCTTGAGGCGTGCGCGCTCTTCGCTCGATTTAATTTTTTGTGATACGGAAACCTTGTCATTGAAGGGAATCAGCACGAGGTATCTTCCGGCAAAGGAAAGCTCGGAAGTCAGTCGCGGCCCTTTGGTAGAGATAGGTTCCTTGACAATTTGCACCACTACTTCTTGTCCCACCTTGAGTGTGTTGGAAACCGTTCCGTCCTTTTCAAGGTCGGGAAGTATGGTTGCTTTGGTAATGGGATTCAGCTTCTTCTTGTCGCTTAAAGTTTGCTTTACGTACTTCTCTAACGAGTTAAATTGAGGACCCAGGTCCAGATAATGAAGAAAAGCGTCTTTCTCGTAACCCACGTCCACGAAGCAGGCATTCAGGCCGGGCATCAATTTCTTGACGCGTCCCAAATACATGTTGCCCACCGAAAAGGAGATGTTTCTTCCTTCGCTCTGGAGTTCCACCAGCTGCTTGTCTTCAAGCAGTGCAATGGATACCTCTTTGGGCTGTACGTCTACAACGAGTTCGCTTGTCACAATAATTGGCTTTTAAATGATTCAATTTACTACTTAAACAAAGAACAAACCCGCGAGACATTTTGCTTCACAAGTTTGTTCTTTATTTTGTCCTTCAGACTAAAAATTACTTTTTGCTTTTATGTCTGTTCTTTCTTAGTCTTTTTTTACGCTTGTGCGTAGACATTTTATGTCTTTTTTTCTTCTTTCCGCTTGGCATAGCTTCAAAATTTTTATGGGTTAATACTATTGTTTATTATTTCTTCACTGAGAGGGTGAACGTTTTTGCAGGCTTAAATGCCGGAATGTTATGTTCCGGAATGATTATTGTAGTGTTCTTGGAGATGTTGCGAGCAGTTTTCTGGGCTCTTTTCTTCACTACAAAACTACCAAACCCGCGGAGGTAAACATTTTCATCTTTGGATAAAGATGCCTTTACTGCGTCCATGAATGCTTCAACGGTTGTAAGTACGGTTGTCTTATCAATTCCGGTGTTCTTTGTAATTTCGTTTACAATATCAGCTTTAGTCATTTTTCTTTAAAAAAAATATTATTACTATAGTTTTCCTAATTTTTTGGACTGCAAATATATAGCTTTTCCGTGGCTCTAAAAAATATATTTCGGACAATTTTCTAAAAAAGTCTTGGCATTAAGCTTTGTTAGGCTGAAAATGAAGTATTTTTGCAGCATGAATATTTTTAGCGGAACATTGTTGGACTGGTATGCGGAGAACAAACGCGACCTTCCGTGGCGAAATACCACGGACCCTTATCTGATATGGATTTCTGAAATCATCTTACAACAGACAAGAGTGGCGCAGGGGTATGAGTATTTTCTGCGTTTCATAAAACGCTTCCCGGATGTGGTGTCGCTGGCTGCTGCGTCCGAGGACGAAGTGATGAAATATTGGCAGGGCCTGGGGTACTATTCGCGTGCCCGCAACCTGCATGCCGCAGCCAAAAGCATGAAGGGGACATTTCCGAAAACCTATGCAGAGGTACGTGCTTTGAAGGGAGTGGGGGATTATACGGCAGCGGCCATCTGCTCCTTTGCCTATGACATGCCTTATGCGGCGGTCGACGGGAATGTGTATCGGGTGCTTTCCCGCTATTTCGGCATTGATGTTCCCATTGATTCTACCGAAGGGAAAAAGACTTTTACCGCTTTGGCGGGAGAGGTGCTCGATAAATCCAGGCCGGCAGATTATAACCAGGCAATTATGGACTTCGGAGCCGTGCAGTGTACGCCGCAGTCGCCCAACTGTCTGTTTTGTCCTTTGTCCGGCAGCTGCCGGGCATTGTCTGAAGGAAAAGTGCAGCAACTGCCCGTGAAGCAGCACAGAACCAAGACCACCAACCGCTATTTTAATTATATATATGTACGCATGGGCGCGCATACCTTGATACATAAGAGGACGGAGGACGATATCTGGAAAAATCTCTTTGAATTGCCTCTGGTTGAAACGGAAAAAGATTTATCCGAAGAGGAATTTCTGGCATGTCCGCAGTTTCATGCGCTGTTTGCAGAGGGAGAGGTGCGGATGGTCCGTACACTGCTTCGGGGGGTGAAACATGTATTGTCCCACAGAGTGATTTACACCAACTTCTACGAGGTTACTCTGCCCGATAATTCGAGCTCCTTCTCAAGTTACCAACGGGTTGCAGTCGAAGATTTGGGTCGTTATGCGGTGCCCCGCCTTATACATGCTTTCTTGGAGAAATATGTATAAAAGTTGTTTGTATTCTTGCATGGTGTGAATATTCTCGTTAATTTTGGCAGCAAATTAATAAAATAGAAGCTTATGTCAGTAAATAAAGTGATATTGATAGGAAATGTGGGACAAGACCCTAAAATAACCTATTATGAAGGTGGAAACTGTGTTGCCCAGCTTTCTTTGGCCACTACGGAGAAAGGATACACTTTGCAGAATGGTACGCAGATTCCGGACCGTACCGAATGGCATAACCTGATATTCCGTGGCCGTTTAGGCGAAATCGTTGAGAAATATGTGCATAAAGGCGATAAGCTTTACGTGGAAGGTAAGATACGTACCCGTTCTTACGATGACCAGGGAGGCATCAAGCGTTATGTGACTGAGATATTTGTCGACAATATGGAGATGCTGACTCCGAGAACGGCAACTCCCGGTGCTGGCCCTTATGCGCCGCAGGCGGGAGCCGCCCCCCAGCCACAACAACCAGTACAACCGCAGGCTGCCCCTGCACAAGATAACCCGACGGACGACTTGCCGTTCTAATTGTTTAACTAAAACCAAAATCTTTGGACCCAGACGCTTATTTATGCCAGTTGGCAGATGTTTTTAACGGTATATCCGTACAGACTCCTTCTATTTCGGCCGTTGTAGCCATTGTGTTGGCAGGTTTGCTTTTGCTTGTTTCCGGTTTTGCATCAGCTTCCGAAATAGCCTTTTTCTCTCTTTCTCCGTCAGACCTGAATGCAATAGCGGAGAGAAAGCATCCTTCGGATGAGAAAATCAGTAATCTGCTGGACAACAGCGAACGTTTGTTGGCAACGATTCTGATTACGAACAACTTCGTGAATGTAACCATAATCATGCTCTGCAACTTCTTCTTTATGAATGTGTTCCAATTTCATTCTCCCATTGCAGAGTTCCTCATTCTGACAGTAGTCCTTACATTTTTGCTGTTGCTTTTCGGTGAAATCATGCCTAAGATATATTCGGCTCAGAAGACGCTGGCTTTTTGCCGCTTCGCCGCTCCCGGTATCACGTTTTGCCGTTCCGTATTCTATCCGATGGCATCCATGCTGGTGCGTTCCACTTCTTTCCTGAACAAGCATATGGTCCGCAAGAACCATAACATATCGGTCGATGAACTCTCGCATGCGTTGGAGCTGACCGACAAGGCAGAGCTTTCGGAGGAGAATAATATTCTGGAAGGTATCATCCGCTTTGGCGGGGAAACGGCCAAGGAGGTCATGACCTCTCGCCTTGATGTGGTGGACCTGGATATCCGTACCCCTTTCAAAGATGTGGTGAAGTGCATCGTAGAGAATGTCTACTCCCGTATTCCCATCTATGCGGATAGCCGTGACAATATCAAGGGGGTACTTTATATCAAGGACTTGCTACCCCATCTGAACAAAGGGGATAATTTCCGTTGGCAGTCGCTTATCCGGCCCGCCTATTTTGTGCCCGAAACCAAGATGATTGATGATTTGCTGCGCGATTTCCAGGCAAACAAGATTCATATAGCCATTGTGGTCGATGAGTTCGGTGGTACGTCGGGCATTGTCACCATGGAGGACATTATTGAGGAGATTGTGGGCGAAATTCATGACGAATACGATGATGAAGAACGTACATATGCCGTACTGAATGACCACACTTGGGTATTTGAAGCCAAGACCCAGCTGACTGATTTCTATAAAATAACGAAGATAGACGAGGAAACGTTCGATGAGGTGGCAGGGGATGCCGATACGCTTGCCGGACTTCTGCTGGAACTGAAGGGGGAATTTCCTGCTCTCCATGAAAAGGTGACCTACGGCCGTTATGAGTTTGAGGTGTTGGAGATGGACAACCGCCGTATCCTGAAAGTGAAGTTCACAGTAAATGCCCCGGCAGAACCCAACTCTTCTTCCCTTTAATTTTTAATTATTAATTTTTAAATTGTTCCGTGCCCCTCTTCTTGCAACATACCGCTCTTCCCAGTCGATGGGGAATTTGGAAAACGGAGGAATCTCCGGAGGAATTGCTGGCCATGCTTCCTCATCAGGAAGTATACCGGGAAGGTATGCGGCGCTTCACCGCGGCACACCGCCGTTTGGAGTGGCTGGCTGTCCGCGTATTGCTTTATACTCTGTCGGGAGAAGAGAAAGAGATTGCCTATCATCCCAGTGGGAAACCTTATCTGGCGGATGACTCCGCCTCTCTCAGTATTTCGCATACGAAAGGTTATGTGGCTGTTGTCTTGGGATTGCCGGGTCGGGAAGTGGGTGTTGACATCGAGCAGTATGGTGAGCGGGTAAGGAAGGTGGCACATAAATTCATGCGCGAAGATGAACAGCCATCCGTGTTTCGCGGAACCGACACTTGGTCACTGTTGCTGCACTGGTCGGCTAAGGAGACCATGTTCAAATGCCTGAATGCTTCCGAGGTTGATTTTCGCGGGCACATGCGCATTCTGCCTTTTGCTGTAAATGAAAGCGGCGTATTCTCCGCCGAAGAATATCGTACGGTGGAGAAACGCCGGTTCACTATTCATTATTATTTGTTTCCGGATTTTGTCTTGACATTGAGTCTGTAAATCTCTTACAGCCTTTCCAGTTGTACCGTGAAGTGTCTCATCAACGGAGCTTCCCAGGTGATGCGCACTCCGCGGGTAATACTTTCCCGTTTGTCATATACATTTTTCAAAGCGGCTGCCACCACATCCATGTGGTTGTCGGTATACACGCGGCGGGGGATGGCAAGCCGAAGCAAGTCCAGGCCGTTGAAGCGGTTTTCGCGGGTCACCGGGTCGCGGTCTGCCAGCAGATACCCGATTTCGCAGCCGCGTATGCCTGCTTCCAGATAGAGCTCAGCGGTCAGTGTTTGTGCCGGGAATTCTTCTTTGGGCACATGTGTCAGCACTTTGGGGGCATCCACAAATATGGCATGGCCGCCTGCGGGACGTTGGTAGGGTATCCCGTACTCATCCAGTTTCATGGCTAGATAGCCCACCTGGTGAATGCGGGTTTCCAGATTGTCAAATTCAGTATTTTCATCCAGGCCGATGGCAAGGGCGTTCATGTCACGACCGTTCATGCCTCCGTAAGTAAGGTAGCCTTCGAACTGCACGCAGAAGCCTTTGGCACCTTCATACCAGTCTTTCCGGCGGGTGGCTATGAATCCGCCCATGTTGACAATACCGTCTTTTTTGGCACTCATCGTCATACCGTCGGCAAGGTCAAACATCTCGCGGGTAATTTCCTTTATGCTCTTGTTGCGGTAACCTTCTTCTCTCATTTTGATGAAGTAGGCATTTTCCGCAAAGCGTGCCGAGTCAAAGAGAACGGGCTTGCCGTACTTGTCGGCAATGGCGCGGACTTCGCGCAGGTTCTGCATGGAAACCGGCTGGCCGCCTGCAGTGTTGTTGGTTATGGTGACGATGACGAACGGTATCCGTTCGCTATGTTCCTGTAATGCTTTTTCCAGTTTTTTAGGGTCTACATTGCCTTTGAAGGGAATTTCCAGCTGTGTCTGTTTGGCTTCGTCTATGGTGCAATCCAGAGCCAATGCCCGGCGTCCCTCGATATGTCCTTTGGTGGTGTCGAAGTGGGAGTTTCCCGGCACAATGTCGCCCTCGTGCACCAGATAGGAGAAGAGTACATTTTCGGCAGCGCGTCCCTGGTGGGTGGGGATAATGTATTCAAATCCGGTGAGGCGGGTGATGACTTCCTTCAGTTTGAAGAATGAGGTGGCTCCGGCATAGCTTTCGTCACCCAGCATCATGCCTGCCCATTGGCGGTCGCTCATGGCTCCGGTGCCCGAGTCGGTGATGAGGTCGATATAAACTTGTTCCGATTTGAGTTGGAATACGTTGTAGTGGGCCTCTTTCAGCCATTGTTCGCGTTCCTGGCGGGTACTTTTGCGGATAGGTTCCACCATTTTGATTTTCCATGCTTCGGCAAATGGTAATTCCATAGACTCTGTATCTTTAATAATTTGACAATAGGTTAACGGATAAACCGATTATTGCGGTTTAATGTGCCGAATTTAGACAAAATCTATGTAATAACCAATTTAAATATGACTTTTTGTAATGTAAATGTCCGGACGAAATCACTTCGGCCGGACATCATCAAATAAACTTGGCAGAGTTTATTACCTTCTTTACTTTCTCTGAATTAGGTTTGATGAATGAAATGATGGACGGTTTGTCCGGCTCATTAGACTCAACGCTTTTTCCTCGAAAGCAATGATAAAGTATGCATGGCAGGTCTTCTGACTTGTTTCTGTTGCAGGCGCCTTCCCGGAAGAATATTCCAGTGGCATAGAGTAATTGTCTGCAACGTTGCACGAAACTTACAGCAGCGGGACTGTCCAGGATTTACACCTGATTCCCTTTTAATCGCTTTCCCAGAAGAGGGGGAGCGAACCAATGCATGACAAAGATACGGATTCTTTTTGAGAAAACAATTCTATGAGTGATAAATTTTCTTCCCCTCTCTCTTTCTTTTTGCCGACAAATTGGCAAGGTTTTGCCACCCTCTTGGCAAGACTTTGTCACCGCGTTGGCAAAACTTTGCCATAGGCATGGCAAAAGTTTGCCAAAAGCATGGCAATAGGTTGGCAAAATTACTCTCTGATTGATAGTGACTTAAGGCGATTTAAGCAATCCGTCATGTCGGTAAGGTGAAAAGATACCAATACAAGCCACACTTGCCACAAGAACCTTCTCCAGAGGTATGCAAAGCATTTTGTTTGGTGTGGTAAAACGGGCTGTTATCTCTCTTTTGCCAGTGTGAATACAAACTCCAGTCCTCCACCTTGGTTGTTTTTGGCAGAGATGGTGCCTCCGTGAATAAGGACTGCATTCTTCACTATGGCGAGCCCCAAGCCGGTGCCGCCCAACTTGCGCGAGCGTCCTTTGTCTACACGGTAGAAGCGTTCGAACAAACGGTTCAGATGTTCGGGAGAAACGCCGATGCCGGTATCGGCAAAACTGAAATAGTAGTAATTCTCGTCTTCGCGGAAACAACTGATGTTGATGTGTATGTTGGTGCCGGCATAAGCGATGGCGTTGTCCATGAGATTGCGGAAGATGGAGTAGAGTAGAGAGTAGTTGCCCCGCAACTGTATCTTCGGTTTTAGGGAATTGACAACGGTGATTTGCTTCTGTTCCAGTTCCAGGGACACTTCGTTGACGATGTTTGAAACCAGCATGCTGATGTCCACCTTTTCCATATCAATCATGTTGGCGGCTTCGTCCATGCGGGTCAGTACGGATATGTCGCGCAGCAGGCGGCTCAGGCGGTTGCTTTGCGCGTAGCAGCGTTCCAGGAAGACCTGCATCTTTTCGGGTGCAATGTTTTCGTTGTTCACGATGGTTTCCAGATAACCTTGTATGCTGCTTACGGGGGTTTTCAGCTCGTGGGCGATGTTCTGGGTCAACTGCCGTTTCAGCCGTACTTGCTCTTCTTCCTGGGTGATGTCGTTGATGGAAATTTCAAAGCTGAGGTCTTGGAAGATGATGCACTCCACGATGAAGGTGCGTCCGTTCTTGTTGATGTGTACGGACATCCTTCGTTCTTCGTTGTAGGAGGGGCGCTTCTGCGCCTTGTTGATGAAATCCGTTATCTTCTGGAATTCGCAGATGGAGAATATCTCTTCGGTAGCCTGCAGGTTGGAGTCTGAAATCAGATTGCCGTATTGGGTGAACAGATTGTTTACCAATATCTCCTTTTTGTCTCTGTTGAATACGCCCAGTCCTTCGCGGGAGGTTTGCAAATGGGTGATAAGCTTTTCGCGCTCAATGTAAAGCGCCTCTTTGGTTTCGCGCAGGCGCTTGTATATCTGTATGATATGCTGCGAAATCTCTCCAAGCTCATTGTGCGGGAAGGCGGCTTGTATGTCCATGTCTATGGGTTCGTTCTTGTCGGCCCTTTTGGCAAACTCGCGCAGGTGGTTGATGGCGCTGCCCAGTTTGGAGGTGAATTTGTAGAAGACGGATATCAGCAACAGTGATACAATGACCGTGAACCAGATGTAGTGTGGGTCGGCAGCCAGATTGTTCATCAGGTTGACGTTGTAGGGGAGGGCTGAACGGATGATGCAGCCTTCGTAGGCGGTGGCAGAATAGAAATAGGTCTTGCCGGTGGTTTCGGAGATGCGCCGCAGGTCATAGCCCTTGCCGTCTTTCAGCGCTTTCTGTACTTCGGGGCGTTTGATGTGGTTGTCCAGTTCATGGCTGTCGTTCTGGGAGCTGTCGAACAATACGTTGCCATGAAGGTCTACCACAGTGACGCGCAATTCCTTGTTCACATGCTTGGAGATGTAGCTGTCCAGCATGGAAGTCCATAGGCTGTCGGGGAGGTAGCGAAGCTCCTGGTGCAGTCTGTCGTTATAATCTTGCAGCTGCATGTCCAGCAGCTCCACTTTGTATTCCTTTTCCCGCTGATACTGGTAGGCGATGAAGCAGGCGGCGAATACGAGGAACAGCGAGATGACCGAAAGGAAAAGCTTCCGGCTGAAGGACAGAAAGTGTCTGTCGTTATTCGGCTTCGAAACAATAACCATATCCCAAGCGTGTTACGATACATTTGCCATAAACTCCGATTTTCTTGCGCAGACGTGTGATGTTCACGTCGATGGTGCGGTCCAGCACATATACTTCGTCGCTCCAGATGCGGTTCAGTATATCCTCGCGCGAGAATACGCGTCCTTTATTCTGCAAAAGCAGCAATAAGATTTCAAATTCTTTTTTGGTGAGCGGTGCCTCTTCGCCGTCAATGCAGACTTTCTTCTTGATGATGTCCAGTACCAGCGTCTTGTAGACAATCTGTTCCGGTGCATGTTCCGTTTCTCCTTGTCGGGTGCGTCTAAGTACGGCTTTGACACGTGCCGCCACTTCGCGCAGCGAGAAGGGTTTGGATATGTAGTCGTCCGCTCCCAGGTTGAAACCGGTCACGGTGTCATTTTCCGTATCTTTGGCGGTAATGAAGATGATGGGTATCTGGGCTGTCTTCTTGTCCTTCTTCAGCATGCTCGCCATTTTGAAGCCGGAAATTTCTCCCATCATCACGTCCAGCAGTAGCAGGCTGTAGCTGCCAATGTCCATTCTCAGAGCTTCTTCAGCGGAGTTTGCCGTATCCACTTCGTAGCCTTCGTTTTCGAGGTTGAACTTCAGAATTTCACATAAGTCTTCTTCATCGTCCACTACTAAAATCCGGTAATCGTTCATTGCTTTGTTGTTTATGTATGACAAGGATAAAACAATTCTCTTGTCACAAAGTTAAACTTTATTTCTTTTTATCGGCAAAAATAGTGCAAACCGAATGCAGAATTTTCATGTTTGCATGAAAACTTGTGCTGAGATGCAGGCCATTTCTACTTTCTGGGTACAAAAGTGAGGCTAATTTGTTACGGAATGATGAAACAAGTGTTACATTTGGGTTACATTAAATTCTCGTTTATCTAAAAGCCCTGTCACATATAAAATATTATCTTTGCTTCGTAAATATTGAATTGTATGAAAGAACTTATGTATATCAGGAGTTTCTCTAAAAGGCGTTTGCCGGTTATTGTGGGAACTCTGCTTTTAGTGATAATCGGCTCTGTCTGGCTGAATACGGCTCCTTTCCGTTCGGGCTTTGATATCGCGGATGAGCTGGGCGGTAATATATTCCCTTCCAGTATCCTTTCAGTGGCTACCACCGATGCTCAGGTCATAGTGCCGGTAGACTCCATGTATGTAGGTAATCCGAAGTCGTGCATCGCTGTCCGTGTCCGTTCGAGGAATGCTTATAGCCGGGTGCGGGTAGAAGTTGCGGAGACTCCGTTCTTTTCCCGTTCAGTGTCGGAGTTTGTGCTGGCAAAACCGCGTACGGAGTATATTATCTATCCTGATATCATATGGAATTATGAGGCTCTGAAGAATAACAACCAGGCGGAACCCATTAGTGTGGCCGTTATGGTAGAGATGAACGGTAAGGATTTGGGGCAGAGGGTGCGTACTTTTTCCGTTCGCAGCATTAATGAATGTCTGTTGGGGTATGTCACGAATGGTACAAAATTCCATGATACCGGCATCTTTTTTGCAGCATATGTAAATGAGGAGAATCCTATGATTGACAAGCTGTTGCGTGAAGCGCTGGATACGCGTATCGTCAACCGTTTTTTAGGCTATCAGGGAGGTGCCGAAGTGGTGGACAGGCAGGTTTATGCCTTGTGGAATGTACTGCAGAAGCGTAAGTTCCGTTATAGCTCGGTCTCCAATACGAGCCTTTCCAGCAATGTGGTCTTTTCACAGCGTGTGCGCACGTTCGATGACGCCTTGGAGTCCTCGCAAATCAACTGTGTGGATGGAAGTGTGCTTTTTGCTTCTCTGCTCCGTGCCATCAACATAGAACCTATATTGGTGCGCACCCCGGGGCATATGTTTGTAGGATACTACACGGATTCCAGTCATAAAGACATGAATTTCCTTGAAACGACCATGATTGGTGATGTGGATTTGGATGATTTCTTTCCGGACGAACAGTTGGATTCGACGATGGTGGGAAAGTCGCAGAACCAGATGTCGCGCATCACCTTTGACAAGTCCAAGGAGTATGCCAATAAGAAGTATGCCCAGAATAAGGAAGGTATTCATTCCGGCAAACTGAACTATATGTTTCTGGAAATATCCAAAGAGGTGAGAAGGAGAATACAGCCGATAGGGAAATGAGGCGTAGAATGCAAACAGCCGATTCTCACGAACCGGCCGTTCCAATCATCATCTATGAATGAAGACCGTTGAGAGGCTTCAATGAATTAAAACTGAACACTAGTGATTTCTATCATAAAATTTATCAGCGCTGAAAGTATATGTAGCAGGTGTATATGTCTCTTTACCCTCAGTGTCTTTTCTATTAACAATTGCCCTCTTGATTGTTGGATTTTCACGGTTTGCATTTCTCACACTCATGCTACGTGCTGTCATGAAATAATCTGTACCATTATATATGTCACCACTGATATGGAAATTCCACAACATGGAAAGAGACCAGTTTTTATAAGTGAAACTTGTATATATTAGTATTATGCTGAAAAATAAAATGTTAATGTAGATTATATATGGAATTTCACTACTGTCCCGTAAAAGTGGATAAATAGTTCTTTGAAATTATTGAAATATAGTCAATTACACGGTTTTTTGAAATGAAACGGACTTGATTTTGCAACTTTGCAGTCTAATACAAATGGCTGCTATGTTCCAAGACAAATACGTATTCTCTCAATTAACCGCTTTTCTGAACAGGACTCAGTTTAACAACTATGTTCGCAAGTATGGTGGCAACCGATATGTGAAACATTTCACTTGCTGGAATCAGATGCTCGCGATGATGTTTGGACAACTGAGTAACCGTGAGAGCCTGCGAGACTTAATCGTTGCTTTCGAGGCGCATAG
>NZ_OBMS01000005.1:0-259475 GCF_900217715.1 Bacteroides sp. AR29
CATTTGTATTAGACTGCAAAGTTGCAAAATCAAGTCCGTTTCATTTCAAAAAACCGTGTAATTGACTATATTTCAATAATTTCAAAGAACTATTTATCCACTTTTACGGGACAGTAGTGTGCAAAAATATAAAACAAGTTAATACCCTACAAACAACTTAACCGGATAGTCGTGTATAAAAGGCTTATACAGAGACTATCCGGTATAAATTAAGGAGCAAATAAAAGAATCCTCTTAAGAGTGTCCTTATACTATTTCATCATAAACATGTTCATTTGCTCTCGTAGCGGTACTCAGAAAAACCGGGGCTGTCTCCTTTCTTTGTTGCAGAGACATTGACGTCACTGCCGGAGCACTCAACATTTCCTTATATTTTTCCGGAGCAGTGAGTATCTTTACAGCCTCTTTCAAATCATCATCATCTTTCAACTGCTGGATAATGCTTCCACGCTGGAAATAATAACGCTTGATGATTTCTACCGCAATCATGCTCTTGATGTCCTTGGAGAAATGGTCAAGGTCACGGTCCAGATTATGCGACAATTTTTTCTCCAGCGCTTCAAACTCTTTCGAAGCATCAGTCAGATAGCCCTCAAATTCGGCCATCTCCTTCAGGTTCTTCAGCATCTTCTCTGTCTGCTGGTCGTATTTGAAGTCCGCCTTTTTCACCATCGCCTTGAAGTCCGCATAATCGGCATCTGTAATTTCAAACTTCTCTGCTGAAGGGATGGTAGGATGTTTCAGGCAATAGTCCGTGGCATAATTGAAAATAAGATTGTCATTGACAAGATAGAACAGAATGTTGGGCAGCTTCTCCTGCTTCACCGCAATGTCCGGAGTCACGCCTCCACCATCCCGCACTTCACGTCCGGCAGCCGTATGGAACACGGTAGTAAGGCTGTCCGGAATACGTCCCACACTGCCGTCCTCATTCCGGTGCTTGTAGTCGATAGCCTGCACACAACGGCCGCTGGGAATATAATATTTGGAAGTCGTCAGCTTCATGGTACCACCGTATGGCAACGGACGGGTGGTCTGCACCAATCCCTTACCGAAAGTACGGTTACCGATAATGACCGCACGGTCAAGGTCCTGCAAAGAGCCCGCAAGGATTTCTGACGAAGAAGCCGTTCCGCCATTGACCAGAACAGCCAAAGGAATTTCCAGATCCAACGGTTCACGCAATGTCTTGTAGGTATTGCTGGCTTGCTTAATCTTACCCTTTGTCGTCACAAGTGTTTTTCCGCGAGGCAGAAAGAAGTTGGCTATCTCTATAGACTCATCCAGCAAGCCCCCCCCATTGTTCCGCAAGTCAATCACCAACGAAGTCATCCCCCGCTTCTTCAAGTCCAGAAAAGCCTGCTTGAACTCCTTGGAAGGATTCCCCGAGAAGGTGCTGAGATTGATATAACCTATATTATTATCCAGCACCGTATAATAAGGTATGAACGGCAATTGGATGGAACGGCGCACAATGTCGAAATCCAACGGTTTCTCTGTACCGGGACGTTGCACTTTCAGCTTGAAGCTGGTACCCACTTGTCCGCGAAGCATCTCGCTGACTTCCTGGTTGTTCTTTCCGGCAAGGTCTTTTCCGTCAATTTCCATCAAAATATCTCCGGCTTTCAGGCCTACATCGGCAGCAGGCATATTCTCGTATGGCTCAGATATCATGGAACGTTTCAGTTTCGGATTCCAAGTAATCACAGAACCTATACCACCATAGGAATTCTTCAGCATCTGCTCCAATTCGCTTTGGTCATCTTCCGGATAATACTCCGTGTAGGGATCCAGCGAGTAGAGCATGGCATCAATGCCTTCACGGATAGTCTTGTTCGGATCAATCGTATCCACGTAGAACATATCCAACTCTTTCACAATGGAATTGAATATATCCAGATTCTTTGCTATTTGGAAACTGCGGCTATCACCACTCTTAAACCCCCAAAAACAAACGGCTCCCGCTACAATCAGCAAGGTAACCATCCAGCGTATCTTTAAAATTCTTCTCATAATTATGATAATGTGCTAATATGCCAATGTGCCAATGTGCTAATAACCTGCAGCGTAATAGCGAAACAAATATTGCGTAGCCAATTAGCACATTGGCACATCAGCACATTAATTAATTAATAAAATTTCTTCCTTGATTTTTTCCCATTGTGCTGCCTGAAGCTCCGTACCCACCACTTGTATCACATCTTTGGAGAGAAGGGAGCCTATCTTGCCACATTTCTCCAGCGAGTAGCCACACGTCAGTCCATACAAGAAACCTGCCGCAAAATAGTCGCCAGCTCCTGTAGTGTCCACCACTTTCTCTACCGGAGCCGCTTGTACCTGCACCATCTCTGTACCTTTGCGAATCAGAGAACCACGGGCACCCACCTTTACAATGGCTATGCTACACATTTTGGCAATGATGTCCAATGCTTCCTCCGGTTCCTTACCCGTAAAGGCCTTTGCCTCTTCCTCATTGGCAAAAACAATATCCACATATTTGTTGACCAACAGAGAGAAAAATTCAAGGTCTCCTTCTACTATATTGTAGCTCGCCATGTCCAAACATACTTGTAAGCCGGCCTCTTTAGCCAGCTCAATGGCACGGAGAATCATATCATGGTCTTGCACCAGATACCCCTCTATAAATAGGTAAGCATATCCTTTGAACATATCCAGCGAAAGATCTTCCGCCTTCAATGTAGAAGCCGCCCCCAAATAAGTGCCGAAAGTACGCTCCCCATCAGGAGAAATGAAAGTAGAGGCTACACCGGACGGAAGGGTAGTGGAAAGCAATAAATTCGCCTCTGTCCCACGTTCCAGCAGGCTATCCCGGAAAAAGTTACCGTAAAAGTCATTGCTTACTTTTCCGATGAATCCCGTACCCGCACCAAGGCATGCCATTGCCCGAATTGCGTTTCCGGCAGAACCTCCGTTAGCCAAGTGCGTCTTCATCCGGCTGAAATACTCACTAATTTTCAAGAACTTATCTTCATCAATCAGCGTCATGCTTCCTTTCGGAAGCTGCATCTCCGTCAAAATATTATCATCTTCAATGATTGCCAGCGCATCGACCAAAGCATTGCCCAACCCAATTATTTTATCCATCTTCGATATTTTTTTTGCAAAGATATTGCATATTTCAAAATATCCTATTACTTTTGCAGCGCATTTGAGAAAAAACAACATTCTTCCTTAGCTCAGTCGGTTAGAGCATCTGACTGTTAATCAGAGGGTCCTTGGTTCAAGTCCAAGAGGAAGAGCGAAAAAAATTGAATGCATATTCTTCCTTAGCTCAGTCGGTTAGAGCATCTGACTGTTAATCAGAGGGTCCTTGGTTCAAGTCCAAGAGGAAGAGCAAAAAGGTTCGTCAATTAGGCGAACCTTTTTTGTTTTCCCACATTATCCCACACAAAAGACAAACATTTCTATTTCATATTCAAAGATTTAACATACATTTGCCAAATGTAAAGTAAGGAGTTTCATAAAAGCACCTGTCTTTATTTATTAGAAAAACATATTTTAATCCAAACACCAAACTACAATGAAAACTCTTTTATTCTTTTTAGTCATAGGATTCAGCCTATGTACCGCTGGTAAAGCACAAACCTCTCTTGTTTCTACGCGAGAAAAATTCCGCCACCATGAAATATCCGTCAGTTACGGCTTCCTCCCCATTACCGACGCCAATAGTATAGCCGAAGAGTTTATTGCTCCGACAGCAAGTTTTGGAATCTATACACGCGAGAAGACCAGCTATTACGGCGCTCTGAATATCAGTTATATTTATAGAATCAACCGTAAAATCAGCCTAGGCGTAACCGGAGGAATAACCGGTAATAGAGGGACGGCCAGTAGCCTTTATGAAGTTTTGGATGAGAATAAGAACGATGACCGGCGCTATCTGTATATCCTCCCCACCTTCCGGTGGCATTGGTTCACCCGCCCCCAATTCTCCCTATATTCCTCTGCAGGGCTCGGCGCCTATTTCCTCCGGAACAGCTTTGGAGGAGACACTTATCACAAAAAGGAATTTGCCTATCAGTTCAGTTTTCTGGGTATCGAATATGGAAATCAGTTTGCCTTCTTCACCGAATTCGGCGTAGGATATACGGGAACAATCGTGGCAGGCGGACGTTTCCGCTTCTGATTCACGAACCCGCCACTGCCAGCGTCAGGATACTAACATGTACGCCTCCCACATCTTTAAGCGCATCGGCACATGCAGTTGTAGTGGCTCCGGTGGTCAGTACATCATCCACAATAAGGATATGTTTCCCCACAAAGCGTTCCGGATAGCGGAGAAGGAAAATACCGTCTACATTTTCCCAACGCTCGTAAGCAGACTTTCGGGTCTGCGTTTCCGTATGTCTTCTGCGCAGCACGGAGGACACATCAATAGGAATACCCGTTACGGCAGAAACGCCGCGCGCTATACATTCACTCTGATTGTATCCGCGCAACTTTTGTTTGCGGGGATGTAGAGGAACGGGGATAATTACGTCTATACCACGGAAAAAACCGGTAGCCGCCAGCTCCGCTGCCATAAAACGCCCCATTATTTCTCCCAAATCTTTCCGGCCTCCATACTTCAGTTGATGCAGGATGTGGCGGAAATCACTTCCTTTGTGATAATAAAAGAAGGAAGTGCCGCGTTCCAGAGGTATCTTCCCCCAAAACATACGCTCCACGGAGTTGTCTTCGCGAAGATGATAGTTTGTCCGTGGCATATTCATATTACACCTGATGCAAATGCCCTCTTCTCCCTCTTGCAAAGAGCTCCCGCATACAGCACACTGACGCGGGAAGAAGAGATGGACAAAGGACAAGAACCAGGCTTTAAATGTGTTTTCCATAAAAAAGTGTAATAAGGCAATAAGAACCGTATCAGAATGGCAGCGCCTCCCGTACCAACCGCAAAAACAACGGATGCAGCGGCCCGTTGGTGGCTATGATATGATGCCCTTCTATAAAGTTCTCGTTTCCCAAAAAGTCTGTTACCTTACCGCCGGCTTCCAACACCATGAGTGCAGCCGCAGAGAAATCCCACTTACCGATAAAAGCTTCCAGCCAAGCGTCAAAACGTCCGGCAGCCACATAGCAGAGGGCAAGCGCCGCCGAACCATTCATGCGAATGCCTGCAACCTTACCGTAAAGTTCGTGTATCAAATGTTCGCCCGTACGGGCATACTGCTCGAAATTGTAGGGTAACTCTGTCACCACAAAAGCGTCTTTCGGTTCACTGACAAGCGAAACACGCAACCGTTCTCCGTTCACATAGGCTCCTCCTCCTTTCCAAGCATAAAAACACTCGTCTCGGCAGGGTTCATAAACCACACCCAGCAAAAGCGACTGCTTGTCACGCAAGGCAATACTTACACAATAGGGAGCATTGTCGTGAATATAGTTCGTTGTCCCATCCAAAGGATCCACTACCCAGCAATACGTTTCGTCACTATAGGCAGCAGACCCTTCTTCGGCAATGAATCCGGCTTCGGGAAGCAATTTCCTAAGGGCAGATACAACCTTTTTCTCGGAAGCCTTGTCCACATAAGATACATAATCGTGCGCATGTTTTTCCTGCACCACCTCCCGACGGAAACTTTTCCGCTCTTCCTTCAAAAAATGCCCGGCTTCACGGGCTACACAGCAGACAGCCTCTGTCAACGCCTTCAAATTTTCCATATTCTTATATTATTTACCATTCGCATCTTCCTGATAAATGAGCCTCCCCCGTTGGCTGACCGTCCACTCACCGTCTTCCAGACGTACGTTTTTCGTATCATCATCTTCCACATTCCAGGCATATCCACCGGCAGGCAGACCTCGACGGTCCAGAATTTCGTTCGAAACACCTTCCTCCGAGAAAAACAACTCCACTTGCGTAGAGTCCGGACTGAACACCAAGAACAAAGTCTTCCCGGCATCATCCACTGCATTCATGCGGACACCTTTCTCCCACAAACGGATGCAATCTTTCTGCACCTCGCTCCACGTATATCCGGCAGAAGCAATACAACCATGTTCGTCTTTATCACTACCAACCACGGCCTCTTTTTCCTTTCTCTCCGAAGTTTCCGCTTCCTTTTTACCGCCGTTTCCACAACCGGTCAACAAAGCTCCGGCACATATCAGGCACATAGATACAACCTTCATATTCATACGCTTGTTTTTATTAGTTTTCAATTGACAAAGTTAAAAACAAATCGGCAGTACTAAAAGTTTCTTCCCTTTTTATACGCACGGCTCTTTCGTTTAAAGGAGTTATCGGGAGTCAGAAGGAGTCATCAGCCGGCAAGTCGGCTTAGGAGTTAAAGCCGATAGTTCTGTGAATACATACACAAGAGTATCGGCTGTAACTCCTAGCGGAGCAAAGTGATAACTCCTCTAACTCTCTTGCTTGTCATGGCTTGAGATATACCACTGTTTTTCCACTACCATATTTGCGAATAATACCTTCTTCCAGAAATAGGTTCAAATCGGCCACCGCCTGATGTTTCGCCTTTCCGGTCAGCTGTTCATAATCAGTACGCGTAATGCAGCCATACTTATTCAAATGCTGCAACAGTTTTTTTCTCCGCTCCTCCAGTGTCAATTTGGAATGAGAGATATAGGGAGATGCTTTCCGTTCCAGCTCCATCGTCTGAAAGCGGTTGCGGAATTTACTGCCGATACGCAAGTTTACATTCTGAAAATGCACGGACGGAGAGCGAATATCCTTTTTATTCGCCACGGCCTTGTCGCACTTCAATGATAACGAAAAGAATCCCAATTCGCCCACTTCAACTATCCATCCGTCTGCCAGCCAGCTGTGCAACTCATCCGTTATAGCCTGCAACGTGCCATCGAGAATGGCAGGGCTGAAACCGGTAGCCTTGTGAACCAGTTCGCGGAATTTATCGGCAGGAATGGTTCCTTTGGGAAGAATACGGGCGTGAAGCAGCTTTTCTTCACCGTCCTCCGGAGAAGGATTGGGGGTCTGGTATAAATCGTAATAAGCACTCATATAATTTAGAATATCAGTTGGGCAATATTATTCATTCAATGCTGCAAGAACAAGTCCTGATGCACCGAGTTTAATTCGTTAGACAGTTGTTGCTGTTTCGTTAAACGTCCATCTTACGAAAGAACAACAATTGTCTAACGGAAAGAAGACATCTGTCTAACGAATTAAAAACAACGCCCAAAGGTATTAATAAAAAGGGAAGTAGGGATTAAAAAAGGGGAAAAATCGCTCTAATAATAGGTTCATTGGCGTAATAAAAGCTTTTATTCAGTTGGTTTTTAAACAGACTCTTAAATGAGCAAAGTTGAGAATAAAAAGTTGCCGTTCCAAACAAAGAAAGAATATTTATTTTGCTCCTGCTGGGCAACTCCATAACATCGCCATAGAACACCTTCCAAGCAGCGACTCTACTTTTATAGCGGAACAAATAAATTTCTATCGGTTGTCGTCTACGCGACAATTGGTTATGATAAAAGACAAAAGCCATATTAAAGAAGCTGTTCTCTATGGAGGTCTTAAATATGATGCTGATACAACAGCTTTAGTAGTCGAAAACAAAAAATATACTGATATTCCTCGAGACTTGAATATTCAACATACCTTCTATCCGGATTCCCTAAACCTGCGTGACGGAGCCAAATACCTTCCCGCCACTAAGATAGAAGCTGAACAAATTAAACAAGCACTAGAGAATACGAGACTTCAGCCAGCCTTATATATGGATTTACGAGGTACAGAAGAATCTTTTAAAGCTTTATCAGGTAAGAATATCAGTATGCTACATATCGCCACTCATGGTTTCTATTGGACAGAAACAGAAGCCAGACAGACAAAGGATCTTGATTTCTTGATGATGGGAGACAATAACCAATCACGCTACGTAGAAGACAAAGCATTGACTCGATCAGGACTGCTATTGTCAGGAGCAAATATTGCACTGAAAGGAAATCCTTTGCCGGAAGGATTAGAAGACGGCATACTCACCGCCAAAGAGCTTGCCGGTTTAGATTTACGAGGGTTAGACCTGGTAGTACTTTCTGCCTGCCAAACCGGACTGGGAGAAATAACCGGTGACGGAGTATTCGGCTTGCAACGCGGTTTCAAAAAAGCGGGAGCCAACACATTATTAATGAGTCTCTGGAAAGTGGACGATAATGCTACTCAACTCTTGATGACACAGTTTTACAAGAATCTGCTCGCAGGAAAGAGCAAATTTGAATCTTTGCGCGAGGCCCAGAAGTATGTACGTGACTACGAAGTTGAAATTGAAACAACTCCCGACAAGCGCTGGCAGTCAGAAGCCAGGCAAAAAGAAAAACAGAGCAAAAAGCCTATGCCCAAAGAGTTCAAGAAAATAAAAAAATATAAGGATCCCTTTTACTGGGCTGCATTCATTTTATTGGATGCAATTGATTAACTCTTAATTTATGAAAAACATGAAAAATTACTTATTGTGCATATTCCTTGCAGTATTTACCATCAGTATTTACGGGCAAAACCACAAGAATGCTGCGGACTATAGGACAGATGCAATAAATGGAAACGCGATTGCACAATTCTATCTCGGACAGAGCTACTTTAGGGGATGGGGTATAAAACCTGATACCATACAAGCCGTTTATTGGTGGCGAAAGTCGGCTGAGCAAGGAAATCCTGCTGCACAAAACAATATGGGTGCAGCCTATAGTAATGGCTGGGGGAATTTAACTCAAAATAAAGAAACGGCCATCTATTGGTATAAAAAAGCAGCTGAAAAAAATGGGGCTTTTCCACAAAAGAACCTTGGACGCATATATGAAGACAAAGAAAACTATGAAGAGGCTTTTATCTGGTATAAAAAAGCCGCCGAACACAATAATAGCCCGGAATCTTATTATGCACAAAGCCGCTTAGCCTATTTACTGAAAAACGGGTTAGGAGTCACAAAGAATTACCCCGCCGGAATGGCATGGACAAAACGAGCAGCTAAAAACGGGAATGCAAGCGGACAGATTTCGCTTGCAATCTCTTATGAATACGGCATAGACAACATCTTGAGAAAAGATGGGAATTCAGCGTTATATTGGTACAAAAAGGCTGCTCTCAACAAAGACATTGGAGAACTCCAGAAGTCTATAGCAGAAGCTGCCATAGAAAGATTGGAAGAAGCGGGATTCAACGGACAGAATACTCTCCTCAAAATGATACCGGACTATAAACCACTCTACACTGCACCTTCGGAAAGTGAACAGAAAAGCATGCATGAATCTGTTCGCAATAGCACGGTAGAGTGGGGAAAAACAATAGGAGGGGAGGCTTCTCTAGGACAAACCCAAAATGATGAAATAAATGGATTCAGGGTAGAATTCAAAGAAGATAATATTAAAATTGGCTTTACTAAAAACTCAGAATTCACTTTATTCATCTATATTCAAGAAGATGACATAATAGTTAAAAATGGCTCTGAAAATGGTGTAGAATACAACCGAAACACCGGAAAACCGTATATGCTGCTCCGCCCCTACAGTTATGAAATAGAAGCCAAAGAATATCCCGGACAAATATTTGAACGGACAAACTACACAAACGGGAATAAATATTGGGGAGAAACCTATAATGGACAACGCCACGGATACGGCATTCATATCTGGGAAAATGGGAATATGTGGTTCGGCCCTTGGAAGGATGGTGAAAGAAATGGATACGGCGCTTACTTTGATATTACGGCACACACCATTCAGTCAGGAAAATGGATTGGAAATGAATTGATAGCCGGTACTTCTTATATTTGTAAAGAAAAAGCAGAACCGGTTCTTCCAGCCAGAACCAGAACCGTTTCAAAACCATTTTCCTATAGCGGTACTGTTCGCTATATAAATTTACCGACCAGCTCATACATGTCATACATCACAGAAGCCATCAACAAATGGGGGAAATGCCGTACCGGAGCAATCACTATGTATGGAGCAGGAGTAGGAGTGTATGGGAATAGTGGATATGCCTACACCGGCAGTACTCCCAGCAAGCTTAAGAAACGTATAGAAGAAGCCAACAGCAGCAATGCTGAAATAACAGACATCAACATCACTGAAAATGGCAACTATGTAATTATCTTAGGCGGTTCAGGGTATTGGACTCTTGGTTATCCGGATGCATTCCTCAAAAAACTGGAACAATATCGTACAGGAGATTTAAGAGACGACAATATTCTTTCGGCCTGCTTCAATGATAAAGGAGAATGGGTCGTTATCACGGACAAGCATTACAGTTATTCAAATGAGACCATCAAAAACTTCATACTGAAAGCCGAAGAACTATACGGAGAGGTTTGCTATGCCTATATTACCAATTATGGGATGATAGCTTGCTGCAAAAACGGAGTATATTACAAAAACATTCCATCCAATTTGGCAGAGGCATTGAAGAAACTCACATTCAAGTCCAAAGTCATCAAGTTTACAGACAATGGATTGTACTTGATTACAGATGGAGAATCACAAAATTATTATTTTATGTAATCACTCATTTTTTTTAAATATAGGCAATAGGTTATAGCATAGGACTTTCCATGTCGTCAAATGGCTAAATACAACGTTAAAAAAAGTCGTTCAGTCCCGTTAAAGCACCATGCCGTTTTTAAGTGTTGTAACTTCGCACCGTGGTCACAAAGAAATAGGTCTCGCTAACTGACGAGTGAACGAAACCGCAAGTAACAACCATTAAAAACAAAAAACATTATGGCATTTCGTTATGTAGTAAAAAAGAGAATGGTAGGCATTGGTACCAAAACCGAGAAGTATGTAGCTGCTTCTTATTCCGTAGCAAATATTGATTTTGATAGATTATGCGACCAGGTGACCAGTCAAGGGATGGTGCCAAGAGGTATCGTAAAAGCCGTATTGGACGGTATGATTGACGCACTCTGCACCTATGCCAGCATCGGTGCAACCGTACGGCTGGGAGACTTCGGAAGCCTCCGACCGGGATTGAACGGCAAAAGCCAGGAGGATGCAAAGTCTGTAACGGCTGATGTCGTTTACCGCCAGAAACTGATTTTCGTGCCGGGACAACGTTTGAAGAACATGATGAAACAATCGGGCATCACACGATTGGTAACCGGCTCTGAAATCGTGCCGGACAATGAAGAAAATCCCGGAGGAAACGAAAGCGGAGGCGGCGGCAATGATGGTGACCAAGGTGAAAATCCATTAGGATAAACTGATAGAGTTTTATCAAGGAAACAAACAATTCCACAGAGGAGGCTTCATGACAAGTCTCCTCTGTTTATTTATATGACCTGTTTCGCTATCCATGCACAAGCCTCAGCATCAGCCAACGCATGATGATGATGTTCCAACTGATAGCCACAGCAAACAGCCACTGTATGCAACTGATAGTTAGGCAATCCCTTTATAGCACGACGTGATGCCTGCAAAGTACAATAAAACTCATAATCCGGATAATCCATGCAGTAAGTACGGAAAACAGCTTTCAAGCAGCTTTCATCAAAGGCCTTGTTGTGCGCTACCAATGGCAAGCCTTCAATGCGTGGAGCTATTTCCTGCCACACAACGGGAAAGATAGGAGCATCCTGGGTATCTGCCAACGTCAGACCATGCACGCGGGTATTCCAATAAGTGTAATACTCCGGTTCGGGACGGATGAGGCTATAATAATGGTCCACAATCTCTCCATCACGTACGATAACCACTCCTACACTACAAACGCTGGTACGCTGTTCGTTGGCCGTTTCAAAATCAATGGCAGCAAAATCTTTCATCCGATATGGTTTTATAGTCGCCAAAGATACGAAAAATTCACTCTGTTCCTTTCATTCTACACCTGGTTTCCATTATC
The DNA here is from genome assembly GCF_900217715.1 of Bacteroides sp. AR29. Classification (NCBI taxonomy): domain Bacteria; kingdom Pseudomonadati; phylum Bacteroidota; class Bacteroidia; order Bacteroidales; family Bacteroidaceae; genus Bacteroides; species Bacteroides sp. AR29. Next base: position 11,840 of record NZ_OBMS01000005.1, read on the forward strand.
TTTGTCCCCCGGACAAAGGCTAAAATATCATGGAACATCCACTTTCGCAATTCAAATATTGTCCGAAATGCGGTTCAGCCCATTTCGAAGTTCATAACGAGAAGTCGAAGCAGTGCGCCGACTGCGGTTTCGTCTACTACTTCAACCCCTCTTCCGCCACCGTCGCCTTGATACTGAACGAGCGCGACGAGCTACTGGTGTGCCGCCGCGCCAAAGAGCCTGCCAAAGGGACGCTGGACCTCCCCGGAGGCTTCATCGACATGACCGAGACCGGAGAGGAAGGCGTTGCCCGCGAAGTAAGAGAAGAAACCGGCATGAAGGTGGCAAAGGCCGAATATCTCTTCTCCCTGCCCAATATTTACATCTATTCCGGCTTCCCCGTACACACGCTGGATATGTTTTTCCGTTGTACGGTGGAGGACACCTTGCACTTCAAGGCGATGGACGACGCGGCAGACCTCTTCTTCCTCCCCTTGAAAGATATCCGTACGGAAGAGTTCGGGCTCGGCTCCATCCGCAAAGGAGTGGGTATCTTCCTGGAAGACATGCGGAAGAACAAAAGCGAATGATTATTCGTTCCTATTATGGTATATATCCTAAAAAAGCCAAACAAGTGTAACATTTCCGGGTTAAAACCCGTATTTTTGTAAAATACCTATTCTAACAAAAGAAGATGAAACATAAAATCTCCCGAATATTGTGCACAGCACTCTGTTGCGCACCTTTACTCGCCTCAGCACAAACAAGCGAGAAGAGTACTTCTCCCAAGCGACTCTACCAGGAAGGACAAACGCTGTTCCAGCAAAAGGCCTATGCTGCCGCCATCTCTCCGTTGCAAGCCTATGTACGCCAGATGAATGCAGACGGCAAGCCTCTGCCCGATACCGGCGAGCGGCAAGAAGCGGAATACATGCTGGTATGCGCCGCATACGAGCTCAGAGACCCCAAAAGCATAGACTTGCTCCGCGCCTTCCTGGACGAATATCCTGATACTCCCCATGCCAACCGCATCTATGCATTAATCGCCTCCTCCTATTTCTTCGAAGGCAATTATGACGATGCCCTCGCCATGTTCAACTCCGCCCGCCTCGACCTTCTGGGTACCGAGGAGCGTGACGACATGACCTACCGCCTTGCCACCTGCTATCTGAAGACGGGCAATGTAAAGGAAGCAGCCATCTGGTTCGAGACCCTGCGCAGCACCAGCAGGAAATATGCAGCGGACTGTGCTTACTACATCTCTTATATCCGATATACCCAAGGACGGTATGACGAAGCGCTCAGCGGTTTCCTGCCTCTGCAGGACAATGCCAAGTACAAGAACCTGGTCCCCTATTACATCGCCGAAATCTACTTGCTGAAGAAACAGTACGACAAGGTGGAAATTGTAGCGCAAAATGCTTTGTCGGCCCACCCCGACGGTCTGAGCTACACGCACACGGCGGAGCTGAACCGCATCCTCGGTACAGCCGAATACCATTTCGGGAAATATCACGAAGCCATAAAGTCCTTCGAGCAATACCTGGAGCACAATGCCGAATCTGCCACTCATAGAAGAGATGCCCTCTACATGCTGGGTATGTCCTATTATCAATGCGGCGTGTATTCCCAAGTTCCTGCCATCCTTGGCGAAGTGACTACCGAGAACGACGCTCTCTCCCAAAATGCCTACCTGCACATGGGACTGGCTTACCTGCAACTGGCCGACAAGACCAAGGCACGTATGGCCTTCGAGCAGGCTGCCGCTTCCAATGCCGACCCGAAAATCAAGGAACAAGCCGCCTATAACTACGCCTTATGCATTCACGAGACCTCCTATTCCGCTTTCGGCGAATCGGTGACCGTCTTTGAGAAATTCCTAAACGAATTTCCAAACTCTCCTTATGCCGAGAAAGTCAGCAACTACCTGGTGGAAGTGTACATGAATACACGCAGCTACGATGCCGCACTCAAATCCATCGACCGCATCTCCCATCCCAGCAAAGCCATTCTGGAAGCCAAGCAGAAGATTCTGTTCCAACTCGGGACCCAGTCTTTTGCCAACACGCAGTTCGAGCAAGCCATCGGTTACTTCAACCAAAGCGTCACGCTGGGACAATACAACCTCCAGACCAAGGCAGACGCCCTCTACTGGCTCGGCGAGTCTTATTACCGCCTGAACCGGATGAGAGAAGCCGCCCGCAATTTCAACGAATATCTGTCACTCACCCGGCAGAGGGATACGGAAATGTTTGCCCTTGCCTACTATAACCTGGGCTACATCGCTTTCCACCAGAAAGACTATTCGACGGCAGAGAACCGTTTCCGCAACTTTGTCCAACTGGAGAAAGGTGAAAACCCGACCGCATTGGCAGATGCCTACAACCGTATCGGTGACTGCAACCTGCACGTCCGCCGCTTCGACGAGGCCAAGCAATACTATACAAAAGCAGAAAGTCTGGGAACACCTGCCGGAGACTACTCTTACTATCAGCTGGCCCTTGTAGCCGGCCTGCAAAAAGACTATTCCGGAAAGGTTACTTTACTGGACCGCCTTGCCGTCAAATATCCCAATTCGCCTTATGCCATCAATGCCCTTTACGAAAAAGGGCGCTCCTACGTACAGAGCAACAACAGCCCCCAAGCTATCGCCGCCTTCCGCGAATTGCTCGGCAAGTATCCCGAGAGTCCCGTCAGCCGTAAAGCCGCCGCCGAAATCGGTCTGCTTTACTACCAGAACGACGACTATGACCGTGCCATAGAAGCCTACAAACATGTAGTCACCCAATATCCCGGAAGCGAGGAAGCCCGCCTTGCCATGCGCGACTTGAAGTCCATCTACGTAGATGCCAACCGCGTGGACGAGTTTGCCGCCCTTGCCGCCCAGATGCCGGGAGAAATCCGCTTCGAACCCAGTGAGCAAGACTCGCTGACTTACATCGCTGCCGAAAAAGTATATATGAAAGGCGAAGCCACACCTGCCAAAGAGAGCTTCACCCGTTATCTGCAAAGTTATCCGGGAGGCGCTTTCAGCCTGAATGCACACTACTACCTCTGCGTCATAGGCAAAGAGCAGAAAGATGAAGAGGCGGTATTGGAACATGCCGGAAAACTGCTGGAATACCCCGATAACCCATATTCTGAAGAGGCTTTGCTGATGCATGGAGAAATTCTGTTCAACCGCCAGCAATATGACCTGGCATTGGCCGACTACAAGAAATTGCAGGCCAAAGCCACCACGGCAGAGCGCCGCCAGCTTGGCGCTATCGGTGTACTGCGCTGTGGAGCACTGATGCATGATGATGCGGAAGTCATCAACGCCGCCACAGCCTTGCTTGCCGAAGCCAAGCTGTCTCCGGAGCTCCGGAACGAGGCGTTGTACTACCGTGCCAAGGCATACCTCAACCAGAAAGCCGACAAGAAGGCAATGGATGACCTTCAGCTGCTGGCCAAAGACACCCGTACCCTTTATGGAGCCGAAGCCAAATATCTGGTGGCATTACAATGGTACAATGCCGGTAATTATGCCTCTGCAGAAAAGGAAATCCTTAATTTCATCGACCAAAGCACACCGTATGCCTACTGGCTGGCACGCAGTTTCATCCTTCTGTCTGATGTATATGTAGCCATGGACAAGAAGCTCGATGCACGCCAATACCTATTGAGCCTGCAGCAGAACTACCAGGCCGACGACGATATAGCAAGCATGATTAACGAAAGACTGGAGAAATTGAAGTAAGAAATATAGCACATTATGAAAAAGATACAATATATCCTCGCAGGAACTATGCTTGTCTCCCTCTCTTTGGGAGCACAAGCCCAGACACAACCCCAAGACACCACCATGAACCGTACGGTAGTCGTGGAACAAGAATATAATCCGGACATCATGGATGCCTCCAAAGTGAACGTGCTTCCCAGGGTGGAACCTCCTACCGTCAGCAAAAAGGCGGTGGAATATGACGCCACCCTGATGCCGGCAACCCAAATCCCCGCAGGTATCATGCAAGCCTATACCGGAAAAGAGACGCAGGCGAAAGCGCTGCCCGGATATGTACGCTTGGGATACGGTAACTACGGTAACCTCGATGTACGCGCCAACTACCTCTTCTCTTTATCCCCCAAAGACCGCCTCAACCTGACATTCACAATGGATGGCATGGATGGCAAACTGGACTTGCCGGATAATGGCGGGAAGTGGAATTCATTCTACTACCGTACCCATGCTGCCATGGATTATGTACATGCCTTCAGCAAAGTCGATTTGAATATTGCCGGAAAGTTCAACCAAAGCAATTTCAACTTCCTGCCCGACTTCGTCAGCAACAAGCAGAAATTCGTTTCGGGTGATGTACATTTCGGGGTAAGTTCCACGAGCGACGATATGCCTCTCCAATTCCGTGCCGAAACCAGTTTGTTGGTCTACCAGCGCCAACACGACCTCATGGTGAGCAATATCAAAGAAAATATCGTGCGTACCAAAGCCGATGTCACCGGTTCCATCTCCGATGAGCAGACCATCGGCATGGCTTTTGCCATGGACAATACATTCTACAGCGACGGACGTTTCGAGAATCACACCGACGTAGACTTCAATCCATACTATCTCTTTCAGAATGACGACTGGAAAATACGTCTCGGCGCACACGTCGACCTGGCTTTCGGCTTCGGCAAGAAGTTCCGCGCCGCTCCCGACGTAGAAATACAATACATCTTCTCGGACAGCTACATCCTCTACGCACAAGGTAAGGGAGGACGGCTACAGAACGATTTCCGCCGTCTGGAAACCATTACGCCTTATGGCATTACAAACCAGCAGCTTGACAATACCTACGAACAGCTCAACGCAGCCATCGGCTTCAAGGCAAGTCCGGTCAGCGGATTGTGGTTCAACCTATACGGCGGGTATCAAGATTTGAAAAACGACCTGATTGACACTCCGACTGTCAAGTCCGACGGGATAAGCAATGTTTTCCTCACAGAAGACACCAAGAACCTCTATGCCGGAGCCGACCTGAGCTACAACTACAAGGATGTTTTCTATCTCGCCGCCAATGCCGTCTATCGCCATTGGACAACGGACTCAGACGGTTCTGATGTCGTAGTAAGTTTCAAACCGGCCGTAGAAGGCAATCTCAATCTCAAGGTACGCCCCATCTCCCCACTGCTTGTCGGCATCGGCTATCAGCACATCTCACGCCAAGGCGTGGAGGGCAACAAGGCAGACCCCGTCAGCAATCTCTATCTAAACGGCAGCTACGAACTCTTCAAAGGAATCTCCGTGTATGCGCGCGTGAACAACTTGCTGAACAAAGATTACCAGTACTACTGGGGATACCCTTCAGAAGGTCTCAGTTTCTTAGGTGGAGTAAGCTTCCTCTTTTAATAGAGGTAGCACAAGCCGAAGCTCTAATTTGAACAAAAAAGGTCATTTTTGCTAAATTCTCCTTATATTATAAGGTGGGAAGAATCTTTTTTTCCTACTTTTGCGGGCGAATTCAGTGGCGGGAGTCACTAAAAAACAGAAATTTATGCAGAAAAACCTTGTCATAGTCGAGTCTCCGGCGAAAGCAAAAACCATCGAGAAATTCCTTGGAAAAGATTTCAAAGTCCTTTCCAGCTACGGCCATATACGTGATTTGAAGAAAAAAGAATTCAGTATTGACGTAGACAAAGACTTCAAACCGCATTACGAGATACCGGCGGATAAAAAGAAACTCGTAACCCAGTTGAAAGAAGAAGCCGAGCAGGCAGAAACCGTATGGCTGGCTTCCGATGAGGACCGCGAAGGGGAAGCCATCGCATGGCACTTGTACGAAGTGCTGAAACTGAAACCGGAACACACCAGACGTATCGTCTTCCATGAAATCACCAAAGGTGCCATCCTGAAAGCGATAGAAAATCCCCGTGACATTGACATCAACCTGGTCGATGCCCAGCAAGCCCGACGTATCCTGGACCGTATCGTAGGTTTTGAACTTTCACCGGTATTGTGGAAGAAAGTGAAACCTGCCCTTTCTGCAGGCCGTGTACAGTCCGTAGCCGTCCGTCTCATTGTAGAGCGCGAACGCGAGATACATGCATTCCAAACCGAAGCATCCTACCGTGTTACCGCCGTATTCCTCGTTCCGGACACTGACGGCAAAACAGTGGAAATGAAAGCCGAACTGGCGCACCGGCTCAAGACAAAGGCAGAAGCCCGGAAATTGCTGGAGAGCTGTAAAGCAGCTACGTTTACCATCAGCGACATCACTACCCGTCCGCTGAAGAAAACTCCCGCCGCCCCGTTCACCACCTCTACCTTGCAGCAGGAGGCTGCCCGCAAACTGGGATTCACCGTGGCACAGACCATGATGGTGGCGCAACGTCTGTACGAATCCGGATTGATAACCTACATGCGTACCGACTCCGTCAACCTTTCCGAACTTGCCGTCAACGCCAGCCGTGAAACCATCTCCAACCTGATGGGCGAACGTTACGTACACAACCGCCACTTCGCCACCAAGACCAAAGGAGCGCAAGAAGCCCACGAAGCTATCCGCCCCACCTATATGGAGAATGCCAAGATAGAAGGTACCCCGCAGGAAAGAAAGCTGTACGACCTCATCTGGAAACGTACCATCGCCTCGCAGATGGCAGATGCCGAAGTGGAAAAGACAACCGTAACCATTGCTATCAGCAACGAGACGGAGACTTTCACTGCAACCGGCGAAGTGGTGAAATTCGACGGTTTCCTCCGTGTCTACCGCGAATCATACGATGATGACGTAGAAACCCAGGAAGATGAGGCACGCCTACTGCCCCCTCTGAAAAAAGGACAGAAGCTCGAACATGAAGGTATCACTGCTACCGAACGTTTCACCCAACACCCTCCCCGCTACACGGAAGCAAGCCTTGTGCGCAAATTGGAGGAACTGGGTATCGGACGTCCGTCTACCTATGCTCCTACCATTTCCACCATCCAGCAACGCGAATACGTGATAAAAGGAGAAAAAGCAGGTGAAGAACGCACCTACAATGTGCTTAACCTGCAGGGTAATGAAATAACGGACAACAACCATACAGAAATCACCGGAGCCGAAAAGTCAAAACTGATGCCGACAGACACCGGTATTGTGGTCAATGACTTCCTGATAGAGTACTTCCCGGACATCCTTGACTACAACTTCACAGCGAGCGTCGAAAAGCAATTCGACGAAATAGCCGAAGGTGACAAGCAATGGACCGCCATTCTGAAAACATTCTATAAGAAATTCCATCCTTCGGTGGAGAACACGCTTGCCGCGAAAACCGCCCACAAGGCAGGCGAACGGATTCTAGGAACAGACCCCGTCAGCGGAAAACAAGTGTCTGTAAAAATCGGACGTTTCGGCCCAGTAGCACAGATAGGTACTGCCGAAGATGAGGAAAAGCCCCGTTTCGCCCAGGTAAAAAAAGAAATGTCCATCGAGACCATTACGCTGGAAGAAGCGCTGGAGCTGTTCAAACTTCCCCGTACTCTCGGAGAGTACGAAGGCAAGAATGTAGTCGTAGGTGCGGGACGTTTCGGACCTTATATCCAGAACAACGGCTTGTATGCCTCATTACCCAAGACAATGGACCCGATGACTGTTACGCTGGAAGAAGCTATTGAACTTTTGCAAAAGAAACAAGAAGCAGAAGCCCAGAAACATATCAAGAAGTTTGAGGAAGAACCGGAACTGGAAATCCTGAATGGACGCTATGGCCCTTACATCGCTTATAAAGGCAGCAACTACAAGATTCCTAAAGACATCATCCCTCAAGACCTGAACCTTCAGGCTTGTCTGGAAATTGTGAAACTGCAAAGCGACAAGGATACGGGCAAGTCTAAGCGGACTGCAAAGGCGGTGAAAGCAACGAAAACGACTAAAACAACCGCCAAGGCAACTGCCAAAACAAGCAAGACAAAATAGGACTTAGTCTACACGTATAAAATGGGAGAAAGGAGACGATAATTTAAACTTCTATTATTTCTACCACAAGAATAAATATTGCACTATAAAAAAATAAGCCCGAAGAAGTATCCTCGGGCTTATTCTTTTATAGTACAATGTTTACATCCTATCCGGCACCTCAATTCCCAGCAATCCCATACCTAAGCGTACCACCTTGGCTACATTCTCGGACAATGCAAGGCGGAATACCTTCACTGCTTCGTTCTCCTCACGCAAAATGCTGAAGTCATGGTAGAACTGATTATATTCCTTCACAAGGTCATACGTATAGTTTGCAATGATGGACGGACTGTAGTCCTCACCTGCCTGCTTCACAATAGCGGCAAAGTCGGCAACCATCTGTATCAGTCCCTCTTCCTTCTCACTCAGTTCAATGCCGGCAGGCAACTGGGCAGGGATTTCGATACCGGCCTCTTTTGCCTTGCGGAGAACAGACTGGATACGTGCATAAGTATATTGGATGAACGGCCCCGTATTACCATTAAAGTCGATGGACTCTTTTGGATTGAATGTCATGTTCTTGCGGGCATCCACTTTCAGGATGAAGTACTTTAAGGCACCCAGACCAACGATACGGGCGATATTGTCTGCCTCTTCCTTTGTCAGACCATCCAGCTTACCCAGTTCATTGCTGGTTTCCTTGGCTGTATCAATCATCTCCGCCATCAAGTCGTCAGCATCAACTACTGTACCTTCGCGGCTCTTCATCTTGCCCTCGGGAAGTTCCACCATACCGTAAGAGAAGTGCACCAACCCTTTACCCCATTCGAAGCCCAGTTTGTCGAGCAGGATGGACAATACCTGGAAATGGTAATTCTGTTCGTTGCCTACCACATAAATCATCTTGTCGATGGGATAATCTGCAAAGCGGAGTTTGGCAGTACCTATATCCTGCGTCATGTAGACGGATGTACCGTCCGCACGCAACAGTAGCTTGTGGTCCAACCCCTCACCCGTGAGGTCTGCCCATACAGAGCCATCTTCTTTCCGGTAGAAGAAGCCTTTCTCCAGGCCCTCCATTACCTTCTCCTTACCTTCGAGGTACGTGTTTGATTCGTAATATATCTTATCAAAAGTTACACCCATCATACGGTAAGTCTCGTCAAAACCTGCATACACCCAGTCGTTCATCTTCTTCCAGAGCGCACGTACTTCCGGGTCATTGGCCTCCCACTTTACCAGCATTTCACGAGCCTCCTTCATCAAAGGAGATTCAGCTTCCGCCTTGGCTTTGGCTTCTTCCTCATTCATGCCTTCGCTTTGGAACTTGGCCATCAGTTCTTTCACTTCCGCTTTATAATGCTTGTCGAAGGAAACATAGTAATCGCCAATCAAGTGATCTCCCTTCTTGCCGGATGATTCGGGAGTTTCACCATTTCCGTACTTCTGCCATGCCAACATGGACTTGCAGATATGAATTCCACGGTCATTGACAATATTTGTCTTTACTACCTTATTACCGTTGGCAGCCACTATATTAGCCAGCGCATTTCCTAAAAGATTATTGCGTACATGGCCCAAATGAAGCGGTTTGTTGGTGTTGGGAGAAGAATACTCAATCATCACCAATGGAGAGTTGTCAGTAACAGCCACGATACCGTACTGCTTGTCCGCATGAATGCCATTCAACAATTCTATCCACGCAGAGGAGGCAATGGTCAGGTTCAGGAAGCCCTTGATGACATTAAATGCTGCAACCGAAGGCTCGTTTGCCTGCAAGTATTCACCGATTTCCTGGGCCGTCTGCTCCGGTCCTTTCTTGGACATACGGAGAAAAGGGAATACAACCAGCGTGAGGTGTCCCTCAAATTCTTTCTTGGTTTTCTGCAACTGCACTTGTGCGGCAGGAACATCCTGTCCGTAAAGCGCTTTCAGTCCGCCGATGACGGACGATACCAGTTTCTGTTCTATATTCATGATTCAAATGTATTTTCCTGCGTGCAAAGATAGCGTAAACCGAAATCAGTACAAAACAAGCAGGCTTGTTTTTATGGCCTCACAAGATATTCAACATACAAAGAGGGGACGCTCCTTGTAAAACGTCCCCTCTTTGTATGTTGAGTATACTGTTCTTATTCAGCTGTCAATTCCGTACCTGGTTTGAATTTAACAACTTTCTTTGCAGCAATCTCGATAGGCTTTTTAGTAGAGGGGTTGATACCCATACGCGCTCCTCTTTCCACCACACTGAAAGTTCCAAAACCAACCAATGATACTTTATCACCGGCCTTCATTGCCTTAGTGACTGATGCGATAAATGCATCCAATGCTTTCTTTGAATCAGTCTTTGACAAACCAGACTCCGCTGCCATAGCGCTAATAAGTTCCGCCTTATTCATAATGCTTAAAATTAATTAATATGTTACACAAAAGATATTTTTACTTTTCATCACAAACCTCCACAAAAATAGAGCAATATTTCTGAATATCAAATAAAAACATTAAAAAAATATTGGAAAACAACGAAAAAGAAGGAATAGAATCTGCTTTTTCTGTTATAGAACAGAATTTATTCGTATTTTTGCCGGAGAAAGCAAAAACAGGCAACTGTTTTTGAACTGTAAAATGAATTGAAACAACAGATTATGAATACTATACCTACTGTAACCAAGAACCTTTTAATCATTAATGTGCTGATGTTTCTGGGTACCATCGTCGCCCAAAGCTACGGCATCGACCTCGCCCAATATCTGGGATTGCATTTTTTCCTTGCCGAAGATTTCAATGCAGCACAATTGATAACATATATGTTCATGCACGCCGGATTCGCGCACATATTTTTCAACATGTTTGCTGTATGGATGTTCGGACGTATTTTAGAGCAGGTATGGGGGCCAAAACGATTTCTGTTCTACTATCTGGTGTGCGGTATAGGAGCCGGAATTATCCAGGAGGTGGTACAGTATATTCATTATGAGACAGTACTTTCCGCCTATGACAGCGTAAATACTGGCATGGCCATCATCCCGATGGAGGAATATCTCAATATGATGACTACCGTGGGAGCTTCGGGAGCAGTATACGCCATTCTGCTGGCATTCGGCATGTTGTTCCCCAACCAGCAAATGTTCATCTTCCCGTTACCGGTTCCCATCAAGGCCAAATATTTTGTTATCGGATATGCCTTGATTGAACTTTATGCCGGATTTGCAAACAGTGCAGGAGACAATGTGGCTCACTTCGCACATCTGGGTGGTATGGTATTCGGCTTTATCCTAATTATGTACTGGAGAAAAAAGAATAGAGGAAATGGCTACTATTATAACTGATTTGAAAGAAACCTTCCGTAGGGGGAACATTTATATCCAACTGATTTACATCAATGTAGCGGTATTCATACTTACTACGCTAACCGAAGTCATGTTCCAGTTGTTCAACCGGAGTATAGCAGGCGTATTCGAATGGTTGGAACTGCCGGCATCAGTCCTACGCTTCATCCTGCAACCATGGTCACTACTGACATATATGTTCATGCATGCAGGATTCATGCACATTCTTTTCAATATGCTGTGGCTTTACTGGTTCGGTGCACTGTTCCTGAGTTTCTTCTCTGCAAAGCATCTCCGGGGTGTATACATTCTGGGAGGAATTTGCGGCGGTCTGCTCTATATGGCCGCCTATAACATTTTCCCGTATTTCCGTCCCATGACAGACTATTCTTTCATGCTGGGCGCTTCTGCCTCTGTACTTGCCATTGTAGCCGCCACCGCCTATCGCGAGCCCAACTATCCGATACGGCTACTGCTGTTCGGAACCATCCGGCTGAAATACCTGGCACTCATCGTTATAGGCACCGATTTACTGTTCATCACCTCCAGCAATGCCGGTGGACACATCGCACATTTAGGAGGTGCGCTGGCAGGGGTATGGTTTGCCGCCAGCCTCAGCAAAGGTAGTGACCTGACCTCATGGATAAACAAATGTCTGGATACCTTAGTTTCCATCGTCAGCTTCAAACCTAGAAAGCCGAAAATGAAAGTACACTACGGTACTGGCAAACAAAAAGATTATGATTACAACGCACGGAAAAAAGCCCAATCCGACGAGATAGACCGCATTCTCGACAAATTAAAGAAATCGGGATACGAAAGCCTTACTACAGAGGAAAAGAAAAGCTTGTTCGACGCGAGTAAACGTTAAACCAATGGAAAATGGAAAACGGAAAATGAAAAATGAGAATATAACCGCCACTCTTATTTTCAGTTTTCACCTTTCAATTTTCAACTGTTATAATGAAGCATCTCGGTAATTTTGTCGCTCTCCTGATTTTAGCGGTCAATGCCTTATTTACGGGCCTATTACTGTTCACCGCCTATAGTCCGCACATCCAGCCGGTCACACATCCGGTGCAATCGTGCCTGGGGCTGACATTTCCCGTGTTCCTGATGATAAATGCCGGCTTCCTCATTTTTTGGCTGGTCATCCAGCGCTATAGGTCGGCTTTGCTGCCCCTAATAGGGATGTTGCTCTGCTATTCGCAGATACGCACCTATCTGCCCATCAACTTCCATACAGACCACTTACCGGAAACAAGTATCAAACTGCTCTCCTACAACATTATGGGATTTGACGGTGCCGCCAAACAAGATGGCAAAAACCCGATATTGACCTATTTGAAGGAAAGTGGCGCCGATATCCTCTGTCTGCAGGAATATTCCACAGTACAATCCTCAAAGCATCTTTCGCAAAAAGACGTAGAGCGGGAACTCAAGGCATATCCATACCACCGCATCAACACAGTGGGTAGCGGAAAGGGACATACCAACAAGATAGCATGTTACTCTAAATTTCCGATTCTCTCGTCACGCATATTGGATTATCCCAGCGAATACAACGGTTCGGTACTCTATGAAATCAAGATTGGGGAAGACACGGTTACCCTCATCAACAATCATCTGGAGTCCAACAAGCTGACCAAAGCCGATAAAGTCGTGTACGAAGACATGCTGAAATCTCCCGAAAAGGAAAAAGTGAAAAGCGGCGCACGCCTGCTCATACGCAAGCTGGCAGAAGCATCGGCCATCCGTGCCCCGCAAGCTGACACTATTGCACATGAAATAGCCGCTTCACCGCATCCTTACATTATTGTATGCGGCGATTTCAACGATACCCCCATCTCCTATACCCACCGCACCATCGCCCAGGATTTGGACGACGCATTCACCCAATCAGGACGGGGGCTGGGCATCTCCTACAACCAGAACAGATTCTATTTCCGGATAGACAACATACTGACAAGCAAGAACCTGAGAGCCTACAATTGTACAGTAGACCGTTCCATCAAAGAGTCAGACCACTATCCGATATGGTGCTATATCACTAAGAGATATTGAAAATTAATACTTAACCATTTAATACTTAGAAAACAATGTTCAAGAAATGTATTCTAATTTTAGCAGTAAGTTGTATGATGTACTCCTGTGCCACCCAGACGGAAAGCAATCCGTTCCTTACCGAGTTTCAAACACCCAATGGCGTGCCTCCATTCGATAAAATCAAGTTGGAGCACTATGAACCCGCATTCCAGAAAGGCATGGAAGAGCAAAATGCCAACATCCAAGCCATCATTGACAATACGGAAGCCCCTACTTTCGAAAATGTCATTGTTGCCCTTGACAACAGCTCTCCCACCCTGGACCGTGTAGGTGGTGTATTTTTCAACCTGACGGAGGCCGAAACTACCGATGAACTGACAGCCCTTTCCATGAAACTGGCTCCGACATTGGCCGAACACGAAGACAACATCTCCCTCAACCAGGAGCTTTTCAAGAAAGTGGATGCTGTCTACAGCCAGAAAGATGCTCTCGGCCTGACCCGCGAACAACAAAGGCTGCTGGAAAAAACCCATAAGAAATTTATCCGTTCCGGCGCCAATCTTCCGGCCGACAAACAAGCCCGTCTGCGTGAGATCAACAAGCAGCTTTCCACACTCGGAATCACGTTCAGCAACAACATCCTGAACGAAAACAACGACTTCAAGCTTTATGTAGGAAAAGAGGAAGACCTCGCCGGACTTCCCCAATGGTTCCGCGAAAGCGCCATGGCTGAAGCCCGTGCCACCGGACAGGAAGGCAAATGGCTGTTTACCCTCCATAATGCAAGCCGCCTGCCTTTCCTTCAATACTCTGCTAACCGGCCGCTACGCGAACAGATGTACAAGGCCTACATCAACCGCGGCAATAACAATGACAAGAACGACAACAAGAAAATCATTACCGACATCGTACGCCTGAGACTTGAAAAGGCGCAACTGCTGGGTTTCGACTGTTACTCCAACTTTGTATTGGACAATACAATGGCAAAGAATTCCACCGCCGTGATGGACTTCCTCAACAACTTGTGGAGTTATGCACTCCCCAAAGCAAAAGCCGAAGCAGCCGAACTGCAAAAGCTGATGGACAAGGAAGGCAAAGGAGAGAAACTGGAAGCATGGGATTGGTGGTACTACACCGAAAAACTCCGTAAGGAGAAATATAACCTCGAAGAAGAAGAGATTAAGCCCTACTTCAAACTGGAAAACGTACGTGAAGGCGCCTTTGCCGTTGCCAATAAGCTCTATGGCATCACGCTGACAAAGCTCGAAGGTATCCCCGTCTATCATCCCGATGTAGAAGTGTTTGAAGTGAAAGCCGCAGACGGCTCACAAGTAGGTATCTTCTATGTAGATTACTTCCCCCGTCCCGGCAAAAGCGGTGGTGCCTGGATGAGCAATTACCGCGAACAACAAGGCAGCATACGTCCATTGGTATGCAACGTATGCAGCTTCACCAAGCCCGTAGGCGACACTCCTTCCCTGCTGACTATCGACGAAGTGGAAACTTTGTTCCATGAATTCGGCCATGCCCTGCACGGATTATTGACCCAATGCCAGTATAAAGGTACTTCAGGCACCAATGTCGTACGCGACTTCGTGGAACTCCCCTCTCAAATCAACGAGCATTGGGCTACCGAACCCGAAGTATTGAAAATGTATGCCAAGCATTACAAGACCGGCGAGGTCATTCCCGACAGCCTGATTGAAAAGATACTGAACCAGAAAACGTTCAACCAGGGTTTCATGACTACCGAGTTGCTGGCCGCCGCCATCCTCGACATGAACCTGCATAACCTGACTGATACCGAAGGTCTTGATGTCGTTGCATACGAAAAAGAAGCGATGGACCAACTGGGGCTGATTCCGGAAATAGCTCCCCGCTACCGTACCACATACTTCAACCACATCATCGGCGGTTATGCTGCAGGCTACTACAGCTATCTCTGGGCCAATGTTCTGGACAACGATGCCTTCGAAGCTTTCAAGGAACACGGTATCTTCGACAAGCAGACAGCCGACCTCTTCCGCCAGAATGTTCTGGAAAAAGGAGACAGCGAAGACCCGATGACTCTCTATAAAAACTTCAGAGGAACTGAGCCTCAATTAGACCCGATGTTAAAAAATCGCGGTATGAAGTAAGATTTGTGAAAAAAAAGCTATATTTGCAGCCTTGTATGCAACAGAATTTAATTAAAAAGTAATCATAATAAACTAAAAGTAACATGCAAAACAAAGGATTTGTAAGGGTTTTTGCGATATTGCTCACACTGGTGTGTGTGTTCTATCTCTCCTTCTCTTTTGTAACTCGCCATTACACAAGTAAGGCCAAAGAGTTTGCAAAAGGCGATGTGAAAGTAGAGCAGGACTACCTCGATTCTCTGGCTAATGAGAAAGTGTATTTCGGCAATTGGACGCTGAAACAATGTCGTGAGATGGAAATCAGTTTAGGTTTGGACTTGAAGGGTGGTATGAACGTCATCCTTGAAGTTTCCGTACCCGATGTCATCAAAGTATTGGCTGACAACAAGACTGACGAAGCATTCAACCAAGCATTGGTCACTGCCGCCAAACAAGCTACCACAAGCCAGGATGACGTGATCACCCTATTCGTCAGAGAGTATCACAAGCTTGCTCCGGGTGCTCCTCTTTCACAACTGTTCGCAACCCAACAATTAAAAGACAAGGTAACTCAGAAATCTACCGACGCGGAAGTTGAGAAAGTATTGCGCGAAGAAGTAAAGGCAGCTGTTGACAACTCCTACAATGTACTTCGTACCCGTATCGACCGTTTCGGTGTAGTTCAGCCCAATATCCAGAGTCTGGAAGACAAAATGGGCCGTATCATGGTAGAACTTCCGGGTATCAAAGAACCTGAACGTGTAAGAAAATTATTACAAGGTTCCGCCAATCTGGAATTCTGGGAAACATACACAGCAAAAGACGTTACTCCCTATCTGCAAGCTGCCGACACCAAGTTGCGTGCCATCGTTGCAAGCGAAACTCCGGCAGAAGAGGCAGACAGCGCAGCTACCGAAGCTCCTGCCGTAGCCCAAGCTACCAGCACAGCCGACAGTCTTGCCGCTGCTTTAAAGGGTGAAAACAAGACACAAACCGCTGACCTTGCACAAATAAAGAAAGAACACCCGCTGTTCGCAATCTTGCAAGTCAACCCCAGCGGACAAGGTCCTGTTGTAGCCTATGCCAACTACAAGGATACAGCTGAAATCAACAGATACCTTTCCATGCCGGAAGTTCAAGCCGAAATGCCGAAAGACTTGCGTCTGAAATGGGGAGTATCTCCTTATGAATATGATCCGAAAGCTCAGACTTTCGAACTTTATGCCATCCGTTCTACAGAACGTAACGGCAAGGCGCCTCTGGAAGGTGATGTAGTGGTTAGCGCCAAAGACGAATACGACCATTACGGTAAACCTGCCGTAAGTATGTCCATGAACACTGACGGTGCACGCCGTTGGGCTCAGCTCACCAAGCAGAATATCGGCAAGAGCATCGCTATCGTGCTGGACGGTTACGTTTACTCCGCACCGAACGTAAACAATGAAATCACTGGTGGTAACTCACAGATTACCGGTCACTTTACTCCGGAACAAGCAAAAGACTTGGCAAACGTGTTAAGATCAGGTAAGATGCCAGCTCCTGCGCACATCGTACAAGAAGATATCGTAGGTCCTTCACTGGGACAAGCTTCCATCAATGCCGGTATCATGTCATTCATCGTAGCATTGATTCTGCTGATGGTTTACATGTGCTCTATGTACGGATTCATTCCGGGTATGGTTGCCAATGGTGCTTTGGTGCTGAACTTGTTCTTCACGTTGGGTATCCTTTCTTCTTTCCAGGCAGCATTGACGATGTCCGGTATTGCCGGTATGGTGTTGGCGCTGGGTATGGCTGTGGATGCCAACGTATTGATTTACGAGCGTACCAAAGAAGAACTCCGTGCAGGCAAGGGTGTGAAGAAAGCATTGGCTGACGGTTACTCCAACGCCTTCTCTGCTATCTTCGACTCCAACTTGACGTCTATCATCACCGGTATCATCCTGTTCAACTTCGGTACAGGTCCTATCCGCGGTTTTGCCACTACACTGATTATCGGTATCTTGATTTCGTTCTTTACTGCCGTGTTCATGACACGTCTGTTCTATGATTATTTCATGGGCAAAGACAAATTGCTGAACCTGACATTCTCTTCCAAGATTTCCAAGAACCTAATGGCGAACGTACACTTCGACTTCATGGGCAGAAACAAGCTGTGGTTGACCATCACCGGAGCTGCCGTAGTTGTATGCATCGCTTTCCTCGCTACCCGTGGACTGAGCCAGAGCATCGACTTCACCGGTGGACGTAACTTCAAGGTACAGTTTGAGAACAAAGTGGAACCGGAACAGATTCGTGAACTTATCTCCAGCAAGTTCGGCGATGCCAATGTCAGCGTTATCGCTATCGGTACAGACGGCAAGACTGTACGTATCAGCACGAACTACCGCATTGAAGAAGAAGGTAACAACATCGACTCTGAAATCGAAGCATATCTGTATGAGACTCTGAAGCCGGTATTGACTCAGAACATCACTTTGGAAACCTTCATCGACCGCGAAAACCATACGGGCGGAAGTATCATCAGTTCCCAGAAGGTAGGTCCGAGTATCGCAGACGATATCAAGGTTTCAGCCATCTGGTCCGTTGTACTTGCATTGATTGCCATCGGTATCTATATCCTGATCCGTTTCCGCAATATTGCATACAGTATCGGTTCAGTAGCCGCATTGGCTTGTGATACCATCATCATCCTGGGTGCCTACTCTATCTGTTGGGGCTGGATGCCGTTCTCTCTGGAAATCGACCAGACCTTTATCGGTGCCATCCTGACAGCTATCGGTTACTCTATCAATGACAAGGTGGTAATCTTCGACCGTGTACGTGAATTCTTCGGTCTCTATCCGAAGCGCGACAAGTTCCAATTGTTCAATGACTCACTGAATACAACTTTGGCACGTACTATCAATACTTCACTAAGTACCTTGATTGTGTTGCTGTGTATCTTCATCCTCGGCGGTGATTCCATCCGCAGCTTCGCATTCGCTATGATTCTGGGTGTTGTATTCGGAACATTGTCTTCTTTGTTCGTAGCATCTCCTATCGCATATCTGTTGATGAAAAACAAGAAGAGCAGTGAGCTTGGTGAAGCCTCAAAATAAAGAAGCTTTCCTTTATAATTACTTTAAGGGGTTGTCCATTTTTGGGCAACCCCTTAATGTTTATTACAATTTAAAAGCCCCATTTACTTACCTCTTACAAGTAGAATCCAAACATATATATGAATATAAATGAAGGAATGAAAAGAAAAAAGGGAGAAATAATTCTTATCTACTGAGGCTTGTTCATATATTCCTTGGGAGACATGCCATATTTTTCTCTGAAAGAGTTAGAAAAATGCGACAAATTAGTATATCCCACGGCATAAGCGACTTCTGATATTGTCATTTTCTTATTCTGATCCAACAAAGATGCTGCTTGCGACAAACGAATATTCTTTATAAAATCGCGTGTAGACAGATTAGTAAGTTCCTTCAATTTGCGGTGTACATGTACCCTACTAAGCCCTACCTCCGAAGCAAGCATTTCAACATTGAGTTCCGGATCATCCAAATGTTTGTTCACCACCTTCATAATCCTATCCATCAATATCTCATCATTCGATTTCATTGAAATTTTCTCTATTTTATCTTGTTGTTGCTGGGCTCCGCTAAACTTATTGCGCAACAATCTTCTATTCGTTATCAGATTGGCAATAGTACTCTTCAGATATTCCGTATTGAAAGGTTTCACAATATAGGCATCGGCACCTGTATCCATTCCTTCCAACGTATCCTCTACCCTTGATTTTGCAGTCAGCAATACAATAGGAATATGATTTATATTAGTATTCTGTTTCAGTTTATGGCACAATTCCAAACCATCCATTTCAGGCATCATTATATCACTGATTACCAAGTCGGGCATTTCTTTCAGAATGTAATCATATGCCTCCTTACCATTACAGCAAATTGCCACTTTATATTCATCAGACAGTTCCTGCTTCAGATAAGTCCTGATTTCCTCTTCATCTTCGACCACCAACACCCTTTGACGGGTTTTAGGCTTGCCGGCTTGCTTCTCGTCAACATCGTCCATATACTCTTCTTTAGAGTTCGGCACTTGGGGGCAAACGGCAAAAGATGCAGCCTCCACCATTTCATCGGCTCTTAAATGTCCGGAACCCAACGGCATGCGAATAATGAAACGACTGCCTGAAGCATCCTCTCTATTTTCAGCATGAATATTTCCATGATGCAACCGGACCAGCAAGCGGGACAAATGCAGACCGATGCCGGTTCCGAAATTCGACTTTGTCACATCATTGTCTATTTGATAGAAACGTTCAAAAATACGTTCTATTTTATCTTTATCAATGCCAATGCCACTGTCTGTAACCACAATTTCAAAAAAATTCTGCAATGCATCTTTGCAAGAGACATCTCTGCCTATAGAAAGACTGACTTGTATCTTCCCACCTTCCGGAGTATATTTAAAAGCGTTGGAAAGTACATTCATCAAAACTTTATCGAAATTATTCAAATCAATCCATGCTTTTAGCTGAGGCATATCATGTATAAAAGCAAAGTCTATATTCTTTTTATGTGCCATATATTCAAACGGCTGCATCACATCAATAATAAAGCCGATCATATCCGTTTCCTGAAATTTCATGAACATCTGTCCTTTGTCTAATTTCCTTATATCCATCAGCTGATTAATCAACCGAAGAATGCGTTGGGCATTACGGTATATCATCAGATATGTCTTATGTAATTCCCCCTTGTTTTCTCCTGCCAACAGTTTTTCCAATGGATTGATGATTAAAGTCATCGGAGTACGAATCTCATGGGATATATTTATAAAAAACTGCAATTTTGCTTCATTCAACTGCTCGTCATGTTCACGCTTCATTATTTCACGACGATACCGCACACGTGACATCACATTGTTTACAATTCCCCACACAAGCAATGCTGCCAGTCCAATATAAATGCAATACGCCCACCAGGTTTTATACCAAGGCGAAGCAATCAATATTTTGATAGTACGCACCTCTGAATAATTACCATGATTAAGAGCACGTACGCGGAAAGTATATTTACCGGGAAACAAATTATTATATGTAACACGATTCACTCCAGGTTCCGTTACAGCCCATTGGTTGCTAAGCTCATCTATTTTATACTGATAGGCTATCTGCTCAGGATTATTATATTGCAAAGTTGAGAAAGCAATACTGAATGTATTGTCACGATATGAAAGTTGAAAAATATTAGCATCCTGTACCGAAGAAAAAATAATAGGAGTTCCATCCGAAAGAGTATTTTTATGCACGGGATCGCTATACACATAAAAATCTGTAATATAAACCTTTAGTTCTTTTGCATCAGTATTTATCTTCCTAGGGGAAAAACTGGTTATGCCATTTATCCCACCAAAATAAATTTTGCCATCCTCGTCTTTATAGTATGCACCATGCGTAAACTCATTCCCCTGCAAGCCATCTCCGGAATAATAATTCACGAAAAAATCCTTTTTTACATCATATTTGCTGATGCCTTTATATGTACTGACCCAGATATTCCCGTCTTCATCTTCACAAATGCCACAAATCACATTATTAGGCAATCCGTTACAAATTGTGAATTGTCTCAGTTCGCCTGTTTTCTTCGAGAAACAATAAAGACCATTTGTAGTTCCTGCCCAAATGTTTCCAGCATGGTCCTCGGCAAATGCATATCCTATGCAATCGGTTATTAATGTATTCGTTTGTTTATAGTTCAAGAAGCTCTTCGTTTCCGGATTAAAGCAACTCACTCCTTTATAATGTCCTAACCAAACAAGTCCTTCACTGTCGCAAAAAATATAGTTTATCCAGTCGTTTACCAATTCGTCACATTTCAAGTCACCTTTTTCATCTTTGGAGGATTCATAATGCTCCAGTTTTCGAGACTGCAGGTTATACTGATAAAAACCGGAACCAAATACTCCAAAATACAGATTCTTTTTCTTATCTTCAGCAATGGAATACACAATAGGGTTGTTTATCTGTTGGAAATGCTCACATTTCCCTGTAGCTTTATCCAGTTTAGCCAGTCCTTGGCCATAAGAGCCTATCCACAAATTATAGTCCGTATCTTCATATATACACATAACAACATTAGGCACAGAATTCTCCGAATAGTCAGGATGATAATGACGTAAACGCCTGCCATCTATCCCCAATTCATAAAGGCCCTCATTATCAGCACTGATCCACAGATGCCGGTTACTATCCTGGAAAACAGACATTACACATCCTTGTCCGATAGGATTATAATAAATAGACTTGCTGCCATAATACTCGAATGGATTTTCTTGCTTTGGAACCAGAACAATTCCTTTCTGAAACAGGCCAATCCACAAATTGCCATCCCTGTCTTCCATGATGGAATGCACCTTCCCTTTCGAAAAATCCACCGATGCAGAATTTATCCGATAATCTTCCAATTGATCTTTCAAGGGATTATAGATTTTCACTCCTTGTCCATCAGTTCCTACCCAAAGCTGTCCGTCCACTATAGCCATGCAATATACAGATAGCTGCCCATCATATCCACTATAAGAAACAGATACCATCTCTCCCGTTTCATTATCATATCGTGATACTCCTTGTTTTTGTGTACCTACGAAAATATTCCCCAAATGATCTTCTATAATGGAAGTTACATTATTATCACTAAATGCAGGATACTTGAAAAACTGCAGTTGCTTTGATTTCGGCATATAACGGGCCAACCCATTTCCATCCGTTCCTATCCAAATTTCCGAACGGGAATCAATACAGAATTTAGATTGATAAGTACAATTTACCTGCTGAAACAGATTGTCAACAGATACAGCCTGACTCAGCAGACTGTCCAAACGAAACAACCCCTGCCCACTGGTGCTCAACCATATTTCACCGCTACGGACTTCTTGCAAATGCGTAACATGTGGAGCAACCCGCTTGCCTGCACGTATCATAGGAATTTCCCGGAAAGTATCCGTTTCCCGGTTGTACACCATCAAACCATTGATACAACCTATCAACAAGTTTTGACGGCTATCTTCAAAAAGAGTACGGACATAATCACTCGTCAAGGAAACGGAATCATTGGGTACATGCCGATAATTGGAAAAATTAAGCCCGTCAAAACGATCCAATCCATATTCTGTAGCCACCCATATAAATCCGCGGCTATCCTGGAAAAGCTGGTTTATCAAACTGCTGGACAGTCCGTTTTCTGTGGAATAAAAATTCCTTGTTTGAGCCATCAGAAGAGAACATGGAACAAACATTACAAGTGCCATGGAACAAGCACATATATACCGGACAAGTGTTTTCATATTAGTATTCGATATTATGGTTAGATTAAGCAAAGGTAAAAAACTTCTTCATTTTATTGAAACAAATGCATTCTTAAAGACACTCTAAGTCCAAAATGTACGATAAACACAAGTTTATGTAACATACACAAAAGCACATGTTACCTATATTATGTTTTGTGCAACATTCCTTAGCCTGTTTTAAAGGACAGAGCACTATCTTTGCATTCATAGAAATGTTCAAACTAATGCTGTGGATTGATGAAAAGAATCTTTTTACTTTTAATATTAAACCTATTGATAGCCGGATATGGCCGTGCCCAGAAAAGCCGTTTGCAGAGACAAGGGAATGCCACCCAACTTATCATTAATGATACTCCCTATCTTATTCTTGGCGGAGAACTGGGAAATTCATCGGCAGCAAGCACGCAAGACATTGAACGCATTTTTCCCAAACTGCAGAAAATGGGACTAAATACCGTTTTAGTCCCTGCATACTGGGATTTGCTGGAACCCGTAGAAGGACATTTCGATTTCACATTGACCGATAAAGTCTTGGAACAAGCACGCAAGTACAATCTAAAAGTTGTCTTTTTATGGTTCGGTACATGGAAAAATTCCATGAGTTGCTATGCGCCGCTTTGGTTCAAAGAAAATGACAAAAAATACCCTCGGGCGCATACCGGAAGCGGTAAGCCCCTTGAAATAGCCAGTGCTTTCTCCGATAAAGTGCTGCAAGCCGACCAACGCGCTTTTACCCAATGGCTACAACACATTGCTGCCGCCGACAGAGATGAAGGTACAGTCATCATGATACAAATAGAAAATGAAATCGGCATGCTGGAGGACGCGCGCGATTATTCACCGGAAGCCAACAGCGCTTTTTGCGCCCCGATACCTCAAGAACTGGCATCTTACCTGCAAAAGCACAAAAAAGACCTTCATCCCCGGTTGCTGAAAAAATGGGAAGCACAAGGCTGCAAGAGAGAAGGGAACTGGCAAGAGGTATTCGGCGCAGACATCTATACCGATGAAATCTTCATGGCCTGGAATTATGCCAAGTATGTAGGGAAACTGGCACAAAGCGCTCGCTCCATCTACAATGTGCCACTCTATGTCAATGCAGCCATGAACAGCAGAGGACGCAAACCCGGGG
This sequence comes from Bacteroides sp. AR29, assembly GCF_900217715.1. Classification (NCBI taxonomy): domain Bacteria; kingdom Pseudomonadati; phylum Bacteroidota; class Bacteroidia; order Bacteroidales; family Bacteroidaceae; genus Bacteroides; species Bacteroides sp. AR29. The sequence goes on from NZ_OBMS01000005.1 coordinate 35,712, forward strand.
AATACCCTTCGGCCGGACCGTTAGCACATTTGATTGATATATGGCATTGCGGAGCACCCGATATTGATATTCTGGCCCCCGACTTATATGACAATGATTTCACGAACTGGGTATCTCAATATCATCTGCACAACAACCCTTTATTCATCCCTGAAATCCGGTTGACAGACAATAACGGGGTAAGGGCTTTCTATGTGTTCGGCGAACATGACGCAATAGGTTTCAGTCCTTTCTCCATCGAAGACAGTCCTGAGTCAGCAGACGCGCCATTGGTACAAAGCTATGGGAAATTAAAGGAATTGATGCCATTGCTTACCGGATATCAAGGCAAAGGAGTGATGAAAGGATTGCTTTTCGACCAAGAGAACAAGGAGCGCATCATTACAGAAGATGATTTGACCATAACCTGCCGCCACTATTTCACACTGCCGTGGGATGCTCGTGCCACAGGCGGCAATGTATGGCCGGAGGGAGGAGGAATCTTGCTAAGAATATCGAAAAACGAATATATAATAGCCGGTAGCGGAATCGTCATCGAGTTTGCTAAAAACACAGAAAAAGCAACTGCCGGAACACACAAGGTGTTAGGCGAAGACGGCTTCGTAAGAAAAGGAAATGAAAACAATAAAACCGGAAGTGGCAGGACGGCATGGCATGGCAAGCGTTGCGGTATCGGATTTGTAGACGAAGTGAAGGTGAATGCAGACGGAAGCCTCGGATATATCCGCCGGATGAACGGTGACCAGAGTCACCAGGGACGGCATGTCAGAATTCCGATAGGATATTTCAGCATTCTACACGTAGTACTATATGATTACAAATAAATATAAGAGGATTAAGATATGATGTTTAATGGTTATAATAAAGTTAGGTTAGGAATGGCAGTGTTACTTTGCCTTTGTGGCACCGTGATGGTGAGAGCAAAGGTAAAGTTGCCTGCCTTGATTTCAGACGGAATGGTATTGCAGCGCGAACAAACCATAAAAGTATGGGGAACGGCAGATGCAGGAGAAAGCATTCAAGTAAGATTTACCAAAGATACTTTTCCGACTTCCACAACAAATAAAAAACTAAAAGACATCTACACTGCCACAGCAAATGCCGACGGGCAGTGGAGTATAACCCTCCCCTCCATGAAAGCCGGTGGCCCTTACTCCATGCTGATAAACGACATTGAAATCAGAAACATACTGGTGGGCGACGTATGGCTCTGCTCAGGCCAGTCGAATATGGAATTGCCCATAAGCCGCGTAACAGATATGTTTGCCGATGAGATAGCCGGCTATAACAATGAAAAGATACGCCATATCATTATTCCAAAGGTCTATAATTTCCATGCGCCACAAGAAGATATGCCGCAAACAAGCTGGAAAGCACTGACACAAGACAATGTGATGGATTTCTCCGCCTTGGCCTATTTTTTCGCCAAAGCAATGTATGAAAAGACAAACATTCCGATAGGGATCATCAATGCCAGTTGGGGTGGCACCCCTATAGAAGCATGGGTCAGCGAGGAAGGCCTGAGACAATTCCCGTTATACATCAATGACAAACGGCAATATGAAGACGACAATTTCTGCACGCACATCAAGCAAGTGAAAAATGAGAAATTCCGTCATTGGAACGAATCTCTGTACCGTGGAGATGCAGGGTTGCATGAAGCGACGCCATGGTATAGTGAAAACTATGACGACCATACGTGGCAAGAGGTTGACATGTTCTCAGCCGACTGGGGAAACAATGGCCTGAATCCGATAGGTGGTTCCCACTGGTTCCGCCAGGATGTTACCATAACCGACATTGCGCCGGGAAGTGACGCCATCCTCCGCTTGGGATGCATCGTTGATGCAGACTCTGTATATGTAAATGGAATATTTATAGGCAATACAACTTACCAGTATCCACCACGTATTTACAGAATCCCGGCTGGTGTACTCAAAACCGGACAAAACAATATTACTGTACGCCTCATCAGCAATGGTGGCCAACCAAGTTTTGTCAAAGAAAAGCCCTATAAAATAATTTATCAGGCAACAGATAGGGAACAAACCAAAGAGCTCAATCTCAAACCGACATGGAAGTATCGTTTGGGAGCCCCGATGCCCGATGCTCCGGAGATGATGTTCTTTTGTTACAAACCGGTTTGTCTGTACAACGCCATGATTGCACCGCTCAAGAATTATGGCATATGCGGCGCATTGTGGTATCAAGGCGAGTCCAACGTTTCACGCCGCAACGAATACGCAGCATTATTGTCGGCCATGATTAGCGACTGGCGGCGCACCTTCAATTCGGAGCAGTTACCTTTCTACATTGTCGAGTTGGCAGATTTCCTTGCAAAGAATGACATCCAGGGACGTAAAGCCTGGGCAGAAATGCGACACGAACAAGCCAGGGCAGCCCAAATGAACACCAATACCTACCTCATCAAGAACAGCGATCTGGGAGAGTGGAACGACATACATCCACTGGACAAGAAGACGTTGGGGCAACGTGCAGCAGAAACTGCGCTAAAATACAATAAGGAGGTTAAGCTACAACAGTAATTGACTTACAACAGATTAATACCATAATGAACAACATGAACCAGAAAATTTCAATCTCGGAGAAAATAGGTTATAGCCTCGGAGATTGCTCTGCGAACTTAGTGTTCCAGATGATGATGATTTATCAAACCAAGTTCTATACTGACGTATTCGGCTTGGAGGGTGCCATTGCCGGCAGTGTCATGCTGATAGCCCGTATTGTCGACGCCTTTGTAGACCCGACCGTGGGAATCTTATCCGACAAGACGCAAACCCGTTGGGGTAAATACCGCCCTTGGATATTATGGACGGCTTTACCGTTCATGGTATTCTATGTATTGGCTTTCTATAATCCCGGCATTGAAGACAAAAGCCTAGTTGCAGTATATGCCACTATTTCGTACACACTACTAATGACTCTCTATTCATTCAACAATACCCCTTATGCCTCATTAGGCGGTGTCATGACGAGTGATATAAAAGAGCGCAACAGCATTACCAGCATTCGCTTTGTAGCCGCTACCATAGCACAATTTATTGTGCAAGGCTTAACGCTGCCCCTTGTAGGTAAATTTGCCGGCGCAAATGGTGACAAAGGGCACGGATGGCTTTGCACAATCTCTCTGTTTGCAGCAATCGGTTTTATATTCTTTATCATTACTTTTTTTTCTGCACGAGAACGTATAACCCCACCCGCCAGCCAAAAGACCGATACCCGGAAAGATATAAGAGATGTGTTCCACAGTATTCCCTGGCGAGCCATGTTCATCCTCACCCTATTCCTTTTCACCACCTTAGCCATGTGGGGAAGTGCCATGAACTACTACTTTGAGAACTATGTAGATGCCAATGCCCTATATACTTTCCTCGACAAATTGGGACTGGTAGCCGTAGAAGCAAATGCAAGTTTTAGCTACAATATACTAAATGCTTTCGGATTGATAGTCAATAGTCCGGAGAAAGCGTACGAAGTAGGCTTTGGAGTTTTCAACATGGTCGGTGCACTGGTACAATTCTTCGGAGTGATCCTATTATCCAGCTTCCTAGCCAACCGTTATGGAAAGAAGCGTGTGTTTATCTTCTGTCTGACACTGACAGCTATCTTTACCGCACTGTTCTATTTCCCCAATGAAACGGATATAGAAACCATGTTTGTCCTAAATTTCCTGAAAAGTCTTGCTTACGCCCCAACGGTACCCTTACTTTGGGCTATGATTGCCGATGTAGCAGACCATTCGGAATATGTAAATTACCGTCGTGCCACAGGATTCGTTTTTGCAGGGGTAGTTTTCGCATTAAAAGCCGGTCTTGGAATCGGTGGAGCTATTCTGGGATTCCTGCTTTCCGGTTTTGGCTATGTCAGCGGAGCAGGCACAGCACAAACAGAATCGGCCATCCACGGCATAATACTTTCTTCAAGTCTGATACCGGCTGCTACATTCTTCATAGGAGTCATTGCATTATACTTCTACCCCATCACGAAAGCCTACAATGAGGAAATGCAGGCTGAACTGACTGAACGGAGAAAACAAACGGATTATTAACTCAAGTTTCGCAAGCTCAACTTTCGCAGTTGACAAGGTGACAAGGAAGAGTGTCGGGTTTATTAAAGAAGATAGGATGCGTGAGAATCATTTTCAAGGGTTTTCCACTCGTCAACTGACACCTTGTTTACTAATAAGTTGAACAACATACGAAACTGAAATAAGAGAAAACATGAAACTGAAACAAACACTACTTCCCCTTGTCATTGCCGGACTCGTTACGGCTTGCATCGGCGGAAAACGCACCACGCCTTCGGAAGAATCTTCTTCACTGAAAGCAGCCTTCGGCAATAAATTTCTCATCGGTGCGGCGTTGAACCAACGGCAAGTCTCCGGCGAAGACACTGCTGCCATTGCCATTGCCAAACATCACTTCAACTCTATCGTCGCGGAGAACTGCATGAAATGCGAGGTCATCCATCCGGAGGAAAACCGGTATAACCTTACACCGGCAGACTCCTTGGTAGACTTCGGTGAAGAGAATGGCATGGCCGTCATTGGTCACTGCCTTATCTGGCACTCACAGTTAGCTCCCTGGTTCTGCGTCGATTCAGCAGGAAAGAATGTCTCACCTGAGGTTCTGAAGCAACGCATGAAGGAACATATATCTACCATTGTCGGCAGATACAAAGGCCGCATACACGGATGGGATGTGGTAAACGAAGCTATTATGGAAGACGGTTCATACCGCAAAACCAAATTCTATGAGATATTGGGCAAAGAGTATATCCCCTATGCTTTCCAATGCGCCCATGAAGCCGACCCTGAAGCAGAACTTTACTATAATGACTATGGCATGAATGTCCCGGGCCGCCGTGACTCAGTGGCCGCCCTTGTGCGCTCATTGAAAGAAAAGGGCATCCGCATCGATGCCGTCGGCATGCAGGGACATATGGGCATGGACTATCCCACGGTGGAAGACTTTGAGAAGAGCCTGCTCGCCTTTGCAGCCACCGGTGCCAAAGTAATGATTACAGAATGGGACATGAGCGCCCTTCCCACAGTCAGCCACACGGCAAACATCTCGGACACCGCAGCATACCGGAAAGCGTTGAATCCTTATCCGGAAACATTGCCCGACAGTGTCAGCCGCATTTGGAATGCACGCATGAAGTCCTTCTTCGACCTTTTCCTGAAACATGCAGATGTAATCACACGCGTCACTGCATGGGGAATATCTGACGGCGACTCATGGAAAAACGACTTTCCCATGCGCGGCCGCCGGGAATACCCGCTACTGTTCGACCGCAATTACCAGCCCAAACCATTCGTACGCGAACTGTTGCAAACACCCTAAAACATAATACACCATGAAGAAAGAAATGAGATATTTGGTTCCGGAAGACTATATGGCAGACCCGGCAGTGCATGTATTCAACGGCAGAGTCTATATTTATCCCAGCCATGACTGGGAGAGCGGCATACCGGAAAACGACAACGGCGACCACTTCAACATGAAGGACTATCACGTCTTCTCTACCGACGACGTGATGCACGGTGAAATCAAAGACCACGGAGTGGTGCTCGCCACCGAAGACATTCCTTGGGCAGGCCGCCAGTTATGGGACTGTGACGTAGCCTTGAAAGACGGCAAATACTACATGTACTTTCCATTGAAAGACCAAAATGACATCTTCCGTATCGGCGTTGCCGTCAGTGGCTCGCCCGAAGGGCCTTTCATACCCCAGGCAGACCCGATAAGAGGCAGCTACAGCATCGACCCCGCCATACTGGATGACGGAAACGGCTGCTACTACATGTACTTTGGCGGACTGTGGGGCGGCCAACTGCAACGCTACCGCGACAACAAGGCGCTGGAAAGCGCCGCCTTCCCCCCGGACAACGAACCGTCCATACCGGGACGCGTGGCAAAACTGAGCGACGACATGCTGCAATTTGCCGAAGAGCCGAAGCCGGTAGTCATTCTGGATGAAAACGGCAAGCCCCTGACAGCCGGCGACAATGAACGACGCTTCTTCGAGGCCAGCTGGATGCACAAGTACAACGGAAAATACTACTTCTCCTACTCCACCGGCGACACGCACCGCTTATGCTATGCCATCGGTGACAATCCTTACGGACCTTTTGTCTATCAAGGAGTCATCCTCACCCCGGTTGTGGGATGGACAACGCACCATGCCATCACGGAATACAAGGGGAAATGGTATCTTTTCCACCACGACTGCGTACCTTCCAACGGAAAAACATGGCTTCGCAGCCTCAAGGTCTGCGAACTGGAATATGACTCCGAAGGAAAAATCATCACCATAGAAGGAAATCCTGAATAAACAACAGTAGACAAAATATCATGAAATACAGATTCTTCTCTCTTATCTGCATCGTTTTCTTCTTTACAAACCAAATGGCTGCCGAAGATGGCAGCCTTTTGTGGTTAAGACAGAGTCAAGGGGCAAATGCCTCCGTCGAGGTATCGGCCCAATGCACATCCGCAACCTTGAATCTGGCCGCCGAAGAGTTGCGGCAGTCCTGGAAAGGAAATCCGGTCGCTCTGCTGATAGAGAAAGACAAGCAACTTGCCCCGGACGGTTTCCGCATACAATGCACGGAGAAGAAGCTCGTCTTGAGCTCCCCCTCTGCAACCGGCCTGCTATATGGAGCCTTTCACCTGCTCCGCCTGCAAGAAAGCGGACTGCCCATCCGTCCCTCCACGGAGAATCCGGCCTACAGCCTTCGCATCCTCAACCATTGGGACAACATGGACCGAACCGTAGAGCGAGGCTATGCCGGACAGTCGCTCTGGGATTGGGAAGAACTGCCCGGCACATCCTCCGGCAGATATGAAGCGTATGCCCGTGCCAATGCCTCCATCGGTATCAACGGTACTGTATTGAACAATGTAAATGCTTCTCCCCAAATTCTTTCTACGGCATATCTGGAAAAGGTAAAGACGTTGGCAGACACCTTCCGCCCTTATGGAATACGGGTATATCTTTCCGTCAACTTTGCCAGCCCGATTATACTCGGCAAGTTGCATACAGCCGACCCACTTGACAAACAAGTCATTCGCTGGTGGAAAGACAAAACTCGCGAAATCTACCGACTTATACCGGATTTCGGAGGTTTCCTTGTGAAGGCAAACAGTGAAGGACAACCCGGTCCATGCGACTTCGGACGCACCCATGCCGAAGGCGCCAATATGCTGGCCGATGCCCTCAAACCTTACAAAGGTATCGTCATGTGGCGCGCCTTCGTCTATAATCCATCGGATACCGACCGCGCAAAACAAGCATACACCGAGTTTAAACCATTGGACGGCAAATTCCGTTCAAACGTCATCTTGCAAGTAAAGAACGGTCCAATAGACTTTCAGCCACGTGAGCCTTACAACCCACTCTTCGGAGCCATGCACGAGACTCCACTCATGGCAGAATTTCAAATTACCCAAGAATACTTAGGACATTCCAACCACCTTGCCTATCTGGCACCCATGTGGAAAGAGTTCTTCCGCTTTGTGGCACCTTCTTCATTAAGAGCCGTTGCAGGTGTTGCCAATATAGGTACAGACAAAAACTGGTGCGGACATCCCTTTGCACAAGCCAACTGGTATGCTTTCGGACGCCTGGCCTGGAACCCGGCAATCTCTTCCGAAGAAATAGCAGACGAATGGTTAAGGCAGACTTTCAGCAATGAGAAAAATTTTGTTGGGCCGGCAAGCCAGATGATGCTCGAAAGTCGTGAAGCGGTTGTTAACTACATGATGCCATTAGGACTACACCATATTTTTGCCTGGGGACATCACTACGGTCCCGAACCTTGGTGCAACATTCCCGACGCACGACCCGACTGGATGCCGTCCTATTATCATAATGCCGATAGTATAGGAATTGGATTCAACCGCAGTCACACCGGCAGTAATGCCACTGCACAATATCCTGACTCACTCTGCAGGCTCTACGACGACTTGACCACGTGCCCCGAAAAGTATCTTCTCTGGTTCCACCACGTGCCTTGGACGTTCCGGATGAAAAGCGGAAATTCCCTATGGGAGGAACTTTGCCGCCACTACGACAACGGCGTACGGCAAGTAAGGGAGTTCCAGAAAATATGGGATAAAATAGAGGAATACGTTGACGGCGAACGATTCAAAGATATACAATCACGCTTGAAGACACAAGTACGCGATGCTGTCTGGTGGAAAGATGCTTGCCTGCTCTATTTTCAGGAATACTCCCAGTTACCCATTCCTCCGTCGATGGAACGTCCTATACACGAATTGGAGGATTTGAAAAGAGTCAAACTGATTATCAGCAACTATGAATGTCCTACAAAGGAATTGTTGAATAAAAACAGATGAAAGCCTATTTTCCGGAAAAGATATTCTGCAGGCGCGAATAGCACGGAATCTCCCGAATTTGTTTTTACTATAAATCCAAGTTCCGTGTAATTCGCACCTGAGAAAAACTGCATTAAACCTACAGAGAGAGAAGCGAACTATCAATGAGCTTTAAAATTCCATTTGGAATTATCGCTATCTTTATCAAACTTGGCAAGAGTAGGCGTACTGTCACCAATAGATATCAGTGCCAGCTTCTCCGTCGAACCGGGAATCTCCTTCGGCATAATCCGGTACGTACCATCCGTCAATTGATCAATCCGCCACAACTGCTCGGGTGCACCGGTAAATGCAGGAACCGTTACAACTTCCGCTTCAGCGGTTGCCGCCAACGCACGCTCCGTCCCTTCTATCACAATTTTATAATAAGGCGCTCCCAAATAACCTCCCGCATCGCGAACAGCCGTAATTGTCCACCGCTGATGCGGACGGAACATATAGTCACCTGCCCTCACTCCGATGTTTCCTGTCGGCCAGGTGTCTATAACATCCGCCAAAGTTTGCGAAGCCATCGGTTCTATAGGTCCGGTATGTTCAAACCAGCGCATGCCTCCCGGCATTCTTACAAAATCCACAGCCAGTTCCAAGGCATATCCTCTTCTTTCTGATTCTATTTCATAAGTACCTTCTTTGAAATTGTCACCGGCAACGGGCCAACCATTCTTCCATAACAACGGACGAATACCCAGTACGCTTATTCCACTTCGGTCCAAGTCCGCTTCATAATGGCATGACATTTTCTGTATTCCGTCACCAAGGTCAAAAAGCCCGAAATGTCCCGGTCCCACCACTCTTCCTCCGGCAGCGACCACCATGCGGCCGCCTCCTTCAAGCATACTTCTCCCTACATTGTCCATGTAAGGACCGGTCACCTTGCGCGAACGGCCCACCACAATGTTGTAAGTGGAATTCAGTCCGTCACAACAAGTCCCGTGCGTACCCAAAAGGTAATACCACCCATCACGATAAATCAAATCCGTAGCTTCGCAGTCAATGGCAATATCCACCGGCTGATTTCCTTCCATACGTTTTCCCGTCTTCGGGTCAAGTTCCACAAGACGGATAAAGCCAAAATAAGTGCCATAAGACATCCACAGCCGTCCATCGGTAGGATCCAGCAGAAGCCCGGGGTCTATGGCATCATTGTCTTCGATACCATCCGACGAAGCAACTGCCACCGGCTCCGAATATCCGAAATCAGGAGACTGTGGGTCAAGGGTTTTGTTCCACATCGTATAAATCACGCCATTGTGTCCGCCACCCAATCCGCCACCGGTGGCACCATAAGCCACCAGATAACGGTCACCAATCCTTACCACATCGGGAGCAGCTCCTCCCCCGGGTCTCACCGCGCCACTGTTCCAAGTCCATCCGTCTTCGGAAATCAGCCCACCTCCTCCCGTACCGAATGTATAATACTTTCCTTCACACTCCACAATGGTCGAAGGATCATGAATAAACGGCTTTCCAACTTGTGCAACAACTGTATCCACAAAAAATGCCGACATAAAGGCTACAGCCCCTATCCATTTGTTTCTTACTATCATAATGATTTCAATATTTAAATACTCGTTTCGGAATTGAATAGACAGCACCTGGAAGTGCATACTCTGTAGTGCCACTGCATATTCCGGACAGAGCCATGAACTGCCCCTTATTTACAACTGACAGAAATATTTCTTACGGGTTGTCCTTTTTCATCCAAAAAACGAACGCAAAAATCACTCATCCCAGGACCGTTGATTACCGCTCCCCGGACGATATTCTTTCCCTTTTTCAATGTCAACCGGGGTGATACACAATCATCCTTCACCATGCGCCTGTCTCCGGAAAGTACTATGGCTTCCTCTCCATTCAGCCACCACATGGATGCAGAATTGGAGCCTACCGCCATCCTTACATTATTAATGTCTTCCGCACAATTGACCACTGCCACAGCCCAAAACAGAACGCCATATACATTCTTATCCAGTCCATGGGCAAAGCGGAATAGTTTAACATTGAAGTTCTTGCTGTCCAAAGCATGCCATGTCAGTTTCTGATTGCCCACCCTGACCTTCGCTCCCGCTTCGGGAAGAACCGTAAACTGATTCGGAAAGTATTCCGTTGTAAATGCTTTCCTTATATAGCTGTCTGTAAAAACCGCATTACTACGATTCGGCTTGGCAATCGGCTCCAACAGCAGCCAGCGTCTTATAAATCCTTCGGCATCAGGCTGCGCCCCTCCCGCCCGAATCGGCGAAAAATAGGCACTGATGCCACTGTATACCACATCCCGACAGGTATCCGCAGGCTGCATGCTGTCTTCTATCCTGAAATAGTCAAAATCTGCATAACCACCTATTTCTTTCGCAGCATAGTTGAACAAGGCGAAACGATAACCCATGAAATGCGGCAAGGTATATTCCATCTTCAACGGGCTACCTAACGGCTTCCACTCCTTTCCGTTCAGGCTATAGTAGAAATAGCCGATATCCTTCCGGTCTCTAAAGTCACATTCAGCCTTGAAATAAACCCTATTCCTGCTTAACGGAATTTTCTCTACCTCCACCGGTTCTTCCAGTTCTCCATTCACCATCACAATACACTTCTCTCCGTTCACTATCTTCACACCCACCTGCCCGTACTTGTGCTGGAAGAGCGAAAGCCCGGCGAAGTCTCCATCCTTCATGCCCGATGCGTCCATGCAGACAGAACCGGAACAAACCGGTCCGATGGTACGCTGCGTCAATGTCCCTTTTGCCTGCATAAAAGAAGATTCCAAACGACCGGTGGTCAATCGCAAATAACCCTTACGTGCCGATACAGACCAGAGGGCATTGTCCGGATTATGGTTCCACTGCCACACAAGCGGCAGGTCGGCCTCGCCTGCCTTGCGCACGAACTCGTCGGAGCAGACAATTCCCGGAATCAGTCCCTTGCCTGCCGGAAGCTCCAACTTGTCGGGAGCCACGCCATTCACCCCCAATACCGGCCAGCCGTCTTCCCACTGCACCGGCACCAGATAGGGAATGCGCCCCACTGCACCGCAATCCTGAAACAGATAGGCAAACCACCGTCCGTCCGGCGTATCCACCAGTCCGCCTTGGGCAATACCACGGTCCTGAAAGACAACGCGCCCTTCGTAAGGTCCCGTTATCTTATCGGCACGGTGCACCACCACTGTACGCATACCGTTCCTTGGCCAAGTGATGTTGAACAGATAATACCTGCCATCTACCTTGAACAGTTGCGAGCCTTCTGCCCCCAACATAATATCACCGCCTGCCGGAGCACTGGCATTCTCCAACAGCACCCGTTCCGTACCGGTTTTCAAGCCGGACAAATCTGCCTCCAGTTCCGCAATAAACAACTTGCCATTGCCATAAATCAGATAATTCCGGCCATCTTCATCAAAGAAGAAAGTATGGTCATGACAAGACGGTGCGAACTCCACACGCTTCCACGGTCCTTTCTCAATATCGCGTGTCATGAAAAAATAAGTCTTACCGGTGGTTTGTGCAAAAGTGGAAACATAATACATCCCTTTGTGATAGCGGATACAGCTTGCCCACGAGCCACGTCCGTAGGTATTCTGCCCGTCATCCAGGTTCATGGCAGGAACATCGTCGGTCAACCTATCATACGCATAGCTCACCAGTTCCCAGTTCACCAAATCCTTTGATTTCATAATAGGTACCCCCGGCACCATGTGCATCGTGGTACTGCTCATATAATAGGTATCATCCACCCGCACCATCGACATATCCGGTACATCGGCATAAATCAGCGGATTGACGGCAGTCTGTTGTGCCGGCAATCCTAAGGCATAGCCGACCAAGTTGCATAAAAGTAAAAAAAATCTCCGTATGTTCATTTCTCTGTTTGAATATTTGCCCCAAATCAGCACAGCGACCGGATATATTGATACGACACTCTGCATCATGCCAGTCCCGGACTGTTTCGGGAGATTCATTGTATAACACAAAATTACTTCTGCTTCCCTCTAAACAGATGCGGGATGAATTCATTCAGGCACCGGCGCCAAGTCAGCCATTCGTGTGCCGTTCCTTGCGATTCGTAGAAGTCCACACGGATATTCATGTCACGGAGGCTCTCGACCAATTGTTTGGTGCCCATGTTCTCTTCCGTGCCGCAACCCAAGAAGAGATAATGCACCTTTTTGTTGAAACTGTCTGCATCGGCAAACACACCATTGAAAGCATCCTTTACATCCAGTCCGAAGATGGCTCCACTGAAGCCGCCTATGTATGAAAACTTGTCAAGGTTGGTCAGCGTGATGTCAAAAGTCTGCTTTCCTCCCCATGACAGTCCGGCCATAGCACGGTGTTCCCGGTCTGTATAAGTACGGAAAGTTTCGTCTATCATGGGAATAAGGTCATTTATCATCAGCGTAGCAAACGCAGAGCCATACAGATTACGTTCCGCATCCACATCCTTTCCAGGACGAGGACGGAAACCTACTTCAATATCCCCACTTTCCATCACCACAATCATAGGCACACACTTTCCTTCCGCTATCTGATTATCAAGTATGTTATACATAAAGCCTTGAGTGATCCAGCCCGTCTCGTCCTCTCCCATACCATGCTGCAGATAAAGTACCGGATAGCGTTTCTTGGTGTTCTTTTCATATTCGGCCGGGGTGTAGACTACGCAACGACGGAAACGCTGCTGGCTTTCGGCATAGTAAGTGCAGGTACGCACTTGCCCATGAGGCACATTCTGCACACGATAATAATCACCCTCTTTTCCTTCGGGCACTTCAATGCCGCTTGCCATACGGCTGCATCCGAAGAAAGTGCAACTCATCGGGTCTATGACCGAGAAACCGTCCACAAGCAAGAAGTAATAGTGGAAACCTACCACTAACGGATCGGTCTTTACTGTCCACCAGCCGTTTTCATCCTTGTTCATTTCATATTTTTTACCGCATATATCTATCTGCAAGCGTTTTACGTCCGGCGAATAGAGACGGAAATAAGCCCGGTTCTCCTTGTCTAAGCGTGGGAAATCACAACCGTGCATATTGGAAGAGGCAGCGACCGTATTTTTCAGCACCTCTTCTGCGGTCAAGTCTGGGTCTTGGGCAAAAGCTACCACATTCAGCAGCAGCAAACCAGACAATATCAATCCTAAAGAAAGAGAATTTTTCATAACAGTTCTATTATTTATGTCATTAATTACCTTTGGTTTGTTCTACATACTGCATAGTCCCGTCTTCATTGTAATGCAACTCGTCCACGCAGACTGAACGACGGCCTATCGCACCTGCACGGCCGTCCAATGTGAGTGCGGCATTGTGGTAGAAGAGGTACCACTTCCCTTTGAATTCCACGATGGCCGGATGGATGGTGAAACTGTTCTCCGCCATGCCGGTCAGTTCGCCCCGGTACGTCCAAGGCCCTTCCATACCGGAAGCCGTGGCATAAGCGATATTTTCCCGTCCCTCTCCCATCGAGGCATAAGTGAGATAATAGATGCCATTCCGTACATGCAGCCACGGACCTTCCACGTATTCGGGCAAATCCACCACTGCGATGTCGCCATCCAGCTCCGTCATATTCGGTTTCAGCCTTGCCAGAAAGCAAGTGCCGTTTCCCCAGCACAGCCATGCCTGGCCATCCTCCTCAACCAACACGGTGGGGTCTATATCATTCCACCACCCCCGGGCACCGTTGGAAGTCATGTCGTCCGTCACCAACGGTCGGCCGATAGCATCCGTGAACGGCCCTGTGGGACTATCGCTTACCGCCACTCCAATGGCTTTGCCCACACAAGGTTCGCCTGCCTGCACCGTGGTATAATAATAGAACTTTCCATCTCTTTCTATCACCTGAGAAGCCCACGCTTCTCCCACCGCCCATTTAAAGTCGGCAGGGCTCAATACAGCACCATGCTCTGTCCAGTTCTTCATATCAGTCGTCGAGTAACACAGCCATTCGGTAATATTGAACTCCCTGCCTCCCGAAGCCGTATCTTGTCCGGCATAATACTCATCGTGTCCGACATACAGATACAACCTATCGCCATGTACCAATGCGGCAGGGTCGGCCGTAAAGTTGTTTCTTACCAGAGGATTTCCCTCATAAACAAATGTTTTCTGATTCTCTTTCGGGCTACAAGCCGCCAGCAAGCATAAAATGCCAATCGATAAAATGTGCTTCATGTTCTATTCTTATTTTAAGGTTCTACACAAACAATTATTCATCTTCATTCAGGAAAGATGATTCTGTAATTTCCGCTCAGATGCATAAAGGCGAACAGCCTGAGCAATCCGTCGTAATAGGCATCGAAATAGCCGTCTTCGTAAGGAACATGCTCCGCATTCCAAAGCCGATGAATGAACTCGCGGCTCTTGTTGTGCGTACAAGTCAGCGATACAGCCGCCGCCGTAGCCACCAGCCCCAGTGAATGGCGCAACTGCTTATGCGCTCCGGCTCCCAAAATTTCCTTCACCGGCGTGCCGTCCACATTATACTGGTCAACGAAAGTATCTATGCCCTGACCATAAAGAAAATTCTGTATCCTGTTTCCATACTCCCGCTGCCACTCGGCATCTTCGCACGCCCAGGAATAATCCAGAGCGATGTTCATGGGGACACGCCAGGAATCAAAGCGGAAAGCATCACCGATAATCCGGTCGCTACCAAGCAAAGTCCCGTCATAATTATTGTAATCCGGATTAAGCCCGGTCTCGGGGTGGATGCTTCGATGCAGATACTCCCTGCTCCGGCGTGCACACTCTCTCCAGAAACCCGCTCTGCCATCGTCCGCCCATCTTGCCCATACTTCATAGAATGCAGGCAGATGGTAAGAAGGATCGGTAAACCGTTCTCCCCAAGGGTCAGGAGTAAATGTGATCAGTTTCTGCTCCAGGTTGATGAAAGGAGCCACACGGTCCATCCCGGCTTTCTGCATGGAACAATCCAGAATATTCTTGGCCTCAGCCAAGTAATCGATACCCGTATCGTTGCCCCAGCGATTGGAAGCGAAGATAAGGGAAGTGACGTAATAAAGTTCCCCATCCGAAGCCGGTCCCTGCGCATTACGTATGCCGTCCGTCCGGCAACTCCAGGCAAAGTAACCTTTCAGAGGACCGTCCTGATGCTGCATGTACTTTTTCCCCCAACGCCACAAGCGGTCGAAGATGTCTTTCCTATCAAACTGCACAGCAATCATCATCCCGTAGGACATGCCTTCGGTACGCACATCATGATTTTTGATGTCACTGATGTAGGCCATGGAATCACCGACCTCAAAATATACCTTATCAGGTCCATAAAATACGCCGTCGAACACTTCTTTCAGTTTGGCATCAATGTCATCCTGCTTATAGCCCACTTCTGCAAACAGATTACGGTATTCACGGGTTTTGAAAGCACCTTCCTCCCACGGCAGGGCATCAAAGCCTATCCAGTCCACTTCCACCTGCGAGCCTTTCAGAAGCGATACGTGCAAATCGTTCACGCCCGTAGGAGCCGATACAACCGGCACACGGCTCTCTACCCACTCCTTACTGCGAGGAATGGAAACAGTCGCCACCGGCTTGCCATTCTTCCCGGTGCGTACTTGCAATACGCCACCGGACAAAGAGCGGGTACGCACCACCAGTTCCTGCACTTTTTCATTCCCAAAGTCCACCTTATTATATTGCAACCAGGCATTCTTCTTACCGAAGATTGTCTTCCAGCCCTTGAACGGCTCCGCCTCATCCAGAAAAGCGATGGAAATTCCCGCAGGACTGATGCTGCTATAACGGTCTATCCGGATGCGTGTGCGTGCATCCGTAATTCCTACTCCCCGCAGAGTGGGAATCACCTTGCGGATGGTACCGTCGGCATTAAAAAAGAGCGAGTCTACACAGACGGAACGATTCTTATCAAAATGCGGCGAATAATCGTTATGATGGTAAAAGAGATACCATTGCCCCCGATATTCCACGATGGAATGATGATTCGTCCAGCAATCCACCGGCGATTCATCCATGATGATTCCCTTGAATTCAAAAGGCCCCATCGGGCTGTCTCCCATGCCATAGGCCAGCGTTTCCGTCTTGTCCCTCACCCATGGAAAGGTAAAATAGTATTTCCCTTCCCGTTCAAAGACAAAAGGCCCTTCCTTGAATCCGTCGGGCAATCCCGGCACCGGCACCGGTTCCGAAGCAAGTTCCACCATATTATCTTTCAGCTTTGCCATCATCATGCCGCGGCCTGCCCAGTAGATATAACTTTGTCCGTCCTTGTCCGTCAGCACACAAGGGTCAATGCCGTCCACTCCTTCTATGGGACGCATCTGCGGCATAAAGGGGCCGCTTGGCTTGTCCGATACGGCCACTCCTACAGCAAATCCCTTTTCCACGCCCCGAGGGGTAGCAGGAAAATAGAAATAATACTTGCCATCCTTGCAGACACAGTCCGGTGCCCACATGGAATAGGCGTCCGGTCTGGCCCAAGGAATGCGTTCCTGGCTGACAATGACCCCATGGTCTTCCCAATGCGCCAAGTCATCGGAAGAGAACACATGGTAATCGGCCATACAGAACCATTCTTTCAGCCGTTCTATAGGGCTGGGAATGTCGTGAGAAGGGTACAAATATATCTTTCCATCAAAGACCCTCGCTGTGGGATCGGCCGAAAACTGATCGCGGATTATGGGATTCTGTGCTTGCGCCCTGCCTGCCATGAGGCAAAGAAAGATTGCAACGGATAACAAGAGTTTGTTTTTCATAAGCAAATTGTCAGTTAGTAATCTATTATCTCATCAGATTTTCATGGTAGAATATCTCTGCTACAAATGTAGCAAATACACTTCTTATAATTATTATGCATATGTATCACGTTTTATCGCCATCATTACATTTTCAGGCTTGGCCTCCTTTTTGTCCCATCCCGGCCGTCATCAAGGCACGCCCAGTGTTACAAATACTTTTATCCATGTTACATCGGCCCGTATGCCCCCAATAATCGGCCTGAGATTTTCCCACATTATCGTTTATTCTATCTACTTTTGTCATCAAAACCCTATATACCATGAACAGACCGGCACCTCACAGCAGAAGAATCCCATACATCGTTGCAGGGACTGCCCTATTTGCATTACTTGCTTTTCTATTGAGCCAGACGGGCTACTACAGCTTCTGTTATCTGGAACAATGGGACACCTTCATCTATAATTCCGCCTACCTTAGCGGTTCTTTGGCTCTGCCCGGCGGATGCGTACAACTCCTTTCAAGCTTCCTGACCCAATTCTTCTGCCGACCCCTGACCGGAATATTGATAACAGCACTGCTACTGACGTGGATTGCACTGCTGACAGCCGACATCCTGCACCGCTGGACAAAAAGCAAACTCACATTACCACTCGCCCTTTTCCCCGTTGCAGCATTGTTCTTCCTGCACTACAACGTAAACTACCAATACACCGGAACCATAGCCTTCCTGTGGATGCTGCTTTTCCTCCGCCTGCGGTTCTTCTTCCACAAGTTCACCGGACGGTTTGCCTATTCTCTTGCAAGCACCTTCCTGCTCTTCGCAACGGCAGGACCGGTCGCCTTTCTGTACAGCTGCCTCATACTGATCATAGAATTGTTCTGTCACAAGAAGAGGGCACTCTGGTTCATATCCCTTCCGCTAATGGTGTACCTGACCGCTGAAACTTGCTTACGGATGGGACTTTCCGGCGAATTGGAACACGTCCTGCTGCCCGACGGCTACTTCACGCTAAGACTCCAAGCAGGCTCCATCATCTATCTGCCTTGGGGGCTGACACTGGCCGTTTTCATCACAAGCGGTCTATGCAAATCATTCAGATTCAAAAGAAGATGGATGCAAGGAACCCTTATCGCTGCCCAACTCGCATGTGCAGTCGCTTTCACTTTTGTCGGCATCCCCCAATACATCGACAGGAACAATGAAGTCTTTAAAGAACTGAACCACTACGCACGCCACTGCCAATGGGACAAGATAACAGACAAATGCGAAAACATGCCCATGAACAACCTGCTTTTCCAGAATTATCACAACGTCGCACTGGCAGAACAAGGCCTGTTGGCCGACCAACTGTTCATGCAACCCTGCATAGACATACAGACCATTTACGTGCCCGGAAACAAAACGCCCTACCTGTCCGCACTGCTCAGCGACATCTATTTCTCAATGGGGCACATCGCCTTTTCACAACGATATGCCTTCGAGGCCAACGAAGGCATGGGCAATTTCTCTCCACGCATGCTGCAACGGCTGGTCCAGACCAGCCTTATCTACGGGCATTATGGCACTGCAAAGAAGTATCTTGATATACTTGAAAGTACACTCTTCTATAAAGACTGGGCCACAGCCCACAGACGTTTTCTATGGAACGACCCGGCTGTAGAGACCGATTCCATCTTAGGCAGCAAGCGAAAATGCCTCTTCCCCGACAACCGTTTCTCGGGCATCAAAGGGCTGGACGACGATTTAAAGCAAATCGTCCTCAAGAACCCCATGCACAAGACCACCATCCAGTACTTAGGCTCACTATATCTGCTGTCCAAGGATATTCCACGGTTCAAGGCCACCCTCGAAACATTCTATGGCACACCGGCGCTGCCGTCCGTGCTGCCCGTCTGCTTTCAGGAGGGAGTGGTTGTCTTTGCCGCCGGAGACCGGGAAACATTGGAGCGATACAACATACAGGCAGCTACCGTGGAGCGCTTCGAGGAATTCAGCCGACAACCCTCCAAAGACTCCCACAACTTATGGTATTTCCTGAAATATAGAAAATGAAAACAGAAATGAAAACGAGAATCCTGACATATCTGCCAACCCTAATCAGCTGCCTGCTGCTGGCAGCCTGCTCACAAAACGTACATATCGACCGCCATACCAGTTGCCGGCCTCCCATATCGCCCGATTATACCGAAGTCACGCTTCCCCCGAACATGGCTCCCCCATGCTTCTCCCTGCCGGACAGCTGCCATGCCTCCCGTCTCCGGGCCATATACCGGGCAGGCGATGAAGAAACTACCGTCACAACCCGCAACGGGCAGATAGCCATCAGTCCCTCCAAATGGAAAAGGCTCGTAGACGCCGCATCTACCATCACCGTCCGCCTGCAGGCCCAAAGAGGAGACAAATGGGAAGAATACGCCCCTTTCCACCTCTACATCGCCAAAGAGAAGATAGACCCCTACATCGCCTACCGGCTGATAGAACCGGGCTACGAGACCTGGAACGAGATGGGCATCTACCAACGTTGTCTGGAAAACTATGAGGAAACAGCCATCCTCACCAACAAGATGACCGGCTACGGCTGCATGAACTGCCATTCCTTCTGCGGGCAGAACCCGGAGAAAATGCTGTTCCACCTCCGTTCCGACTACGGAGGGACCTACATCATAGAGGAAGGACAGATAAAGAAACTGAATACGAAAACACCGCAGACCATTTCGGCATTGGTCTACCCGTCGTGGCATCCCTCCGGCAATTTTGTGGCATTCTCGGTGAACGATACCAAGCAGATGTTCCATACCACCGACCCGAACCGCGTGGAAGTCATGGATTATGCCTCCGATGTCGTGATTTACGACGTGAAACGGAAGCAGATTGTCAGCTCCCCACTTCTGTCCTCGGCCACTGCCTTTGAGACATTCCCCACTTTCTCGCCCGATGGAAGAACGCTCTATTTCTGTTCCGCGGACAGCGTGAGCATACCCGGAAAATACGACCAAGTGAAGTACAGCCTGTGTTCCATCGGCTTTGATGCAGACACCCGTTCGTTCGGCAGCAAGGCAGACACGCTTTACAATGCACGCCGGGCAGGAAAAAGCGTCTCTTTCCCCCGCGTATCGCCCGACGGCAAATTCCTCATGTTCACCCTCTCCGCATACGGCAACTTTTCCATCTGGCACAAGGATGCGGACCTATACCTCGCCCACCTGCACACCAACCAAATCCGCCCCTTGTCGGCACTGAACAGCAACGACGTGGAGAGTTACCATTCATGGAGCAGCAACAGCCACTGGGTGGTGTTCAGCAGCCGACGCACAGACGGACTGTATACCCGCCCCTTCATTGCCTATATAGACGAAGAAGGGAAAGCACACAAGCCCCTCTTGCTGCCGCAAAAGGAGAAAGACCATTACACCTTCCTGATGAAATCCTATAATATCCCCGAGTTCATCTCCGGAAAGGTCAACACCTCCGCATACGACATCAGCCGGACAGCCCGGAAAGAGAAGGGAACGGATATCACCTACTCTCTTCAATAGAGGCATCTCCATTTTCTCTGTCTCCGGCGTCTTATGTTCAGCTTTATATTACTGATGCCATGTAACATACAAGACAGTTTCTGCAACATTCATATCTATAGATGTAACATCAAGCAAACAAAAAACAACGCAAATATCACAACCATTGACATTTAATTCGTAATTTTGTTTTCGATGTAAGACAGAAGTTACATGAAGCGTCAACTCATCAAACCAAGGTTGCATCTCCAATACATTATAGATTTGTTTAACCCTAATAAATAAGTTACGATGAATTAATTTGACTTTTGCTAATTATTTTCACAACAATCAATAACTGAATCATATGAAAAGAAACAATTTGCCGTCTGTTTGCGTATTCCTTCTGATGATGATGGGAACGGTCATATTCAATTCTGCTTGTAACAATAAGGATGATAATCTTGTTGTTGGCGATCGCGTTCCTCCCCCCAGAACGATAACTATAGTCGGTAACTATCTGATGGAGGCAAACTCCATTGCGGGAGTGGTACATAAAGATAGAAGCCTCGGACTGACCTACATAGAAGACGAAGAGAAGAGCCGTTTCTATATACGTACAACCTCCAAGGATGCAGAAGAAGCCCTACTCAAGATAGCAATCGAGGGTTTAAAGGTCAAATTCAGTGGTAAAGTATATGAAATGAACAAGGAATTCGCCAAGGATAACAAATTGCCCAATGATGTAAAGCTATACTCCCTCGTTTCTCCCGACTATTCTATCACAATACTTGACGAACAGTAAAATCTCCATTGAACATAATGCAACGAAGGGGACTATGTAATCATAAAAAAATAAGTTGGTACATAAATGATAATTTAGCTTTCACCACGGAGGACACAGAGTCTCACAGAGTTTTCTCCTTTTACAAGCTAATGACAGATACTACCGATTTTGATTCCCTCAAAAAACTCTGTGAGACTCTGTGTCCTCTGTGGTGAAATAAACTCGTCACAGCTTTCACCTTTTTCAGAACCGCTCTATTCATCGGGGTTCCCGGTGAAACTTCTTTTCATTTCGAGGGTTGACGGTGAAGGACATTCCGCTGTCTCCGGCATGTCGTCAGACACTTGTGTTCAGCTTGTCAGGCACTGGTGTCTGTCGCGATAGACACCAGTGCCTGACAAGCTGAACACAAGTGTCTGACAGATTGGATGCCAGTGTCTGTCAACTTGAAGTATCGCGTTGTCAACTTCAATAGGGTCAAGTGAAGATTCAACACCCACCAAATACCACATTGCCGGTGCTATGTAACGTACGAAACAGTTTTTGTAACATTTTCATCTATAGATGTTACGTCGAGTAAACAAGAGGTAGCGTGAATTTCACACTTATTAATATCTAATTGATAATTTTGCTTTCGATATGAAACGAGAATAATATAAAGTATTAACCTGTTAAATCAAAGCAATTATGAAGACATAGAAAAAAAGTTCATTCCTTCCGTATAAATTGTAAAAACAGCATTTATACCTTAATTAACCACTATAGTAAAATTTATTTTTTCTATTACCTATTTTTATATGAAAAACATTAATCTTAAAAGAAGTATCGGGTTATTATCATTCCTACTGATGATTCCTGTTTGGGTATGTGCCCAGAACATTACAGTGAAAGGTACCGTAAAAGATACCAGCGGCGAAAGCATGCCGGGTGTAAACGTCCTGCAAGTAGGTACGACGAACGGCATCATCACAGACATCAACGGTCAATATCAGATGAGCGTTCCCTCCAATGCCAAATTGACCTTCTCCTTTATCGGCTATGTCACTCAGACTGTCCAAGTAGCCGGCAAGACCACATTGGACATCATATTGAAAGAAGACGCACAAGCTTTGGACGAAGTAATAGTTGTGGGCTACGGTACGATGAAGAAGAGCGACATTGCCGGTTCGGTAGCTTCTGTAAACGCAGAAGACATGTTGCGCCGCACTCCTACCAACATTGCACAAGGCTTGCAAGGTGCAGCCCCGGGTGTCATAGTAACCATGCAGGACGGTGCTCCCGATGCCAATGCCGCCGTCCGTATCCGTGGTGTTGCCACCATCAACGGCAAGGCAGACCCGCTCTATGTAGTAGACGGCATACAGGTGGGTACCAATGCCAACTTCATCAATCCTTCCGACATCGAATCCATCGAAGTGCTGAAGGATGCCTCCGCAACTGCCATCTATGGTTCGGCAGGTGCCAACGGTGTAGTCATGATTACTACTAAACACGGGACAAAAGGACATTCTTCCATCAACATCACTGCCGACTTCGGTCTCCAGACACTGCCCAACAAGCTGGACGTTTGTAATGTAGACCAATATGCCGCCAACCTGCGCCAAGCACGTGCCAACGACGGCACAAGCCTTTGGAACGAAGTGTGGAGCGAGCAATATGACGGCAAACGCAAGCAGATTGACTGGCAAGACGTGATGACCCGTGCATCCTGGAAGCAGAACTACAGCATCTCTACTTCCGGCGGTACGGAGAAGACACAGTACAATGCTTCTATCGGTTTCCTGCGCAACGACGGTATGGTAGTCAACACGCAATACCAACGCATCACGGCTCGCGCCAACGTGAAGACCAAAGTCAACAATTACCTGGAATTCGGCGCTGACGTAAGCTATATCCATACCGATGCCCACGGCTCGAACAACTCTATCGGTAACTTCGGTAACCTTTCCTCTTTGCGTGACTTCGCTTTCATGTGCCCGACAATGGACTTCGTGACTCGTGGCGATGCCACGTATGACGGTGTACCCGTCGGTTCGTACATTTCTCCGAACGTGGTCAACCCCGACGGCACGTATGGTGAAGTGCTCGGCGGTAAAGATACCAACGATGGTTTCTGGGGAACAACAATAGGTAATATGTATGCCAAGCAGATGGAGCTGAACAAGCGCAACCGTACCAACCGTGCCTTGGCAAGTGCCTACCTGACAGTCACTCCGCTGAAGGGTCTGAGCTGGAAGACGCTGGTTTCATACGACTACACCGGCAACTCCGACAACAACTTCAGCGGCGGCATCAAACGTGTAAACTACTACAACGGAACAGCCATCGACGTGACCAAAGGAACAAACGCCTACGTCAATCCGAGCAACGACAACGATTATAGCTTTGGCCTGGGCAACAATGACGGACAGACACTCTCCATCCAGAATACGCTGACTTATAGCTGGAAGAACGACGTGCACGACCTGACCGTAATGTTGGGTAACGAGGTTTCACGCTATTACGGCCAGTGGACTTCCGCCTCTTCAAGAGGATTCTGGAGTCCGGACAACCGTAACGTAGGCCTGACCACCAAGCCCGAGACACTGAGCGGAAGCGGCGCCCTGAATCTGGAAAGCCGTGGCATCTCCTACTTCGGCCGCGCAAGCTACAGCTTGCTGAACCGCTACATCCTGACCGCCACGCTCCGTCGCGACGGTTCTTCCAACTTCGGTGCCGGCAACCGTTGGGGTACCTTCCCTTCCGCAGCTTTGGCATGGCGCGTGTCAGAAGAAGCTTTCATGCAGAATCAGGACGTGGTTTCCAACCTGAAGCTCCGTCTTGGCTGGGGACAAACCGGTAATTCCGGTGGCGCCACCGACCTTTCTGTGGCAGGTCTGTCACTTGAAAATGTAAAATACTCCTTCTACGGCAACGGACAAGGCATGGGCATGTGGAACGGCATGACATTCGCCACCGGTTACTTCGCCGGATTGGTAGACACCAACCTGAAATGGGAAACCAACGAGCAGATGAACATCGGTATCGATGCCAGCTTCCTGCAGGGCGACTTGAACCTGACAATGGACTACTTCATCCGCAAGTCCAAGGATTTGCTGCTCTACCGCCAGATACGTCCTTCTACCGGTTTCTCACAAGTCTACACCAACTACGGCGAAATCGAGAACAAAGGTTTTGAATTCAGCCTCGCCTACAACAAGCGCCTGAACAAAGACTGGAGCATCAATGCCACTCTGACCGGTTCTACCTTGAAGAACAAAATCAAGAAGATGGGAGAACCTGCTTACAACACCAACTCCGACTCCTCCGGTAAAGGTACCGAGGACGGTTCCAATACCGGTGCCGTAGGTGCCGCTGCCGGTTATCACTGGGGCAACCACTCCATCTGCAAGGAAGGCTATGCGGTAGGTTCATTCTACGGCTTCCGTGTAGAAGGCGTTTTCCAATCCGACGCAGAAGTCGAAGCAATGAACAAAGCAGCCACCCTTGCAGCAGGAAAAGATTGGGAAAAAGAGAAAGTCTACTACCAGACGGACGGAACCAAAGCGGGCGACTTCAAGTACAAGGACTTGAACGGTGACGGAATCATCAACGAGGACGATATGGATATTCTCGGCGACGGTTTCCCGACCCTGAACTACGGTCTGAACCTCGGCGCCAGCTACAAGAACTGGGACTTCTCCGTATATCTCTACGGCGTATTGGGACAAGACATCTTCTCTTATTCCGCCATGCGTCTGTCCAACATGTTCTCTTCCGATGACGGCTGTGCGCCCAACATCCTGAAGGAAGCTGCCGCCCAGGCATGGTCTCCCGAGAATCCCAACGGTACACTTTCCCGCTTGTCTTTCCTCGACCCCAACTACAACATGCGTGCCTCTGACATGTGGGTGAAGAACGGCGACTTCTTGCGTATCTCCAACATCCAGATAGGCTACACCCTGCCGAAGAACTTGGTAAAGAAGGCTTCTATCCAGAACGCCCGCGTTTACCTCTCCATCCAGAACTTGGCAACCCTTTCCGGTTACAACAAGTATGGTGACCCCGAGTGCGGTCAAGGCAGTGTGCTCTATACAGGTTTGGATACCGGCCGTTACCCGATGCCGCGTACCTATACACTTGGCGTGAATGTGCAATTTTAATAAACATCAAACATTACATTGATTATGAAAAACAAATTATTATACAGTTTGATTGCAGGAGCTGTGGTGATGACCGGTCTCAGTTCTTGCGACAACGAGGAGTTCCTCAACGTGACACATTACTCCATCTTGGAAATGAGTACCATGTACGAAAGCGACGCCAATGCCAAAGCAGCTCTGAACGGATGCTACGACCTGATGCTGCCGAGCAACACCGCCGGGCACAACGGAGACCCCTTCAAGCCCTATCTGTTCACCGGTTCACACCCGACAATGGACTCTCAGGCTACGGGATGGGACAAAGCGTTCATGACCCAGTCATGGAATGCACAAACCACCGAGTTGTCCGCCGGATGGAACCAGGCATACGCCGCCATCACACGAAGCAACGACTTCCTGTCGGGACTGGGAACTGCCGACAAGGTGTCTGACGACGTAAAAAGATCGTTGGAAGGCGAAGCACGTGCCCTCCGCGCTTACCAGTACTTCTGGTTAGCCACCACATTCGGCCGTGTACCGATGCTTTCTACCGGAGAGAACTATACAAATACACCGACGAAAGCCCGTGCAGAAACCTACGCGGAAATGTGGGACTTCATCATTGAAGACTTGAAGGCTGCCGCCGAACTGCTCGACTGGGAACCCATGGACGGACAGTACGGACGTTGTACGAAAGGTATGGCGCTGGCTTATCTGGGCGATGCCTACATGTGGAAAGCTTATCGTTGCCCCGAAACAGCCAATGAATGTTACGGACTGGCAAAGACAGCCCTCAAAGAAATTCTGGACAGTGGCACGTATGAGCTGAATCCTTCATTCACCACGCTATGGGATGCCGATGAAGTATGGGGCAAAGAGGCCATCTGGCAGGCCGTGCTCAACGAAGGCGACCAGTGGGGCGGCTGGGACGGAGCCAAGTGGTCCGAGGCCCATGGTTGGGTAGGCTTCTACTTCGGTGCTCCCGCCAACGGTGCATGGGGAACCTATGCCGTGTCCTGGGAACTCTATGACGCATACGAAAACGGCGACAAACGCCGTGACGGTTCTTTGGTGACAGCCACCATACCTGAATCCAAATTGAAGGAAATCGGCAAAGAACATTGGAAACAATCGTTCAAGCCTGAAGCCTGGCTGGCAAGCCCGGACAATGCCAAATATATAGGAAAAGGATATGCAAAAACAAAGATAGAGAAAGATGAGAACGGTAAAGACGTAGAAACCCTGGACTGCGACATCAAGTATGACCCCGACTGCCCGATAGGATTCAATCCTTTCGCACAAGAAGTGGTATGGGTCAACACCTTCCACCGCGAACCGGCAGAACCGGCACCGACCGTTTACTCTACCAAGCACTGGCGCAACGGACGCGGAACACACTGGTCCGGAGACCAATGGCTTCCCGACCACATTTATATGAAGCGCCTCCCCAACGTGATGCTGGACTATGCGGAATGTTGTTTCAGAACCGGAGAGGAAGCTGAAGGATGGAAACAAATCAACATCCTGCGCAACCGCGCATTCGGCAACATGGAAGTCGGTAAGAGCAGTGAACTCACCGCCAAATTCAACAGTTACTTCAGAAATCTGGCAAGTGTGTACGGAGACAATGGCTATGGCAAGTATGTGGCTACCGAAGGATACCCCATTCCTTTCAACGAGACACCCGTGACAGTAGTAGACGCACAGAACTACTACGCACAGCTGAAAACCGAGAAAGGATTTACTTCCGACTTGTGGAAAGTGGCAGTCAACGAGGAACGCCGTAAAGAGTTCAACGCAGAATGGTGCCTGCGTGGAGACATGCAGAAGTCAGGCTATCTGGAAGACCACATCGAGCATAACTACCCGAAAGGCTTCGGCTACTTGAAGGGTTTCGAAGCCATATTCGAGTTCCGGACTTACCGCGACTTCGACTTCAACATCAACAAGATGGATATGCCCATCCCGGCAGACGAGCTGATCAAGAATCCGGCCTGCGACCAGAACGAAGCTTACCTGGGAGGACATTAATCTCCAGGAAACACCCCGGACAAATACAAATTCATACTTGTATATATAGGGATTAGTTTTTTACAGAGCCATATCAAGAAGGGAACTTCTTGGTATGGCTCTTTTTGTCGTTGTGTCTATGCTGTCAGTATGGCTTCGGAAGAAGTGACTACTGTATCAGCATACAAATGAAAGAACCGTCTACTGATTACGTTTATAAAGAAAAAAAGTGTCTAGTGAAATCAGGAAAAGACAGGAAAAGACAAACTTCAACGTGAATCCTTTCAGTTTCAACGTAGAAAACCGCTTGTCTCGACACATAGAACAGTTCGTTTCACCACATAGAACAGTTTGTTTCAACCTTTGAAACGAATGGTTTTATCGAAAGAAACTTTTGGTTTTAACCTTTGAAACACTTTGTTCCATTGGGGTAAACACTTTGTTTCATTAGGGTGAACACTTTGTTTCATACCGTATGAACAAATTGTTCTATAGCATGTGAACAAATTGTTCATCACTGTGAACTAATGGATTATCCCTATTTAGAGCATGAATGCACTGTGCACCGTGGATGGCCTTATACCCGATTTAGGGGCTTGCAGATACTTTATCTGCAAGGTATCTGCAAGGGGTATCTGCAAGCCCACAACACATTGGTTTGCAGCGAAGCAAGCACCAAATCCTTGCAGATGGCAGATAAAATGAGAAAAAAAACTCTGTGTAGTGGTGCGGGCTGAATTCAGCAGGCAGCAAAAAGCCCGTCCTCTTAATTAATGGGGACGGGCTTGAAAAGTAGCTCCGAGGGGAATCGAACCCCTATCTAAAATTTAGGAAATTCTTGTTCTATCCGTTGAACTACAGAGCCTCAACTGATAATCAGCGGAATATGTAGAATATCAGTAGAACTTCTACGCTATTCCTGCACGATGCAGGCTGATTGCGGATGCAAAGATAATGTATTCTGCCGATTTTCCGAAAAAAGTTTTGTTAATCCGATTAACTTTCCGAAATTTGCCGTCCATGTAAACGGAATAGTAATCCTCAAATAATCTATAGTAATTCGTAAGTTATGGCAAACGACATGATGGTCAAAGAACTGGAGCAAGTGGTAGTCCGCTTCTCCGGAGACTCCGGTGATGGTATGCAACTCGCCGGCAACATCTTTTCAACAGTTTCGGCTACCGTGGGCAATGACATCAGTACATTCCCCGACTATCCGGCAGACATCCGCGCCCCGCAAGGCTCACTTACCGGCGTTTCCGGTTTCCAGGTACATATCGGTGCTGAGAAAGTCTATACCCCGGGTGACAAATGCGACGTATTGGTAGCAATGAACGCCGCCGCACTGAAAACCCAATATAAGTTTGCTAAATCCACTGCTTGTATCATCATCGATACAGATGCTTTCCAGAAGTCAGACTTGGAAAAGGCCGCTTTCAAGACCGATAATCCGATAGAGGAAATGGGTATTAAGCAGGATGTCATCGCCGCCCCCATCTCGAAGATGGTGAAAGACTGCCTTGCCGACACCGGAATGGACAACAAGTCCATGCTGAAATGCCGCAATATGTTTGCAGTAGGCCTGGTATGCTGGCTGTTCAACCGCGATCTGAAAATAGCCGAAGATTTCATCCGCGAGAAATTCGCCAAAAAGCCCGAAATAGCCGAAGCAAATATCAAGGTCATTCATGCAGGATATGACTACGGACACAACACCCATGCTTCCGTAGCCCACACATATAAGATTGAAAGCAAGACTACCGTTCCCGGCAGATACATGGATATCACGGGCAACAAGGCAACCGCCTACGGCTTTATTGCCGCTGCCGAGAAAGCAGGCTTGAAGCTGTTCCTCGGTTCCTATCCCATCACTCCTGCAACCGACGTGCTGCACGAACTCTCAAAGCACAAATCACTGGGCGTGATGACCGTGCAGTGCGAAGACGAAATCTCCGGTTGCGCCACTTCCATCGGTGCTGCTTTTGCCGGCGCACTGGCCGTGACCTCCACTTCCGGTCCCGGTGTCTGCCTGAAATCGGAAGCCATGAACCTAGCAGTCATTACCGAACTTCCGTTGGTAGTGCTCGACGTGCAACGCGGCGGCCCTTCCACCGGTCTGCCCACCAAGTCGGAACAGACAGACTTGTTGCAGGCATTGTTCGGCCGCAACGGTGAAAGTCCGATGCCCGTCATCGCCGCCACTTCACCCACGGGCTGCTTCGACGCAGCCTACATGGCAAGCAAGATAGCACTGGAACACATGACTCCGGTCGTATTGCTGACCGACGGCTTCGTTGCCAACGGCTCCGGTGCATGGAAACTACCCAAGTTGGCAGATTATCCTGCTATCAATCCTCCGTATGTCACTCCCGAAATGAAGGACAACTATACGCCGTACAAGCGCAATCCCGAAACGGGTGTCCGCTACTGGGCCATTCCCGGACAAGAGGGCTATATGCACATCCTCGGCGGTCTGGAGAAGGACAGCAATACCGGTGCCATCTCCACCGACCCGGAAAACCACAACCTGATGTGCCGTCTGCGTGCCGAGAAGGTTGCCAAAATCCCCGTACCCGATGTAGAAGTGCAAGGTTGCGCAGACGATGCCGACCTGCTGATTGTCGGTTTCGGCGGTACATACGGCCACTTGTATTCGGCCATGGAAGAGATGAACAAGGCAGGCAAGAAGGTGGCCCTCGCCCACTTCACTTATCTGAACCCGCTCCCCAAGAACACGGAAGCTGTCCTGAAGAAGTACAAGAAGGTGGTAGTTGCCGAACAGAACCTCGGACAATTCGCAAGTTATCTGCGCATGAAGATAGACAACTTCACCCCGTACCAATTCAACGAAGTGAAAGGACAGCCGTTCGTCGTTGCCGAGCTGGTGGCAGCGTTCAATAAAATAATTGATAATTGACAGTTGACAATTGATAATTACCATGCGGAACACGCGGATTATCAATCATCAGCCACCAATTATCAACTATCAATTATCAACCATCAATTAAAAAAGATTATGTGCGAATATACAGCAAAAGACTATAAAAAAGGACAACCCCGTTGGTGTCCGGGTTGTGGTGACCACTTCTTTCTGGCTTCACTGCACAAAGCAATGGCAGAAATCGGCAAAGCTCCTTGGGAGAATGCCGTCATCTCAGGTATCGGCTGCTCCAGCCGTCTGCCCTACTACATGAATACGTATGCAATGCAGACCATCCACGGACGTGCTGCTGCCATCTCTACGGGTGCCAAGGTTGCCAATCCCAACCTGACGGTATGGCAAATCTCCGGCGACGGTGACGGTCTGGCCATCGGCGGTAACCACTTCATCCACGCCGTACGCCGTAACATCGACCTGAACATGATTCTGCTGAACAACCGCATCTACGGTCTGACCAAAGGTCAATATTCTCCGACCTCTCCACGTGGTTTCGTCAGCAAGTCGTCTCCCTATGGTACGGTAGAAGATCCATTCCACCCGGCAGAGCTTTGCTTCGGTGCCCGCGGCCGTTTCTTTGCCCGCGCGGTAGCTACCGATGCTCCGGGGACAGTGGAAATATTGAAGGCAGCCATGGCTCACAAAGGGGCTTCCGTTTGCGAGATTCTGCAAAACTGCGTTATCTTCAATAACGGTACGCATGACTCCGTAGCCAAAAAGGAAGACCGCGCCAAGAATGCCATCTACTTGAAACACGGCGAACCGATGCTCTTCGGCGAGAACAACGAATACGGACTGATGCAGGAAGGCTTTGGTCTAAAAGTCGTGAAACTCGGTGAGAACGGCATTACAGAGAAGGATATCCTCATCCACGATGCCCACTGCATGGACAACACCCTGCAACTGAAGCTTGCCCTGATGGAAGGTCCCGACTTCCCGATTGCACTCGGTGTTATCCGCGATGTGGAAGCTCCTACTTACGACGATGCTGTTCATGAACAAATCGAAGAGGTGTCTGCCAAGAAGAAGTATCACAACTTCGAGGAGTTATTGATGACGAATGATACGTGGGAAGTAAAATAAACCACTAAGATTTATTAATATCATGTTTGCACGAAACAAATAAGGTGCAAACATGATATTAATTTCCTAAAAGTAAGAGTACCTCCCTATCCTTTCTCTCCCAAACATAGATACTTATTACGCCAAACATGCAGTTCTTCCATCAAGAATAACTATATTTGCCACAGTAACCATAGTAGTCACATTTTGAAAGTGATTCTCTGATTTATACTGGCTTAATATCAATCTCACAAACCGCAGGCTGATAGCTCTTTCGTTCGAGTAATCCTTCCCGGATAAAGGTCAAAAACACTCCCACCCTGAAAAAAAATGCAACCACTGCAACTGCACCAGATTTTATTGTAGTGATAGAGCATACCTCCGATGAACAAGGCTACCAATAAGGGTCGACAACAAGACTTCAAGGGAAGAGAGGGAAATTGTGGAATACCTACTGTGGATTTTTTCCACATCTCCACACCACAAACACCCGAACTTCCCTTTTTCCCGATAGGAAATAAGCAATTGATTATCAACATTATTCATCCTTAAAAGGATAGTCTGCCTTTCGTTTGGCATACCTCTTGCTAAAATATCCGCCGAAAGGACGTAACATTTATAATAAGATAAATCAATTATTTTTCAGTAGTATGAAAATCAGGATGAGAAAACGGTGTGACATTCCACATTCAGCGTCGCACTTCCAAAAAAGTTTGATTATTGCAAGTTGGTTATTAGCATTTCTTTTCACCGGAACAGCCTTCGCACAAGAAAACCGAACCATTAAAGGCATTGTGAGAGATGTAACAGGAGAACCGCTTATCGGTGCCAGCGTCATACAGAAAGGTACCAACAACGGCGTCATTACCGATGTGGACGGCAACTTCACACTGACCGTTCCTGCAGATGCAACACTCTCTATCGCTTACATGGGCTATGCCACCCGGGAGATAAACCTGGCAAAACGAAAAAAGCAAGGCGACCTGAAGATTACACTCAGCGAAGATACCCAGCAACTGAAAGAAGTCGTAGTAACGGCAATGGGTATCAAAAAAGATACGAAACGTGTCGGTTATGCCATCAGTACCATCAGTGCAGACGAATTGGTAAAGGCAGGAGCACCCAACTTTGCCTCTGCCATGTACGGTAAAGCACCGGGAGTCCGCATCACACAGACACAAGGCGGTTCTGCCGGAGCTGTCTCCATCAACGTACGCGGACTGACTTCCATCACTGGAAATAACCAGCCACTCATCATTCTGGACGGTGTACCCATCCGCAACGGCGGCACGGGTAAAAGCACGGACTTCGCCGAATTTGGCAACGACGGACAAATCCGTTCCAATGGTCTGGTAGACATCAACCCAGAGGACATCGAGAGCCTCAGTATTCTGAAAGGAGCTTCCGCCACAGCTCTCTACGGCTCGGAGGCTGCAAACGGTGCGGTAGTCATCACTAGCAAGCGCGCCAAAAGCGGCAAGCTGACGGTGGACTTCAATGCCCAAGTCATGGCAAACTTACCGGCTTATCTGCCAAAAGTACAGACCGTATACGGGCCGGGAACCTACAACACCGCATACAGCGATTATGAGAAACAGACGGGAGGCTTCTATCAGAGAACCCTAAACGGACAAAGCTACAAAAGCCTCCGTTCCACCACCTTGTCCTTCGGCCCAAAATACGACGGCAGCGAGGTACTTTACTGGGACGGGAAGATGCGCCCCTACCAGGCACTGACCGACAACCCGTGGAAAGAGTTGTTTCGCACCGGCTGGACCCAGACCTACAATCTCGCCATCTCACAAGGGACGGAAACCACCAGCAACCGCTTCTCCTACACATTCATGGACGAGATTCCCAATGCCCTGACCGGAAGCTTCACCAAACACAACTTCAAGCTGACCGGTTCGTATCAACTGGCGAAACCGCTGAAACTGGAATACTCCCTTAACTACATCGTACAGAATGTAGAAGACCGCCCGCAAACCTCGCTCAACCTATACAGCGGTTTCGGCAACATGTTCTCCACCTTCCTGGACATTCCCTATCTGAAACAAAGTTACGTCACCAGTCTGGGATACCGTAATACCTTTGTCGGAGGAAACGCCACGCTGACTCCCGAGGAATCATGGGCCTACGACCCCAGTTACGCCACCGGAGTGAACAACATGCTGTGGAATATGTACCATCACCATAGCGACGAGACAGAGAACCGGCTCATCGGTATGATTCGCCCCACCTGGCAGATAACCAACTGGCTGAGTCTGCGTGCCCAGGTTTCAACTGATATCACAGATGTGAAGCAAACACTGAAATATGAAAGCGAACAACCCAATTCCCTATACGACCCCAACGGCAGCTTCCAGTCCATCAACCGCCGTTACGACATTGTTTATGGAGATGTTATGTTGAACTTCAACTATAATATCAACCGCTTCGACATTGCCGCCACCGTAGGCTGGACCGGACGCTACGAAAATATGAACAATATCAGGGTCTCCACCAATGGCGGGCTTGTCACGGAAAACTGGTTCGACCTCAATGCCAGCCGCTACACGCCAAGCAGTACCCTGCAACGTATGGAACTACTGAAAACCGGCTATATGGGTACACTAAGCCTGGGATGGGACAACTATCTATTCCTTGAACTGACCGGACGCCAGGAACGCTCGTCTACCCTAAAAGACCAGAGCTTTTTCTATCCTTCCGCTAATCTGAGTTTCCTCTTCACCCAAGCCTTCCACATGCCGTCATGGTGGAACTATGGAAAACTGCGCCTCTCATACGGTATCGTAGGAAATGCTCCTGAAACCTATACCGCCAATATCGTCTACGAGCAAGGTTCGGACAACGGATTCACCTGGAACACCATTCCCTCTTCATGGGGGAATGCAGATATCCGTCCGGAAAAGAAGTACGAATACGAGATAGGTCTGGAAAGCAAGTTCTTAAACAACCGGTTGGGTATAGATGTATCTTACTACAACAACCGTGTAAAGGACCAGATACTCTCCACACCGCAACCTTCCACATCAGGCGTAAAGAATGTGTTGATGAATGTGGGCGAGGTAGCCAACCACGGCTGGGATATATCAATCAGTGCCACTCCCATACTGACCAGAGATTTCCGCTGGGACCTGACAGCCAACTATGGTGTATATAAGAACAAAGTAGTGAAACTGGCCGATGGAGTGCCCTATCTGGAAATACTCAACTCCGGAGGCAGTGGAATAAAAATACAAGCTGTGGAAGGCCAGCCAATGGGTGACATCTATGCGCAGGTTCCCCAGGTGAACGAAAACGGTGAGTACCTCGTTTCCGATAAAGGGCTTTACCTCAACCAAACCGAATTGCAGAAAGTCGGCAACATCAATCCGGCAGGCGTAGGAGGTCTATTCAACTCTTTCTCCTACAAGAATGTATTCCTCGATTTCAGTATCGACTTCCGCATCGGAGGAGATGTCATCAACGAAATGAACCAATATGCCACCGCAGTGGGTCTGACACCCGAATCCCTAAAGTACCGCGATACGGAACACGGCGGACTGTCCTATTACTATCCGGGCGACAACAATTCCAGCGGAATTCCGGTACAAGTAGACCCTTCCACGGGTGCCGGCCCCAACGGAGAGATAATCTACCACGACGGCATCATCCTTCCGGGTGTAGTGGCCTCCACTGGCGAAAGAAACACACGTATCATTCCGGCAGGCTATTACTACAACACCACCTATAATTGGGGAACGGAGGCCGAACAGCTGACATACCGCCATTCGGTATTCGACAATTCTTATGTCAAACTGCGTGAATTGACCATCGGCTACCAGTTTCCCGAAAAGATGATCTCCAAACTGGGACTGGGCCGGCTGAGTGTGTCGGTCTTCGGACGTAATCTCTTCTACTTCTACAAAGCACTGAAAAACTACGATGCGGAGTCGTCCGTCGGAACATCCTGGGCCAACCAGGCTACCGTGGGAAGTTCTACCACAGCTACCCGCAGTTTCGGTGTTTCACTTCGTGCAAGTTTCTGACAAAACAACCATCCAAAAAACAACAAAGAGTATGAAAAAGACAAAGATATTATCTCTTGTTTCATTGGGAGCATTCCTCTTGACAACATCAGGCTGTACGGATTATGACTTCGACAGCAAATACGAAGACCCCTCCAAAGTAACCCAAGTCACCATCAGTAATCTGATGGTAGGAGTCTTCCAAAAAGTAAAGGACTATGATGTTTACGAATACAACCGGTTCTTCGGATTCGATTCACAGTTTACGGGCAAGTATGCACAAACCTTCGGCTACTCCAACACTACGGATATGTATACCCCCGGCTATATACCCGCTATTGACGGACAGTGGGACAATGTGTATTCGGCACTGGCCCAGTTCCGCAAGCTGGAATCTCTCTACGAGGAAGAAAGCGCGGCAGAACAAGCCCAGGACGAGGCATTCTATCTTGCCGCCAAAGTACAGTTGTACGATTTCTTTGCCGCCACAGTGGACGTTTTCGGGGATATGCCTTTCTCGGAAGCTTGTACGCTGCCGCTTACCAACGATGTAGGTAAATCGTATGCTCATTATGACAAGGCCGAGGATATTTATAAAACCATTCTTGATGAGCTCAAAGAAATTGCTCCGCGGTTCCGCTCCATCCCCACACCGAGGAACTTCAATACACAAGACTTTATCAACAACGGGGACATGGACAAATGGGAACGCTATGCAAACTCCTTGCGACTGCGCCTTGCCATGCGCGTAGCCGCGCAAGGAGACTTGCAGGCGGAAGGCCGTACCGCCATCAAGGAAATCCTGGAAAATCCGTCAGCCTATCCGTTGATAGAGGAACAAGAAAACAACATTCTCATTGTCAACCAGAAGTCTGGGCAACTGAACTTCACCGCAGGCCACGGACTGGGTGACTGGGTAACCAACCGACTTGCTTCGGGCGCCATCATCGACCGCATGCTGGGCCATGGCAACTATGATATGACCAGCAATGACCCACTGAGCGGCGTTTATGTGAAAGGAGAAGACGACCCGCGCATCCTGCTCAACTTCAATCCCGTGAAGATTACCAACCAGAACACCGGTCAATTGGACGAGCACCGTTATCTGGGTACAGACCTTACCGTGGCGGATGAGCTGACGGAATATTACAACTCGCAGGCACAAGACGAAGTCAATACCAGCAACACCGGTTTCTCACAAATCACGCAGAAAGGTTTCTTTTGGGAAAACGACAAATTCGACATGCTGATAATGGCCTCACCCGAAATCCATTTCCTGAAAGCGGAAGCCTATGAAATGGGGTATGGAGTGGCAAAGAATGAAGCGAAAGCGGAAGAAGAGTTCAAAAAGGCTGTCAGCCAGTCCATCACGCTTTACTACTATTACGATTCGGTAAGTACGGGTGAAAACGCACGCCGGTATGATGCCCCTACCGCCGAAGAAACCGCCTCTTTCGCCGCTGCCAAATGGAACAGCACGAAATATACAGACAAGCTGGATGCCATCATTACCCAAAAGTGGCTGCATTTCGGTTTCCTAGCCAGTCGTGAGGCATGGAGTGATATCCGACGTACCGGCTATCCGTCCGGCCTAGCCTTCCCCGAAGTGGCCGGTACCATCACAAATGTGCCGAACCGCTGGAGATACCCGAATACGGAAGTCAACTACAATCCCTACTATAAAGAGGTGTCAGCCGAAGACACTTACTACCACAAACTGTTCTGGGCAAAATAAGGACTTTGTTCGCAAACCCATTTTGCCCGAAGAGTATATCATACTCACCACAGAATAACACGGATTAACACAGATTGCCTTAGGAGTTCTGATAATAAAGAGCTTTTAGCAGTGTTAATCCGTGCTATCCTGTGGTGAGTATGTATTTGCCCCCTCTGTTTCTTTTATTCCGAACAGTATCCCTCCTTTTTTAGAAATCTTAAGGATTTCCCGGTAGGGAGATTGCGGGAAACCACTGTCTTTAATGAACGACGGACAAACATCGCTTCCGCAAAAACTGAACTATAACATAACGGACTAAATGAAAAAGTATCCAAATGACTTGATTGGCGACATCATGAAAGCCTTCGGCAAATATGCCGACCGACTGGCATTCGTCATCGAAGACACGGCCTGCACTTATGGAGAGCTGGCAACTTGCGTACAGAAAATATCCTCCCTATTCAAGGACAGAGAAGACAAAATTATCGGCATCGTCGCAGAAAACAGACTGGAAACATACGCATCCATACTATCTGCACTGATTTGCGGAAAGACATACGTCATCCTCCATCCTTCCTACCCCAAACATAGGAACGACAGAATTGCCGACTCGGCAGGCATTCGCCTCGTGCTGCATACCGAGAATATCCATGTCTTGAACCTCGACACCCGGAATCTGGAACTGATATGTACCTCCGAAATAGAGCAGGCAGAGAACTCCGCCACGTTCCATGCCGCAGAAGACATCCTCCATACGGCAGAAGAGGAAAATGCCTACATCATCTTTACCTCCGGAAGCACGGGCGAACCCAAAGGAGTACCCATCTCCCGCCGTAACCTGAATGCTTTCTATACCGCCTACCACCGCCTCGGCTGGCAACTGGACGAGAACGACCGGATGCTGCAGATGTTCGAACTCACTTTTGACGTTTCCATCGTATCCTTTCTATATCCGCTGACGCTGGGTGCTTGCATATACACCGTTTCTCCGGAAGGCGTGAAATACATCAACGTAATTGAAACTCTGGAAAAATACGACCTGACCTTCGCTGCCGTGGCCCCTTCACTGCTCCAGCTGCTACGTCCCTATTTTCCGGAGATACACCTCCCCGCACTTAGATATCTAGTGGTTACTGCCGAGGCTTCTGACGCGGAGCTGTTGGATGCTTTCAGAAAATGTGTCCCCAATGCCTCTTTCATAAACCTATACGGACCGACAGAGGGAACCATCTACTGCACTGCCTACCGGATACCCGTCACCTCCTGCAAGCATCACAACGGCATGACCGCTATCGGAAGGCCTTTCGAAGGCATCGATGCCCTAATTATGGATAACGACGGTCGCCCGCTGCCTACCGGAGAAACCGGCGAACTATGGATTAGCGGCAATCAAGTGATGGGTGGATACTGGAATGCTCCCGAAAAAAACGGGGAATGCCTCGTAGAGACCGCCAATGGAAAAGTATACTACAAGACGGGAGACCTCTGCCGGATGGATGCCGACGGTGACATCATCTATTGCGGACGAAAAGACTCACAGATAAAGATACAAGGATTTCGCATCGAGCTGAGCGAGATTGAACATGTGGCAAAAAACTTTTTCAACGGTGAATGCCGTGTAGTCGTCATTCCCAAATACGACAACGGCAATCAGTGCGAACTACATCTCGTCGTAGAGAAGAAACAGCTCGACAAACAGCAGATGGAGGAATATCTGTATAGCAGGCTTCCCTACTACATGATTCCCAAGCATATGCATTGCCTGGAACAGTTTCCGCTGAACACCAGTAGCAAAACAGACAGAAAGAAAATACAAGAACTAATTTAAACTTGACAATGGATACACAGACTATTTTGAATGAAATGAGCCTCATCTTTCGGGAGGTACTGAAAAGAGAGAACATTGTACTTGACAATGAGACCACCGCCCAGGATGTGGAAGGATGGGATTCACTGACCAACATGCAACTGATAAACAAGATAGAGAAGAAATTCAATGTACGCTTCACCTTCAGAGATATTGTAAAACTCAAAAACGTGGGAGACATCTGCCATGCCATTTTAACCAAAACCAACTAGGAAATGTCATTCATATCCCTGAACTTCGTCGTACTGTTTGCGTGTACTTTCATTCTATACCATACGCTTCCTTCACGATTCAGAAAAGCGACCTTACTGACAGCCAGCTGCCTCTTCATAGGCTTCTACCACCTCACTTTTCTGATAACGGCCCTCATCCTCACGCTTACCACCTTCTACCTTGGCAAATGGATAGGACAGACCAAGCGGGAAAGCAGCATGAAGGGAATTTATTTTTCAGGTGTGTGTTTTCTGGTCGTGAGCTGGTTGGCATTCCGGTATGCCGACCGGCTTACAGACTGCCACATCCTTTTTCCGCTGGGAATCTCTTTCTATACTTTCCAGGCCATTTCGTACCTGACAGAAATCTATTGGCAAGAAGAAGAACCGGAAAAGAGCCTGCCCGACTTCATGATATACATGCTCTTCTTCATGAAGTTCCTTTCCGGTCCCATAGAAAGAGCAAGTGACATGCTCCCCCAACTGAAGTCCTGCAAAGCTACGGACTATACATCCATGGTCTACGGAATGAGACTGATTGTCGTGGGACTAATAAAGAAACTGATACTGGCCGACTCCATCGCCCCATACATAGACGGTGTCTTCGGGTCGGTATACACAGCCTCGGGCGTGCAATTACTGATGGCATGCCTCCTATATCCGATAGAGCTGTATGCCGACTTCTCCGGATATACCGACATCGCATTGGGAGGAGCGCGCATGCTGGGATTCAAGCTCAGCCCAAACTTCAACCGGCCGTTCATTGCACAGACCACTGCCGACTTCTGGCGCCGATGGCACATGTCGCTTTCATTCTGGGTACGCGACTATCTGTACCTCCCGTTGTCCTCGAGCCTGCGTGGATGGGGACAATGGGGCGTATTTCTAAGTCTGGCGCTGACCTTCACGGGACTGGGTATCTGGCATGGTGCCGGATGGAACTTCGCTGTCTACGGACTAATTCAAGGTGTCATCATCTTCTACGAGATGAAGACCACGACATTTCACCGCAGACTGAAAGCCCAATTGGGAAGCCGCTTATATGCCACACTATCCGTCGTAAGGACCTACCTACTTTTTGCCGTATCTCTGATATTCTTCCGGGCAAGTTCTATGGCCGAAGCGTTCCACTACATCAGCCACCTCTCCTTCGGCGTACATTACAGTTGGAAGGAAATGAACATCGGAATGCCGGACCACAACAGCATTGTGGCAGGAAGCGCACTCGTACTGATATTGGTTTACGAATATTTCATGTCCAAGCATGATTTGCTAGAAGCCCTCGGACGACAGCCGGCAGCCGTAAGATGGAGTATCTATTATCTGCTCGCCATAATACTTTTCACACTGGGACAGTTCAACTCGGACAGCTTCATATATTTACAATTTTGACAATAAAGACACATGATGAAGAAAAACAGCGAACGGAACGCAGCCATACGTTTCATGAAAAAGCTCTTTATCCTTTTTATCCCTTTTATAGCCCTACTGGCAGTCTATTTCCTGGACGACCCTTTCATGGTCCTGAAGAACTATGAACGATACGACCAAACCCCGGTTGTACTAAACGAAGGGCACGTGGGGTGGCAGATGTATCTGAACAACCGGGATACCATCCCCATCGACTCCTATATCATGGGAAACTCCTGCACTATGGCTTATCAATGCCATGAATGGGAGAAATACCTCCACGGCGGAAGAGCCGTACGGCTATTCGGAAATGCCGAAAGCCTTGCCGCCGTCTGCCTGAAGCTGAAGGCACTGGACAAGGCAGGTGCAACAATCAAGAACCTACTGCTGATTATCGACAAGGAATCATTGCACAACGACCGTTGCCTCACCGGACATTCCAACATTCTGCCGCCCGCCATATCGGGAATAAGCAGCTTCAAGTTTCAGAAGGAATTCTGCCAAGCCTTCTTCTACCCGAACTTTCTCTTCCCCTATCTGGACTACAAGCTGTTCCATACCTATCGCCCTTACATGAAAGGGGTTATAAACCCCTATGGCTCCACCCGAAACCCGGTAACCAATGACGTGTTAAATCCCAGAGAGAAAATGATAAAGGAAGAGGGAGATAAGTACTGGGAAAACCGGAAAGGAGAATTCACCAAAGAGAAAATGAAGAATTATAGAGACGGGAAATACCGGGAAGCCCCCCAAGTGCTCAGGGAAAAGCAAATCAATCTGTTGCAGGAAATAAAGTGGATTTGCCGGAAACATGATACCGATGTAAAAATCATTATCAGTCCCGACTACCTGCAAGTCAACATAAACCCTGCCGACGTAAAGACACTGAAGCGCTTCTTCGGAAAACGGAATGTATTTGATTTCACCGGTATCAACGAATACACGGAAGACATCCACAATTATTATGAACCGGGTCATTATAGGCCCGCACTTGGGAAAAGGCTGATGGAAAAGATATATGAACCTTATATCTTGTCACCGAACGCCAAATCTCCGGCATCTCCCAGCCCGGGAACGATATAGGAATGCTCGTTCATCTCCGGGTCGATTGCTGCACACCACAAGGTCACTTCATCTCCAGGGAACAGCTTTTCCAGATGCTCTACGCCCTGCTGGCTGGCTATGACACAAGCTATCTGCAACTTGGCCGGCATCCCCTTGGTGACGAAGGCCTTCCAGGCCAATTCCATACTTTCTCCCGTGGCAAGCATCGGGTCTACAATCAATAATGTCTTCTTGGACAAATCCGGAGTAGCGATGTATTCGATGTGTACATCCACCGTACGGCATTCCTTATCCTTATAATAACGGTAAGCGGAAACAAAAGCGTTCCCGGCATGGTCGAACATATTCAAGAATCCAGTATGCAAAGGCAATCCGGCACGGAAAACAGTGGCAATCACCACCTCGTCATCGGGTGTGCTGACCGACGCCACCCCCAAGGGAGTCTGTACCTGCTTGACAGAATACGTCAGTTCCTTACTCATTTCATACGCCATTATCTCTCCAATGCGTTCAATATTACGGCGGAAACGCATACGGTCGCCCTGGACTGCTACATCACGAATTTCTGCCACGTATTGGTTCAAGACAGAATTTGTCTCGGCAAAGTTGATAACCTTCATAATTATAGAATGTTTTGATGTGCAAAGTAAACGAATTTCACCCAATTTGCAACATTCAGTTAGCAGATATTGTTATGGTTTTATAAAAGATTTCCTATTAGAGAAAAATTTCTCTAATAGAGCTTTTCTTTAAAAAGAAAGTATTACTTTTGTAGGCGAAAAACAAGGGACCTGCTGAAAAGCAGGAAAAAAAGAGCTTTTCTACACCCGTTTTTCCTTGTAAATCAAAGGTAAAAGAGATTAAGGAAAGAGATTATAAACCAAATACCAACATTTTAAATCATTAAAAGAAATGGCAAATTTAGATTTAAGCAAGTACGGTATCCAAGACGTGAAGGAAATTATCCACAACCCGTCTTACGATGTACTGTTCGCAGAAGAAACCAAACCAGGTTTGGAAGGTTTTGAAAAAGGTCAGGTAACTGAACTGGGTGCTGTAAATGTAATGACAGGTATCTATACCGGTCGTTCTCCTAAAGATAAATTCTTCGTAATGAATGAAGCCAGCAAGGATTCTGTATGGTGGACTTCTGAAGAATACAAAAACGACAACAAACCTTGCTCTGAAGAAGCTTGGGCTGACCTAAAGGCTAAGGCTGTAAAGGAATTGAGCGGCAAGCGTCTGTTCGTTGTTGATACTTTCTGTGGCGCCAACCCCGCTACTCGTATGAAAGTACGTTTCATCATGGAAGTGGCATGGCAGGCTCACTTCGTAACTAACATGTTCATCCGCCCGACTGCTGAAGAACTGGCTAACTACGGAGAACCCGATTTCGTATCATTCAACGCTTCTAAGGCAAAAGTTGACAACTACAAGGAACTGGGTCTGAACTCTGAAACAGCTACTGTATTCAACTTGAAGACCAACGAACAGGTTATCTTGAACACTTGGTACGGCGGTGAAATGAAGAAGGGTATGTTCTCTATCATGAACTACAAGAACCCGTTGCGTGGTATCGCTTCTATGCACTGCTCTGCCAACACTAACATGGAAGGTACTGACTCTGCTATCTTCTTCGGTCTGTCCGGTACTGGTAAGACTACCTTGTCAACTGACCCGAAACGTCTGTTGATCGGTG
Source organism: Bacteroides sp. AR29 (assembly GCF_900217715.1). Taxonomy (NCBI): domain Bacteria; kingdom Pseudomonadati; phylum Bacteroidota; class Bacteroidia; order Bacteroidales; family Bacteroidaceae; genus Bacteroides; species Bacteroides sp. AR29. The sequence goes on from NZ_OBMS01000005.1 coordinate 79,241, forward strand.
ACGATGAACACGGATGGGATGACGAAGGTGTATTCAACTACGAAGGTGGTTGCTACGCTAAGGTTATTAACTTGGATAAAGAAAGCGAACCCGATATCTACGCTGCCATCAAGCGTGACGCTCTGTTGGAGAATGTTACAGTAGCTGCTGACGGTAAGATTGACTTCGCTGACAAGAGCGTAACAGAAAACACTCGTGTTTCTTATCCTATCTACCACATCAATAACATTGTTAAACCGGTTTCTAAGGGTCCTCACGCTCACCAGGTAATCTTCTTGTCTGCTGACGCATTCGGTGTATTACCTCCGGTATCTATCTTGAACCCTGAACAAGCTCAGTACTACTTCTTGTCTGGCTTTACTGCTAAGTTGGCTGGTACAGAACGTGGTATCACTGAACCGACTCCGACATTCTCTGCTTGCTTCGGTGCTGCTTTCCTGAGCCTGCATCCTACTAAATATGCAGAAGAATTGGTTAAGAAGATGAACAAGGTTGGTGCTAAGGCATACTTGGTTAACACTGGTTGGAACGGTAGCGGCAAACGTATCTCTATCAAAGATACTCGTGGTATCATCGACGCTATCCTCGACGGTTCTATCGACAAGGCTCCGACGAAGGTTATTCCTTTCTTCGACTTCGTGGTTCCTACTGAATTGCCTAATGTAGATCCGAAGATTCTTGATCCTCGCGATACTTACGAATGCGCTTGCCAATGGGAAGAAAAAGCAAAAGACCTGGCTGGCCGCTTCATCAAGAACTTCGCTAAGTTCACTGGCAACGAAGCTGGTAAGGCTTTGGTTGCTGCTGGTCCGAAGCTCTAATCTGACAATAAAGTTAGAAACATATGGAAAAGGTATCTCCTCCGGGAGATGCCTTTTTTCTTTTTTAATATCTCTATCTCATTGATAATCCGAAAGTTTTAGTAGTTTTGCAGAAACCATTATTCAAATAAAGCAATATGAAAAGTATCAGATTGATGTTGGCAGGCGCAAGTTTGTTGCTGCTCTGCAGTTGCGGTGCCCAGGTCCAGAAAGAGACCCAAGTTGCCAATGCAAATGAAAGCAAAGAGAATACGGTGATTGAAACCATCATGTCACGCCGCAGCATCCGCCAGTACAAACCGCAAGCCGTGAATCGCGACACCATGCAGATTATCCTGGATTGCGGTATCAATGCACCCAACGGACAGAACAAGCAATCGTGGGAAGTGCGTGTAGTGGATAACCCGGATTTCATCAACGGAATTACGGAAATCTACAAGAAGGAAAATCCCAAAGCCGCCGAAGACCCGAAATTCAAGAACATGTTCCGCAACGCTTCTACAGTAGTATTTATTGCCAATGACCCGTCTTATGACCTTTCACAGATTGACTGTGGACTGTTGGGTGAGAATATGATTCTATCAGCCTGGTCCATGGGAATCGGTTCTTGCTGCTTGGGCGGTCCCACGCGCTTCATGACCTCTACTCCGGCTGCTGCCGAATACCTGAAGAAACTGGATATTCCGGAAGGCTATCAGCTACTTTACTGTATCGCTTTCGGCTATCCGGACGAAACGCCCGCTGCCAAACCCCGTAATGCGGCAAAGGTAAAATTCATCGATTGACTTTCGTTTGAATGACGACAATAAAAAGGAGTGCCTCACCTTTCGGCAGGGCACTCCTTTCATATATAACAACTAAAACTCTTCTGTTTATCAGTTCTTGTTTGCGCGTTTACGCTCAAGCTCATCGAGGATAACCTTACGCATACGCATTGATTTAGGAGTAACTTCCACATATTCATCCTCCTTGATGTACTCCAGTGCCTCCTCAAGAGAGAACTGTACGGGAGGAATCAGACGTGCCTTGTCATCCGAACCACTGGCACGCATATTGGTAAGCTTCTTGGACTTCGTTACATTAATCACCAAGTCGTTGTCATGGGAATGCTCGCCCACTACTTGGCCTGCATAAACCTCTTCCTGCGGGAAAATGAAGAATTTGCCGCGGTCCTGCAACTTGTCAATGGCATAGGCAAAAGCCGTACCGGACTCCATGGCAATCATAGAACCGTTGGTACGCCGTTCAATCTCACCCTTATACGGTTGATATTCCTTAAAACGGTGTGCCATGATAGCCTCGCCGGCAGAAGCGGTCAACACATTGGTACGCAGACCGATGATACCGCGCGACGGCATGTCGAACTCAAGATTTACACGTTCGCCGGCACTTTCCATCTTCACCATTTCACCTTTACGACGGGTCACCATATCAATCATCTTGCTGGCATATTCTTCGGGAACATTGATGGTAAGCTCTTCAATAGGTTCGCATTTCACGCCGTCAATCTCCTTGAAGATTACCTGCGGTTGCCCTACCTGCAACTCATACCCTTCACGACGCATGGTCTCAATCAGTACGGAAAGATGAAGCACGCCACGGCCGGAAACAATCCACTTGCCGTCTTCCTCGCTCTTGCGCACGCGAAGTGCAAGATTCTTATCCAACTCCTTCATCAAACGGTCGTGGATGTGGCGGGAAGTAACAAACTTACCTTCCTTACCGAAGAACGGAGAGTCATTAATGGTGAAGAGCATACTCATCGTAGGTTCATCAATGGCAATAGGCGGCAACGCTTCCGGATTTTCGTAATCGCAGACCGTATCTCCGATTTCGAATCCTTCGATACCTACCAACGCACAGATGTCACCGGAAGACACTTCCTGCACCTTTACACGGCCCATACCTTCGAATGTATGCAATTCCTTGATTTTTGATTTCACGATACTCCCGTCACGCTTTGCCAAAGACACATTCATGCCTTCTTTCAATATGCCACGGTGTACGCGGCCCACAGCAATACGCCCGGTATACGAAGAATAATCCAGCGAAGTAACCAGCATTTGCGGTGTACCCTCCAACTGTTCGGGGGCAGGAATATTCTCCAAGATACAGTCCAGAAGCGGATAAATGTTATCAGTCGGCTGCTGCCAGTCGGTACTCATCCAATTATTCTTGGCAGAACCGTAGATAACGGGGAAATCCAGCTGGTCCTCGGTTGCATTCAGGCTGAACATCAAGTCGAACACCATCTCGTACACTTCTTCGGGACGGCAATTTGGCTTATCCACCTTATTCACAACAACGATAGGTTTCAGACCAATCTGCAGAGCTTTCTGCAATACAAACCGTGTCTGCGGCATAGGACCTTCGAAAGCATCCACAAGCAGAATGCATCCATCCGCCATATTCAATACACGTTCCACTTCACCTCCGAAGTCACTGTGTCCCGGAGTATCAATAATGTTAATCTTGGTGTCTTTGTAGTTGATAGAAACGTTCTTTGAGAGAATCGTTATACCTCGTTCACGCTCCAGGTCATTGTTATCCAACATTAATTCACCTGTGCTCTGGTTGCTGCGGAAAAGGTTTCCGGCCAAAAGCATCTTGTCAACGAGCGTCGTTTTCCCATGGTCCACATGGGCAATAATTGCAATGTTTCTAATCTTTTGCATATAATACCTATTATTTTCAAGCGACAAAGTTAGTGATTTTGGATTAGATATGCAGTATAGATATGATTTTTTTGCTGAATATCATTGTGATATAAAAGTTTATCCCTATCTTTGCAGCCCCGAAAGGGAATATTTATAATAACTTTTAATTAAACATTATGTATTTAGACGCTGCTAAAAAGCAAGAAATCTTCGGCAAATACGGAAAGTCTAACACTGATACTGGCTCAGCTGAGGCTCAGATAGCTTTGTTTTCCTACCGTATTGCTCGTCTGACTGAGCACCTTAAGCTCAACAGAAAGGATTATAGTACAGAAAGAGCTTTGACTATGTTGGTAGGTAAACGCCGTGCGTTGCTGACTTATCTGAAGGACCGCGACATCACCAGATATCGTGCTATCGTCAAAGAACTCGGCTTGCGTAAGTAATCTACTTGCGGCAAAACCATTAAAAAAGGAAGTTTTCCAAAAGGAAACTTCCTTTTTTGTTTATAATCCGATTTATACCTAATTTTGTATCCATGAAAAGAAAAGTATCAGCAGCAAATCTTTCGATAGCAATCACTTTTCTATTGATACTGCTATCATTCGGCTTCGGTTATCGCAGCTATTCGCAGGCAGAACAACGTGTGGTCTCTGACCTGAATCAAGCGCTGCAACGCACAGTATTGCAGCACAAGGGATTATGGTTGAATGCAGATACCATCCAAACCTATGCCAAGTTGCAAGAAGTGATGGGCACTCCCGTTTCCGTAAGCGGTTTCCACAGAGCCTTTACCGAAGCATTGTCCATCACCGGATTGAAAGATGTTTCTACCCTTTCGCTACATATACTGAAAAAGAATGCTCCCGCCACCGTATTCAATGAGATTCCTGCCGGATGTCTTGCCAGCGACACATTAGTATGGCTCTCCACCACAGCCGATGCATCTGGGCTGACACTTTCTTTCCGGGGATATGCCCGCTGCTCAGCTGCCATGCTGTTCAGCTTATCCAAGCAGACAATTCCGGCAACATTGCTATTGGCCGCCCTGCTGTGGGGAGGATTCACCTTTTTCTATTTCCACCGGCACACAAAGACTAATGCCAGTAACGGGCAGCAACAAGAAAACTTCATTACCTTCGGCAACCTTTCGCTTTCCCTCCAGGAAGCCTGCTTCTATAACGAACAGCAGGAAAAGCTAAAACTCACCCCCATGCAGTACACACTGATGGAGATGTTCTACCTTTCTTCCTCACACCTACTTTTCAAATCCGACATCTGCCAATCGCTATGGCCGGGAAAAGACAATGCAGACGAAACGCTTTACACATTGATACGGCGTCTGAAGCCCATTGTCGAGGACAACAGCAACCTCAGAATAACAACAGATCGTGGCCGCGCCTACGGACTGGAAATAAAAACCTAAACATTATAGAATCATGAAGACTAACAAACTTATCCTATTAGGGCTAATCTGCCTAACTGTCGCAATGCCGACAACCGCCCAAAACCGTAACGAAAAGAAAGCGCGCACTGAACGTGCTGTAAAAGAAGCTATTGCTGCTAAACAATACAAAATCAACGTAGATCGGATGCAACCGATGAGAGGCGGTAGCCGTAACCTGACCACCAACTATACACTGGAAATTAGAAACGACTCCGTTTTCTCTTACCTGCCTTACTTTGGAGTGGCCTACAATGCTCCGTATGGAGGAGGCAAGAGCCTGAATTTCAATGCATCCATCACCGGATACACAACCAGAGCACTCAAAAAAGGCAAAATCCAAATAGACTTCAAGACCCGTAGTGATGAAGACAATTATGAGTACCGCCTCACCATCTTTCCCGATGGTTCTACCAGTATCCATGTGCAACCCATGAACAAACAGTCCATCTCGTTCACCGGAGAGATGGATACAGAAAAGTAATCATCTTCCCCCTTTAAAAGGACAAAAGAAGGCATTGTCAGTCTATTGTCAGGCAAATGTCAGACAACTATCCGCTTTTTGTTTCTTCCATCCCGGCAGAAAGCGGATACCTTCGTGTCCCGAAATCAAACAACAACCGGAACATGAAACAGATAATATGTATTCTTGCCCTGCTCCTAATGAGCGTCACGACAACAAAAGCACAAACCAGCCCGGCAACACCCTCCATCCGAGGTAAAATTCTCACAGAGGAAAAGCAACCGATAGAGTTTGCCAACATCGCCCTCCTTTCCGAAGATTCCACCTTCATACAAGGAACGTGCAGCCGAAGCGACGGTAGTTTTGAACTTCTCCCTCCCGCTCCCGGAAACTATCTACTACAAGTTTCTTCCATCGGTTACAAAACCCTTTGCCAGCCTTGCCCCACCGGGAGTACCCACAACTGGATATTGCAAACCGATGCCGTGCTACTTGCGGAAACCGTCATCACCGCCGCCCGCCCCGTTTTCCGACTAAAGGGCGGAAAGTTGGAGACAAGCGTACGGCAAACCCTGCTAGCATCCTTGAATGATGCCAACGACGTATTGAAACATATCCCCGGACTGCGCTCCTCTGATGAGGGGTATACCGTTTTTGGCAAAGGGACACCGGTCATCTATATAGACAACCGCCTTCTGCAAGACAACTCCGAGCTGCAACGCCTCTCTGCCGCCGATATTGAAAAAGTGGAGCTTATCACCAACCCGGGTGCAGAGTACGATGCTACCGTTAAAGCCGTTGTACGCATACGCACCGTACGTAACAAAAGAGACAGTTTTGGCGGTAATTTCCGTGCAGGAATCACCCAACGGAGACGCAGCAGCCATTACGGACAAGTCAATCTGAATTATCAGAAGAAAGGACTGTCCCTGCTGGGCATGCTGTACACCAATTATGAAAACAGAAAACGCCACCAGGAGGTTCGCTACCAGATACCGTCCGAAATACAATGGGATGTAAATAACCGGGTTCACTTGTATAATAAGGGACTGCTTGCCGGAGGAAAAGCAAGCGCCAGTTACGACTTCACCCCCCAACACAGCCTCGGTGCCTCCTATGAGTTTCATCGTACCCCCGATTATCACAGCAGTGACCATTCGGCATATACCGTCCGGGCAAATGAAGAACTGGCCGATCACACCATACATTCCTCCCAAAACCTGCAGCAAACTAGCCGGCACCAGCTGAATGCCTACTATCAGGGCAGCATAAAGCAACTCCACATAAACTTCACCACCGACCTGGTGTACGGCAAAAGCTATGATCACCAGGAGGCTCAAGAAGAAAGCCAGACCGAAGGCAATCGCGACATCAGCTCTTTCAACCACGCCGACAACCGCCTTTATGCCGCCAAGTTGATTCTGACCCATCCCCTTTGGAAAGGTGAACTGAAGACCGGTGCCGATTACACCTTCATCCGGCGAAATGACAATTTCCTGAACCGGCAGCACATACTTCCCGATACAGACAGTCAAATCGACGAAAGCAAGTCTGCCGTCTTTGCCGAATACTCACTGACATTAGGAAAAATCAGCCTTCTTGCAGGACTGCGCTTCGAGCATGCCGTCTCCGACTATTGGGAGCAGGAAAAGTACGTGTCCGGTCAAAGTCGTACTTACAATGACTGGTGCCCCAACCTATCGGTAGACTTTCCTCTCGGCAAAGCCCAAGCCAATCTCAGCTATACAGCCAAAAGCAACCGCCCCAGCTTCTTCCAGCTACGTAGCACACTGAGTTATAACAACCGTTTCATCTACGAAGGCGGAAACCCACTGCTCACCCCCGAAACCAACCACGACCTGCAGTTCACGGCCCTTTACAAGTGGGTACAATTCGGACTTAACTACCAATACCGCCGCAATGCCATTGCCTTCATGACCAAAGAATACGAGGACAATCCGGATGTTGTCATCTTCACTACCGGAAATTTCAAACGGATGCAGTATCTCACCGCCTCTGCCCATCTGTCACCCACCGTCGGCATCTGGAAACCGGAGCTCGGCATCTACTTCGCCCAACCGTTCTTCAAAGTCACCAATCAAGGCAGTAGCAAGAATATGAACCGCGGCAGCATTTACCTCTTTCTGCAAAACAGTCTCCAGCTTCCGGACGAGTGGATTCTCTCCCTTGATGCCGACTACCAGAGCGAAGGCAACTTCGGCGCCATGCTGCAACGTTCCTATTGGGGCATAAACGCCGGCATCCGCAAAACATTCTTCAACAAAAGGCTGACGCTCGGACTGCAAGCCAATGACCTGTGGAATTCCCGGTATGGCTCCTTCATGCTGTTCGGTCCCCGGCTGACCTATACGAAAAAGGCAAACCCGGACTCTCGCAGCTTCTCCCTGAACCTAAGCTATCGTTTCAATGCAGCAGGCAAAGCGTACAAAGGAAAGCACGTATCGGAACAAGACTTGAAGCGGCTATAAACAGAACTTTGGGGAAGAAAGAGAAACAGAACAGAAGAATATTATACAAATAAGCCGACCACCGGAGATATTTCAGCAATATTTTCCCTCAGAATGTTGCATCAAGTAAAAGTTTCTCTTATTTTTGCGGTTTAACAGCTATAAATTATAACCTTTAGACAGAAAATACTATCATTATGGATACCAGCAAAATCGTAGGAGAAAAAATAAAATCACTCCGTGAAAGCCAATCCATCAGTATGGAAGAACTGGCACAGCGTTCGGGACTTGCTATCGAACAGATTGAACGTATAGAAAACAACATCGACCTCCCGTCACTGGCTCCCCTCATCAAGATAGCTCGTGTGCTGGGTGTACGTTTGGGAACTTTTCTTGACGACCAGGATGAGAACGGTCCCGTGGTCTGCCGTAAGGACGAGTCGCAGAACAGTATCAGTTTCTCCAACAATGCCATCCACAGCCGCAAGCATATGGAGTATCATTCACTCTCCAAATCCAAAGCCGACCGCCATATGGAGCCGTTTATCATTGATGTGGCCGCTACGGACGACAGTGACTTTGTACTCTCCTCACACGAAGGCGAAGAATTCATCATGGTGATGGAAGGGACCATGGAAATCAGTTACGGCAAAAATACCTACCTGCTCGAAGAAGGTGACAGCATCTATTACGATTCCATCGTTCCGCACCACGTACACGCCTATGAAGGGCAGGCAGCCAAGATACTTGCAGTAGTTTATACACCTATTTAAATTAATGGAAAGGTGAAAATGGAAAATGATAAATACTTTCTATTTTCACCTTTCCACTTTCAACTTCCACATCATGTTATACGAACGCACCCTCGGCCAATGGTTGGAACATTGGGCCGAAACAACACCAGACAAAGAATATATCGTTTACTCTGACCGCAACCTGCGCTTCACCTGGAGCCAGTTCAACCGCCGGGTGGACGACATGGCCAAAGGACTTATCGCCATCGGCGTGGAACGGGGAACACACGTAGGTATCTGGGCAGCTAACGTACCCGACTGGCTGACTCTATTATACGCTTGCGCCAAGATAGGTGCCGTCTACGTAACGGTAAACACCAACTACAAACAGTCCGAGCTGGAATATCTCTGCCAGAACTCCGACATGCATACCCTCTGCATCGTCAATGGCGAAAAGGACAGTGACTTTGTGCAGATGACCTATACCATGCTTCCGGAACTGAAGACTTGCCAACGCGGACACTTGAAAAGCGAACGTTTCCCTTATATGAAAAACGTCATCTACGTGGGGCAGGAGAAGCACCGGGGCATGTACAACACGGCCGAAATACTTCTCTTGGGCGACAATATAGAAGACAGTCGCCTGAATGAGCTCAAAAGTCAGGTCACTTGCCACGATGTAGTGAACATGCAATACACCTCCGGCACTACGGGATTCCCGAAAGGCGTCATGCTTACCCACTACAACATTGCCAACAACGGTTTCCTTACCGGTGAGCACATGAAGTTTACCGCCGATGACAAGCTCTGCGTCTGCGTACCATTGTTCCACTGCTTTGGCGTGGTACTTGCCACCATGAACTGCCTGACACACGGCTGTACAGAAGTAATGGTGGAACGCTTCAACCCACTGGTAGTGCTCGCCTCTATCCACAAGGAGCGCTGCACGGCACTTTACGGCGTACCCACCATGTTCATTGCCGAACTGAACCATCCGATGTTCGACATGTTCGACATGTCCAGCCTCCGTACGGGTATCATGGCAGGTTCCCTCTGCCCGGTAGAGCTGATGAAGCAGGTGGAAGAGAAAATGTACATGAAGGTAACCAGCGTTTACGGGCTGACCGAAGCTGCTCCCGGAATGACCGCCACCCGGATAGACGACCCGTTCGACGTACGTTGCAATACCGTAGGACACGACTTTGAACATACGGAAGTAAAGGTTATCGACCCCGAAACCGGAGAAGAGTGTCCCGTAGGCGTACAAGGCGAAATGTGCAACCGCGGATACAACACCATGAAGGGTTACTACAAAAATCCGGAAGCCACGGCCGAAGTCATTGACGAGAACGGTTTCCTGCACTCGGGAGACCTTGGAGTGAAGGACAAGGACGGCAATTACCGCATCACAGGACGCATCAAGGACATGATTATCCGCGGTGGTGAGAATATCTATCCCCGCGAGATAGAAGAGTTCCTCTATCAACTGGAAGGCGTAAAAGACGTGCAGGTAGCCGGTATTCCCTCTAAGAAGTACGGTGAAGCCGTAGGCGCTTTCATCATCCTGCACGAAGGAGTGGATATGCACGAATCGGATGTACGAGACTTCTGCATCGGCAAAATATCCCGCTACAAGATACCCAAGTATATCTTCTTCATCAAAGAATTCCCCATGACGGGAAGTGGCAAGATACAGAAATTCAAGCTGAAAGACCTGGGATTACAGCTTTGCAAGGAGCAGGGGATTGAGATTGTGTGATAATAAAGGATAAGGGATTAAGGGTTAGGGATTATTGGGGTCGCATAGACTTTAATATAGGTATAAACCCATCCCTAATCCTTAATCCCTAACCCCTTATTTTTCTTCTTTTTCCGGATATTTCATATTCTCCTCTTTCATCTGTTCCAATACCTCATGCAGGTATTTGGCAGACTCCCATTTAGCCATCGGAAGGTCGTGGAGCAGGTAGTTGCCGCAATCTTGCGGAGCGGCACCGGGGACTTCACCTTCATATTCGGCAACAAAGCGGAAGGTGTCCTGCATCAGCGCCAGTATGTCCTGCGGCTTCAAGTCACCTTTCATCAGCAGATAATTACCGGTGAGGCAGCCCATGGGGCCCCAATAGATAATCTTGTCCTGCCACTGCGGGTCATTACGCAGGTAGGTGGCGGCAAGATGTTCGATAGTATGCAGAGCACCTTGTCCCAAGGCAGGCTCACGGTTGGGCTCTTTCATACGGATGTCGAAAGTAGTGACTGTTTCTCCGTTCACTTCATCCTGGCGGGATACGTAAATACCGCGCAACAAGCGGATGTGGTCAATTGTAAAACTGGGAATCTTCTTCATGAGTTATGAGTTATAAGTTATGAGTTATAAATTGCTGGGAAGGGTGGAGAGGAAGGTCCATATCGTGAGGAACGAACGCTCTGCCATGGTTCCCCAGAAATCGGCATACTGCGAAGCATGGTCCTCTACTCCGGGTGTGTCGCTGATGATGCGGAAGCTGAGAAAAGGAACATTGTACAGATAGCAAGTCTGCGCAATGGCGGCAGACTCCATATCAACGGCAAGACCGTCGGGGAAACGTTGCTTGATGGTATCCAGCTCCGTACGGTTGGTGATGAACTGGTCGCCGGTACAGACAAGTCCGCTGTGGATGCGGCTTTCCATTCCGGCTTCGTTCAGCGACAAGGCATGTTTCAACAGAGAGGAACATCCCTCGTAAGAGGCGGGAAAACCTTGCACTTGTCCGTACTCGTTACCGTCGCCGCACCAGACGTCGTGATACACCAGACGTTGGCTTGCCACTACATCCGTCACCTTCAGGCAAGCATCAATGCCGCCCGCCACACCGGTGCTGACGATGCAGTCCGGAGAAAAGCGCCGTATCAGTTCCGAAGCTCCTACCGCTGCACTCACCTTACCGATGCCGCATTGCGTCAAGATTACATGGTTACCGCCCAATGTACCTTCCACATAGCGGAAACTACCATCGCCCGACGTATTCTTATCCTGCAAGCGCTCCACCAACCGGCGGTGTTCGCTGTCCATTGCACTGATTATCCCTATTGTCATATCTATAATAATTTAAGCTTGCATATTACCATTAAAGCACTTTAATCTTTTTTTGGAAAGGCAAAGGTACAACATTCTGCCGATAACGTGACAATAACAATCTGCATTTATGTATCTTTGCCACAAAAGCGAAGATAGGCTGCACCTCAACAAAACTTTTTCACGCAAGCATGAAAGTTCTGTATTCGGTTTGCACTATCTTTGCCCCACAATTGATTAATTGATAACTCATAACTTATAACTCATGAAGAAGCTTCTTCCCGACCTTATTGCCATCTTGGCATTCGTCCTCCTTTCCTTCGCCTACTTCTTCCCGGCGGATATAGAAAACCGTATTCTCTTTCAGCACGACACGGCTGCAGGAGCAGGGGCAGGACAAGAAGTCAAGGAGTATTACGAACAGACGGGCGAACGCAGCCGTTGGACAAACTCGCTGTTCGGCGGTATGCCCATGTATCAGATAGCCCCTTCGTATGACTCCACCAAGTCACTGCAGTGGGTACAGAAAGCCTACCAACTCTTCCTGCCCGACTATGTGTGCCTCACATTCATGCTGATGCTCGGCTTCTACATCCTGCTGCGCGTCTTCGGCATACCGGTCTGGCTGGCCGGACTGGGCGGTATCATGTGGGCATTCTCGTCCTATTTCTTTATCCTGATATCCGCCGGACACATCTGGAAGTTCATCACCCTTGCCTACGTGCCGCCCACCATAGCGGGCATCGTGCTCGCCTATCGCGGGAAACTGCTGTGGGGAGGTATCCTCACCGCCTTATTCGTGGCCCTGCAAATCACCTCGAACCACGTGCAGATGTCCTATTACTTCTTCTTCGTCATCCTTTTCTTTGTGGGAGCCTACTTCGAGAAAGCATGGCGTACCAAGACATTGCCCCAGTTCTTCAAGGCAAGTGCCGTACTGATTGTGGCAGCCCTCGTCGGCATAGCCGCCAACGTATCCAACCTCTATCACACCTATGCCTACAGCAAAGAAACCATGCGCGGCAAAAGCGAACTGGTGCAGACCGGCGACGCTGCCAAGCAGACCAGTAGCGGGCTGGACCGCGACTACATCACCCAGTGGAGCTACGGCATCGACGAAACACTGACTCTGCTGGTGCCCAACTTCAAAGGCGGAGCATCTGCCGCCCTCAGCCAGAGTGAAACCGCCATGAGCAAGGCAAACCCGATGTACAGCAGTCTGTACGGCTCACTGACACAATATTTCGGTACCCAGCCCATGACGTCGGGTCCCGTCTACGTAGGAGCCTTCGTCTTGTTTCTGTTCGTACTGGGATGCTTCATCGTAAAAGGACCGTTGAAGTGGGCATTGATAGGAGCCACCTTCTTCTCCATCGTCTTGTCCTGGGGCAAGAACTTCATGCCGCTGACGGATTTCTTCATCGATTACGTCCCGTTGTACAACAAGTTCCGCGCCGTGTCCTCCATCCTTGTCATAGCAGAGTTCACGATACCTTTGCTGGCTATCTTTGCCCTGAAACGCCTGCTCGAAGAGCCGGAAATCTTAAAACAAGAAAAGAAGCCCCTCGGCATCAGCCTGCTGCTCACTGCAGGCGTCGCCCTGCTGCTTGCCGTTGCCCCGGGCAGCATCGGCTCCGGCTACGTGCCCGCCCAAGAGGCACAGATGCTGCAGAATGCCGTCAACCAGCAGATGATACCCGCCAACGAACTCTCCGGCATCCTTGCCAACTTGGGAGAGATGCGTGCCGAACTCGTCAGCAGCGACGCCCTGCGTAGCTTCATCATCATAGGCATCGGATGCAGCCTGCTCTGGCTCTATGCAAGCGGCAAGCTGCGCAGCTCGCTGACCATTGCAGGTATCACCATACTCTGCCTGGCAGATATGTGGGGGGTCAACAAGCGCTATCTGAATGATGCCCAGTTCGTGCCCCACTCCATCCGTACGGAAACCTTCACCAAGACGAATACAGACGAGCTGATACTGCAAGATACCAGTTTGGACTATCGTGTATTGAACTTTGCCACCAGCACCTTCGATGACAACAACACCTCCTACTGGCACAAAAGCGTCGGCGGTTATCACCCGGCCAAGCTGCGCCGCTACCAGGAAATGATAGAGCATCACATCTCTCCCGAAATGCAGGCGGCCTACAAGGCCATTGCCACCGCCGGAGGTGAGATGGACAGCGTGGATGCCAATAAGTTCCGCGTACTGAACATGCTGAACACCAAATACTTCATCTTCCCTGCAGGACAGCAAAGACAAACCGTTCCCATCCTCAACCCGCACGCCTACGGCAATGCATGGTTTGTAAACAAGGTGCAGTATGTGAACAACGCCAACGAAGAGATTGACGCCCTGGACAGCATCATACCTACGGAGACAGCCGTAGTGGATGCCCGCTTCAAGGATGTGCTGAAAGGTGCCACGGAAAGTTATAAAGACAGCCTCTCCAGCATCCGCCTGACAAGTTACACACCTAACCGCCTGACGTACGAAACGAACAATGCCCAAGACGGTATTGCCGTATTCTCCGAAATCTATTATCCGGACGGCTGGCACGTAACCATCGACGGACAGCCTGTCGAACTGGCACGCGCCGACTATATCCTGCGCACAATGTATGTTCCTGCCGGACAGCACACCATCGAAATGCGCTTTGACCCCACCAGCCTGCACGTGACGGAAGGCATCGCCTACGGAGCACTGGCACTGCTGGTGATAGGTATCATCGTGGCAGTGCTGATAGCTAAAAGGAAGTATGTAAAGGCATAAGAACAAATATCATATCATTCCCCCACAAGCACTCGACGCATTCCGCTATTCATACCCTGATACGGAATGCGTCGAGTGCTTATGTCCATTCCGTTATCCCCTCATGTTTGTTCTGTCATTCCCTTATGTCTGTTCTGTCAACCCCTATATATTGATGAAAAACCACGGCTGTGAAGCATATTCTTCACAGCTGTGGCACGTCTTCTTCACGACTGTGGAAAAGGTGTACCACAGCCGTGCGCACATGATAAACCCAAAGGCTTCTCAAGACAAACCACCGTGCAAAACACAACAGAAGCCTATGTAACACACAACGGAAGCCTATGCAAGAGACAAGAAAGCCCGGTCAGATGCGCAAAAAAACCGTTTCTACCCTCCCGGGTAAAAACGGTTCAAGTCAATAATACATGAAAAAACGCTATTTAGAGAGAGTCTCTTCTATAACGGAATGGTTCTCTTCCTTCTTCACTCATCATCAGCAGTTCTCCGAACTGACATCAAAGTTAGGGAAGCATAACAAGAACAACAAATAGAATCTACGAAAAGGCATATCTCATCGACAGAACGGAAAAGAATGAACCCTACAATAGGGAAAAGAATGAAAAAAAAGCTATAAACAGTCGGCAGAACAATATATTTCAGTAACTTTGCTAACGTGAAAACAAGCTGCACCCCAGCATAAAAAAATGAACAGTATGGAAACTACCAGACAAAATAAAATAGCCCGTCTCCTGCAGAAGGAACTGAGTGATATCTTCTTGTTGCAAACCAAGTCCATGCCCGGCATACTGATTTCCGTCAGTGCCGTACGCATCAGCCCCGACATGAGCGTGGCACGCGCTTATCTCAGTATATTCCCCTCGGAGAAAAGCGAAGAAATAGTCAAGAACATCAACGGAAACATGAAATCCATACGCTTTGAACTGGGTACCCGCGTACGCCACCAACTACGCATTATCCCCGAACTGAAGTTCTTCGTAGACGACTCACTGGACTATCTGGAACGAATTGATGAACTGTTGAAATAATGTCCCTTCCCTTCTTTATAGCCCGCCGCTACCTCTTCTCCAAGAAGAAACACAATGCCATTAATATCATCTCCGGTATTTCGGTGTGTGGAGTGGCATTGGCTACGTTGGCGTTGGTATGCACCTTGTCCGTGTTCAACGGTTTTCAGGACATGGTGGCAGGCTTTTTCACAGCCTTCGACCCGGAACTGAAAATCACCGTCCGCGAAGGTAAGGTTTTCGACCCGCACGAAGCGTGCATCCGGCAAGTACACGCCCTGTCCGAGATTGACGTGTGGACGGAAACACTGGAAGAGAATGCCATGGTGCAGTACAAGGACCGCCAGGCAATGGCCGTCATCAAGGGAGTGGAGGACAATTTCGAACAGCTTACATCCATCGACAGCTTGCTCTATGGGACGGGAAAGTTCCTACTGAGCGACTCGGTGGTGGACTATGGTTTTCTGGGTGTGGAACTTATATCCGAGTTGGGCACCGGCATTCAGTTCGTGGACCCGTTGCAGGTCTATGCCCCCAAACGGAACGTACGGGTAAACATAGCCAACCCCACTGCGGCTTTCAACCGGGAGTATCTCTTCTCGCCCGGCGCCATCTTTGCCGTCAACCAGCAAAAATACGATTCACGCTACATACTGACGTCACTCGACTTTGCCCGCCGTCTGTTCAATTATGACACGGAAGTCTCTGCCATCGAGATGAAACTGAAACCCGGTTCCAACATCGGCTCCGTACAAAAGAAAATAGCAGGCATTCTCGGCGACCGGTTCATTGTACAGAACCGCTACGAGCAGCAGGCCGATGTTTTCCGCATCATGGAAATAGAGAAACTTATCTCTTATCTCTTCCTCACCTTCATTCTGGGTATCGCATGCTTCAATGTCATCGGTTCGCTGTCCATGCTGATACTGGACAAACGGGAGGACGTGGAGACACTGCGCAACCTGGGTGCCGATGACCGGCTCATAGCGCGCATCTTCTTGTTCGAAGGCAGGATGATTTCTGTATTCGGCGCCCTCTCCGGCATCGTTTTAGGATTGTTGCTGTGCTTTCTGCAGCAACGTTTCGGGTTGATTTCATTGGGGGGAGGCAATGGAAGTTTTGTAGTGGACGCTTATCCGGTAAGTGTACATGCCACGGATATTATTCTGGTATTCTTAACGGTCATCACTGTAGGCTTCTTGTCCGTATGGTATCCGGTGAGATACCTCAGCAAGCGGCTGCTGAGAAAAAGATAAAAAAACAGTTACTTCTTACGGATAATCGTCAATCCGTCACGCAGGGGAAGAATGACTTTCTCCACGCGCGCATCCCGCGCCACCAAATCATTGAAGGCTTTGATACTGATTGTTTGCAGGTCTGTGCGATGGGGTTGTTCTTCCAGCACATGGCCATCCCACAAGGTATTGTCGGCAATGATATATCCACCGCCGGAAAGGCGGGCGAGCACCATTTCATAATACTCTATGTATTTACGCTTATCTCCGTCAATAAAGGCAAGGTCGAAAGTGAGGTCCAGTTGCGGTACCCGCTCCAAGGCATCGCCAATGTAGAACCTGATTTTATCCGCGTAATCGGAATTCTCCAGCCACGGACGGGTGAAGTCCTCCTGCTCGTCGTTGATTTCAAACGTATGCAGCATCCCGCCCTCCGGCAGTCCTTCTGCTATGCAAAGTGCGGAATATCCGCTATAAGTCCCTATCTCCAGCACCTGCCGGGGACGAATCATCCGTACAAACATCTTGAGCATACGCCCCTGCAAATGTCCGGAAGCCATGCGGGGATATAGCAACTTGACATGCGTGTCGCGATAGAGCGCTTTCAGATAATCGCCCTCATCATCAATGTGCTGCAAAATGTATTCGTCAATCGTCACTTTGTTAATGGATTATAGGTTAGGGATAAGGGATTAGGGGTTAGGGGTTAGTTCTGCGCACAATTATTAATTAATCATTAACCGCTAATCCCTAACCCCTTATCCTTAATCCCTTATCCTACAAATATCTGTTACTGTTGGGCAACACACTATCTTCAGCATGTTTCAGGGCATCTTCCACCACGTTGATTTCGAGGAAAGAAGTGCGCGTACCGGCTTTACCGCTACTCAGGTAGCCCACCATGTCCGTAGGACATAAACGGCCTTCCTTCAACAAGCGACGCAAGGCTGCAAAGTAATATTCCTGCCCGTTGGCAAGTTCGGGCATATAGATAGCTTCCACACCGTAGGAAAGGGCAAGGTGCCGCATGGTCTTTTCCTTGTAGCAGATGGCCAATACCGGATATTTGCCACGGAAAGCGGCAAGGTTACGGGCAGTACGGCCGCTGTAACTGTCGGTGATGATTGCACGGATTTTCAGTTTGGTGGTAGCCTTTACCGCTTGTTTGGCCAGGAACGCAGTCACGTCGTTGCTGTTCTCGTCCAGCGGAATACGGATATCGTTGTCAGACAGCTTGTCTTTCTCCGCTTGGGCGGCAATCTTGGTCATCGTCTTCACCGCTTCTACCGGATACTTTCCATAGGCGGTTTCACCGCTCAACATCAAGGCATCCGTACGATAATAGATGGCATTGGCAATGTCCGTTACCTCCGCACGGGTGGGACGCGGATTGGAAATCATGGTATGAAGCATCTGTGTGGCAACAATCACCGGCTTCTTGGCAAGAATACACTTGCGGATGAGCACACGCTGGATGCCCGGAATACGTTCCTGCGGAACTTCAATACCGAGGTCACCGCGAGCTATCATCACACCGTCGGCTACTTCCAGGATTTCATCGATATTATCAACGCCTTCCTGGTTCTCAATCTTAGCAACAATACGGATATCGCTGTTATGAGCGTCAAGAATTGCCTTGATGTCGAGTATATCCTGCTTATTGCGCACAAAGGAGTGGGCAATGAAGTCTATGTTCTTCTCAATGGCATAAAGGATATTGGTGCGGTCCTTCTCCGTCAGAGAAGGCAGATTGATGCGGACGCCGGGAACGTTGACGCTCTTGCGGCTGCCCAGAGTAGCCTCATTCTGTACTTCGCAGAGCAGGTAGTCGGGGGTCTTCTCTACAACAACCAACTCCAAGTCACCGTCATCAATAAGGATATGGCCGTCCACATTCAAGTCTTTGACGAAATGGGGATAGGATACCGAGATACATTCACGGGTAGTCTCCTGCTCCGGGTTGCCTACCACCTTCACGCGGTCGCCCGCCTTGAAAGGAATGGGCTCAGCCAGAACCGTCGTGCGGACCTCCGGTCCTTTCGTATCCATCAGGATAGCGATGCGGTTGGAAACCGAACGCACATTGTTAATCAACTTCTCGGCACCTTCACGGCCAAGATGTGCAGTATTCATACGTACAACATTCATACCTGCATCGAACAACTGCTTTATAAAATCAACATCACAGCGCTGGTCAGAAATCGTTGCGACAATCTTCGTTTGCTTCAATAACATAATCTATATACCTATTTTATTTAATAATCTTTTAATGCCTCCATGGCCAGACGGTAGGAGTTCAGCCCGAAACCGAGAATGACACCCTTGCAAGCGCAGGAAATCATGGACACATGACGAAAAGCCTCGCGGGCATGTACATTAGAGATATGCACCTCAATCACCGGAGAAGTGACCGAACGGATAGCATCTTGCAGAGCGATGGACGTATGGGTGTAAGCACCCGCATTCAAAATGATGCCGTCCACATCAAAACCTACCTGCTGAATCTTGTCTATCAGCTCTCCCTCAATGTTGGACTGGAAATAGTCAATCTGTACATCCGCATATTTCTTACGGAGTTCGGCAAGGTAGTCTTCAAAAGTAACGCTACCGTAAATGGAAGGTTCACGTTTGCCCAAGAGATTTATATTGGGGCCGTTAATAATCTGTATCCTCATAACACAATTTTTTATACCTTTGCGGTGCAAAGATAGTGCAAACCGAAAGCAGATGCAAATTTATTTGCAATTTGCTGAAATGCAGCCTATTTTCGCGAAGCAAAGGTAGAAAAAAGAAATGAAATCAGAAGAAAAATCCACGAATAAGGAGAAACAAACGCTGATAATCAGAAAGTACCACCAGTATCTGAAACTGGAAAAAGCACTCTCACCCAATACAGTGGATGCTTACCAAACAGACTTACAGAAGCTGCTGCACTTTCTGGAAGGAGAGGGTATCGCTATCCTTGACACTACCCTGGATGACTTGCAGCATTTTGCCTCCGGACTGCACGACATCGGCATCCATCCCCGCTCGCAGGCACGCATCTTGTCGGGCATCAAGTCATTCTTCCATTTCCTCGTCATGGCCGACTACCTGGAGGGAGACCCCAGCGAACTGTTGGAGGGACCCAAAATCGGATTCAAGCTTCCAGAAGTACTGACAGTGGAAGAGATAGACCGCATCATCTCCGCCATTGACCTAGGCACAAACGAGGGGCAACGCAACCGGGCCATCCTCGAGACTCTATACAGTTGCGGCCTACGGGTATCGGAACTGTGCAACCTGAAAATCTCCGACTTGTATTTCGACGAAGGCTTCATCAAGGTAGAAGGTAAGGGCAGCAAACAGCGCCTTGTACCCATATCGTCCCGTGCCATCAAGGAGATAAGGAACTGGTTCGTGGACCGCAATGGAGGCTGGAAAATCAAGAAGGACTTCGAGGACTATGTATTCCTGGCACGCTGGGGCAAAAATATCTCGCGCATCATGGTATTCCATCTCATCAAGGAACTGGCGAAGAAGGCCGGCATCACCAAAAACATCAGTCCGCACACCTTCCGCCATTCCTTTGCCACCCACCTGCTTGAAGGAGGCGCCAACCTGCGCGCCATACAAAGTATGCTGGGTCACGAATCTATCGCTACAACAGAAATTTACACACATATTGACCGGCACAGATTGCGCAGTGAAATCATAGAACATCATCCCCGCAATATAAAGTACCGCAAAGAGCGGGAAATTCATTAAATTATGATAAAATTGCTGCGCGAGTTAACAAACTGTAATAGGATTTAATATCTTTGCGTTGTTGTGTCCATGCCCAAACAGTACACTAAAATGGAATAGACAAATTTCAATTACAAACAATTAATTTATACCTAAAATGACTAAGAAATTGTATCTGCCGTTTTTAATGGCAATGGTTGTTGCATTAATGACATCGTGCAGCAAAAAGATGGGTGAATTGTCATCAGATTATTTCACCGTAACTCCTCAAGTTCTGGAAGCTGTGGGTGGTAAAGTTCCCGCTACAATCAACGGAAAATTCCCCGAAAAGTACTTCAACAAGAAGGCTGTGGTAGAAGTGACCCCTGTGCTGAAATGGAATGGCGGCGAAGCTAAAGGCCAGTCGGCTGTGTTCCAGGGCGAAAAAGTAGAAGGTAACGACCAGACTATCTCTTACAAGATGGGCGGCAGCTACACTATGAAGACATCTTTCGACTATGTACCGGAAATGGCCAAATCCGAACTGTATCTGGAATTCAAGGCTACAGTAGGCAAAAAGACTGTCACTATCCCTGCTGTAAAAGTAGCTGATGGTGTAATCTCCACTTCTGAGATGCTGGAACAAACATTGGGCAGCGCTAACCCCGCCAATGGTGACGACGCTTTCCAACGTATCATCAAAGAAAAGCATGACGCCAACATCATGTTCTTGATTCAACAAGCCAACGTACGCGCCAGCGAATTGAAGACTGCCAAAGAATTCGGCAAAGAAGTGAAAAACATAGACGAAGCTGAAAACAAGAAAATCAGCAACATCGAAATCTCCGCATACGCTTCTCCCGATGGTGGTGTAGGCTTGAATACTACACTGGCTGAGAACCGCCAGGACAACACGGCTAAAATCATCAACAGAGATTTGAAGAAAGCAAAAATCGATGCAGCAGTAGACACCAAGTATACGGCTCAGGACTGGGAAGGCTTCCAGGAACTGGTATCCAAATCAAACATCCAAGATAAAGAATTGATTCTTCGCGTTCTTTCCATGTATCAGGATCCTGAACAAAGAGAACAAGAAATCAAGAACATCTCTTCTGTTTATAAAACTTTGGCTGACGAAATCCTGCCGCAACTGCGTCGTTCACGCCTGACTTTGAACTACGAAATCATCGGTAAGTCTGACGAAGAAATCGCAAACCTCGCCGACAGCGATGCCAAGCAGCTGAACATCGAAGAATTACTGTATGCCACCACCTTGACTAAAGATGCTGCCAAGCAAGAAGCCATCTTCACAAAAGCTACTCAAATCTACCCGAACGATTTCCGTGCTTACAACAACTTAGGTAAACTGGCTTATCAGGCTGGTGATCTTGACAAGGCTGAAAGCTACTTCAAGAAAGCTCTCTCCATCAAGGATGCTCCTGAAGCAAACATGAATCTCGGTCTGATTGCCTTGACCAAGGGCGACAGAACAGCAGCAGAAAGCTATCTGAGCAAGGCTTCCGGTTCTAAGGAACTGAACGAGGCATTGGGTAATCTGTATGTTGCTCAAGGACAGTACGACAAGGCTGTCAGCTCATTTGGCGACACTAAGACTAACAGCGCTGCTTTGGCACAAATCCTGGCTAAGGACTACAACAAGGCTAAGAACACACTGGCTGCTATCGAAAGACCAGACGCTTATACTGACTACCTGATGGCTGTACTTGGCGCAAGAACCAACAATACATCTATGGTAACCAGCAGTCTGAAGAATGCCATTGCAAAAGAACCGGCTTTGGCAAAGAAGGCTGCTTCTGACCTGGAATTCGCCAAATACTTCACTAACACTGACTTTATGAATATCATCAAATAATAAAGGTTAGATTGAAAAGAACGTGCCCGGCATAGAAATATGTCGGGCATTTCTTTTTATTCACACCAAAAAGAAGTATTTTCGCGACGAAGTATCAGAAAAAGAACCGGAATGAAGAAAATCTATCTTGCATACCTTCTGCTTATTATATTGTCTGCCTGCGGCAGCAAAAATACAAATTCAGTCTACCTAAATGGTGAAATCAAAGGGCTGGGGAATGATACCCTTTATATATATGGTACGGACAAGTTCTATAACCGTATGGACACTCTGCTTGTCAAGGATGACAAGTTCTCTGCAACCCTCACCACCGACACACTTGCCTCTACATGGTTGCAATTCAGTGACGGTACAGAATATCCGCTTTACCTGGACAAAGGAGACAACATAAAGATAAAAGGTTCTGCCGCCGAACTTACTTCACTGGAAATCATGGGGAATGTTCCCAATGAAGAACTGACCGCCTTTCAGAAAGAGTTGAAAGGTTTGAGTACTCCCTCGGAGAAAGCATTGGAAGAAAAAGCAGAAGCCTTCATCAACAGCCATCCTTCTTCACTGGTAAGTATCTATCTGCTGGAGAAATATTTCGTGCAAAAACCGCAACCGGACTTCTCCTTAATCAAAGAAATGACAGAACACATGACCGGAGGCCTGAAAGACCGCCCATATGTGGACGAACTGCTTGACCTTATCCAAGAAGAAGAGAAGGTATCCGTCGGGAAAACCATCCCTTACGTCAACCTGCCCAATGCCAAAGGCACACAAATCAGCCGTACTAGCTTTAAGGACAAATATCTGTTGATACATTTTTGGGCATCTTGGGACCCGCAAAGCATGGAAGCCAACGCTGCCCTGCGCCGGATTTACAAGAAAGAAGAAAAGAACAAGCTATTCGCACTCTGGGGCATTTCCTTGGATATCGACAGAAAGGAATGGGAAGAAGCAATCAAAAGAGATACCCTGAAGTGGGAACAGAGTTGTGATTTCTCCGGATGGAACACAGCGCCCATCAAACAGCTCGCCATACAAGCATTGCCTGCCAATCTGTTCCTTAGCCCTTCCGGAAAAATTGAAGGGAAGAATATGAGTGAGGAAGACATCAAAAAGAAACTGGAGGAGATAGAGCAAAAGGAAAAAGAGAAGAAAGAGAGTGAAAAGAAACTCAAAAAACAAAACCGACGGTAGCCTATCCTGCCATCACTAACCCCTAATCACTAAAAACGTGCTCATAAAAGTTTTTGGAGCGGCTGTTCAAGGTATTGACGCAACCCTCATCACCATTGAAGTCAACAGTTCCAGAGGCTGTATGTTCTATTTAGTCGGTTTGCCGGACTCTGCGGTCAAAGAAAGCCATCAACGTATCATATCTGCTTTGCAGGTCAACGGCTACCGGATGCCGACCAGCAATATTGTCATCAACATGGCTCCAGCTGACATCCGCAAGGAAGGTGCAGCTTACGATTTACCTTTAGCCATCGGCATACTTGCCGCCAGCGAAGTTATCCAGTCCGATAAGCTGGAACGCTATCTGCTGATGGGTGAACTAAGCCTTGACGGCAGCCTGCAACCTATCAAAGGAGCACTCCCCATTGCCATCAAGGCCAGAGAACTGGGGTTTGAGGGTATGATTGTACCGCAACAGAATGCCCACGAAGCGGCAGTAGTAAACAATCTGAAAGTGTACGGAGCGGGAAACATCAAGGAAGTTATAGAATTCTTTAATGGCACGCAGGAATTAACCCCTACGTTAGTCAACACCCGCGAGGAATTCTATTCCCAGCAGAGCAACTTTGATTTCGACTTTGCAGAAGTAAAAGGGCAGGAAAATGTGAAACGAGCCTTAGAGGTAGCTGCTTCGGGCAGCCACAATATACTTCTCATCGGTTCGCCGGGCAGCGGTAAGTCCATGCTTGCCAAACGTCTGCCGTCTATACTTCCTCCCCTCTCTTTGGGAGAGAGTCTGGAAACGACCAAGATTCATTCTGTTGCCGGAAAGTTGGGCAAAGACGGTGGGCTCATCTCGAAACGCCCGTTCCGCGACCCTCACCACACCATTTCTACGGTAGCGATGACCGGTGGAGGAAGTTTCCCCCAACCCGGTGAAATCAGTCTGGCACATAACGGCATTTTATATCTTGATGAACTGCCAGAATACAGCCGCAACGTATTGGAGGTTCTTCGCCAACCGCTGGAAGATAGGAAGATTACCGTGTCACGCATCCGATGCAATGTAGAGTACCCGGCAAGTTTTATGCTGGTAGCCTCTATGAATCCGTGTCCATGCGGGTATTACACGCATCCCACCAAGGCTTGTGTATGCAGTCCTGGACAAGTACAAAAGTACCTGAACCGCATATCCGGACCTTTGCTCGACCGTATCGACCTGCAAATTGAAGTCACCCCACTCCCCTTTGAAGAGATGGCAGATTCCCGCCCCGGCGAATCGAGCGCCACCATACGCGAGCGTGTGATACGTGCCCGACAAATTCAAGAAGCAAGGTATGCAGACATTCCCGGCATATATTGTAATGCCCAGATGAACAGTAAACTGCTTGCTCGCCACGCCCGTCCGGATGACAAAGGACTTGCCATGCTCAAAACTGCCATGAACCGACTGAACCTTTCGGCCCGCGCCTACGACCGTATATTGAAAGTATCACGCACCATCGCCGACCTGGAAGGCTGCGAATTGATACAGCCGGCACACTTGGCGGAAGCTATCGGATATAGAAATCTGGATAGGGAGGGCTGGGCAGGATGAAAAAGGGATTAGCGGTGAGCGATTAACAGTCAGCCCCTTTAATCCCTAATCCCTAATCTCTAACCCTTATTTTTCTATCCGAATGCGCGCATCCACCGCTATCACCTGCTTTTCAGTCGCCAACAATGGATTGATATCCATCTCCTTGATTTCCGTTGCAAAGCGCAGCAAGGTGGAAAGCCGTACAATAATTTCGGCAAATTTATCTTCATTCACTCCCTTCTGCCCACGCGTACCTTTGATAATCTTATAGGCACGCAACGAGTGAATCATGGAGTAAGCCTCCTCGTAGGACAACGGTGCAAGACCGGAAGATATATCCTTCAGCACCTCCACAAAAATACCGCCCAGGCCGCAGAGTACCACATGTCCGAACTTCTCTTCATATTTGGCACCGATAAACAATTCCGTCCCTTTCAACATCGGCTGCACCATGATAGCACTAGCTTCGGGAATCTGCATCATACGGTCGAATTCCAATGCCAAATGCTGTTCACTCTTGATATTGAGCACAACACCGCCCACATCCGACTTATGCACCGGCCCCACCACCTTTGCCACCACCGGGAACCCCGTGCGACGCGCAAAGGCAAGCACTTCTTCCTTGTTGTCCGAAACAAACTCCTCCACAATAGGAATACCTGCAGAGCGGAGCAATGCCTGCACATAGTGCGGGGCGATATAACCGTCCGCAGGAATGGAATCTATAATCCGGCGGATACGGGGAACATCCACTCCAAAGAGCTCGATTTCATTATTGGCAGGCCGCGGGGCATTCATTATCCGCGAAAGTGCCGTGCCGAGAGTCACCTCATCGGCAAAGTTCACATGGCCCTTTGCCAGGAAAGCGGCAACCTCGGCTCCCGCCGTATTGATGGAAGGAAGAATCGGAAAAATCGGCTTCTTGCAATGCAGCATCTTCTCGTGCAGCACATCATACATTTCAAACATGGTCACCAGCCCCGGAGTGCCGAAAATAGCCATTACAGCATCAATATTGTCAAACTTCTCCTCACAATACTCCAGACAGAGGCGCAGATGTTCCGGCGTACCCGTAGCCAGAATATCAATGGGATTCCCCACAGCCGCACCGGGGAAAAGCTTACCCTTAAGTTCCTCCGCCACCGGTCCTTCCAGTTTCGGAACATTCAGTCCACCCTTACTCAATGCATCGGTCAGCATCACTCCCGGACCGCCGGCATGGGTAATGATGGCGAAGTTTTTCCCTTTCAGTTCCGGCAGTGTGAAGATACAACCTACGGTCGTCAACTCCTCGCGCGAATAGCAACGCACAATACCCGCCTTACGGAACAAGGCCTCTACCGCCGAATCGCTACTGGCAATGGCCCCCGTATGCGAACTCGCCGCCCGGCTGCCGCTTTCGCTACTGCCCGCCTTGATGGCCGCAATCTTGCAGCCCTTCTTGATGAGCGAGGATGCATGAAACAGCAGACGGTCGGGGTCACCGATACTCTCTATATAAAGAAGTTTTATTCTGGAATCCGCTTCCGGATTGAAGTGTTCGTCCATGTATTGCAACACATCCTCCACGCCGATTTGCTTGGCATTGCCCACAGACCATACAGAGTTGAACTGCAATCCCTTGGTCACGGCGCTCTCCAATATGAACACCGCTGTGGCACCGGAGCTGGAAATCAGGTCCACCCCTTGCGGATGCAGTTGCGGGATGGGCTGGCTGAATACACTGTGATGCCACGAGTTCATAAAACCGATACAGTTGGGGCCTATCAGAGAGGCTCCATACCGGTTCACCGTTTCCAGTATGCGATCTTCCAGCACAGCACCCTCATGGGTCTCCTCACCAAAACCGGCAGAAAGGATAATGAACGCCTTCACCTGCTTCTCCGCAGCAAGCATCTCCACCGCATCGGGACAAAGCGCGGCAGGTATGGCAAGGATGGCAAGGTCCGTATCGGGAATGTCCTTCACATCCGCAAAGGCAGCAACACCCTGCACTTCAGTCTCTTTCGGATTCACGGCACGAAGCTCACCGGTATATCCGCCGCTAAGCAGATTTTTCAGGATAGCCCCTCCGGGTTTGTGTACATTGTTGGATGCCCCCACTACCACAATACTGGCCGGGTGAAGTAATTGGCTTGTTATCATAGTCTGTTTTACATTAAGTTAATGATTCATGCACAAATATACATTTTCCATACATAAAAGCAATCGGTAAAAGAGAAAATAAGCTTAATCCCTTTGCAAAATATAAATAAGTTTACGGAAGTATATATATTTGTGCCATCAATAACAATACGCAGAAAACTACCCTATATGGAAAGCCGTGTCAAAGAGATAGATTATCTGAAATGCATCTTCATCACCCTGATGATTATCTTCCACCTTGTATATATAGGCGACAAGTATCCGTATGCGAAACAAATCGTCTATACGTTCCACATGTCCGCTTTCCTGATTATTTCGGGCTATCTGGCCAATAACCGGAAGGATGCCCGAAGCTTTCTCCGCAAGTTTCTATGGATTTTCATTCCGTATGCCTGCATGGAGGCGGCCTATACGGTGATGTCGCATTTCCTGCCCGTACGCGAAAGTGTAGATGCCATTACTCCTACCGTATTGCTCGACAAGATATTCCTCCATCCGATGGGGCCTTACTGGTATCTGCATACACTGATTCTGTGCAGCCTCATCTATTATATCACATTCCGCTATGTAAGGCTGTCGGTTGTCTCCCGGCTGGTTGTGACCGGTGTCTGCCTGTTTGCCCTTTCCCATTGGGGAGGATTGATGAACTTCTCCAATGCCCTCTATTTCCTTATCGGCATGACAGTGAGCCAAAGCGGGCTTCGTTTTACACAAGTCTTTCGTGCCACAACCTTCGCCATTGTTCCATTCGTAATACTATGCTGTTTTCCCGCCAATCTGGATAGGGGTACTCTGGCAGGAGTCGCCATCACCTGGCTTTCCATCAGCCTGCTGTTGGCAGCCTACGGCTATCTGCCGGTACAAGCCAAACGGCTTTCCTTCTTTATAGGGCGCAATACGCTGGTCATACTCCTTTTCTCACCCATTTTCACCATTCTGTCCAAGGCGTTTCTGCCCGTGTTCGCCTTCGACCCTACGGGGATGCTGTTCCTTGTCACTGCCACCGCCTTCACTCTTAGCGGCTGCATGGGTATGGCGTGGGCTATGGACAAGATGCACGTTTCCAGATTCTTCTTCGGGAAGAGGACTATATTGTGCTGAGACGGTTCACGTCTTCGCCCACAAAGGGAAGTTTCACCACAAACTCCTTTTCGTCCTTAAGAATCTCCACCAGCGTGCCGTATAGGGCATACTGCCGCTGCAGGTTCTTCAATCCCGCTCCATTACTGGCCACATAGTTGCGCAACTGAAGATTGTTGCGTACCGTAATCCTTTCGTTTCCTATGGATATATGGACTATCAGCGGCGACTTCTTTGTACTGATATTATGCTTCAAGGCATTCTCCACAAGCATCTGTATGCTGGCAGGAATGACGAGACAATGATGATTCCGCAAATCATCTTCTATCTCCACATGCAGCGCATCGCCAAAGCGGATATGCTCCAGGTATAAATACGACTCTACGAACGACAGTTCTTCCTGCACGGTCACCGTAGCTCTGCCATGCGTAGTGAGCAGATAACGGTACACCGTAGACAGCTTCTTGGCAAACCGGTTCGTCTTTTCGGTATCCTGATAAGCAAGGGAGGCAAGGACATTCAGACTATTGAATAAGAAATGGGGATTAATCTGGTTTTTCAGCACCTCGAACTGATACAGCGCCTTCTCCTTCTCGATGACAGCCATCTGCTTCTCCATCTCCGAACGTTGCAGGCTATAGAAGAATATCTCTATCTGCAGAACGATAATCCAGTTCCACGGCACTACCGGCAGGGAGCTTCTCAAGATATGCCAGAAATTTCCATGCCCGCCCATCAGCAGGAAGTTCAAGATGTACGTCAACAGAACAGCCAGTGCAGTGGTCAACACGATATCCACCA
This sequence comes from Bacteroides sp. AR29, assembly GCF_900217715.1. Classification (NCBI taxonomy): domain Bacteria; kingdom Pseudomonadati; phylum Bacteroidota; class Bacteroidia; order Bacteroidales; family Bacteroidaceae; genus Bacteroides; species Bacteroides sp. AR29. Next base: position 108,248 of record NZ_OBMS01000005.1, read on the forward strand.
GAATCCTCACCGCATTGTTGCGCTGTTTCAGTCTTTTATATATCAAGTTGATAACCCCAAAGTCGATGAACCCCAGCCCTATGCACAAAGGAAGATTCAGAAAGAACTGCACCATGATATTCGCATACCACGGCTTACCGCTGATGACGTTATAAACGCACCCTATGACAAGCAACGAGACGGAAACCGTCAGTATAAAAAGGAATATGTATCTCTTATGCCTCATAACTTATAACTCATACCACTCCGTCCACCCATTTCAAGAAATCGGCCACGCGACTGCGGCTCACCAATACCTCGTGCGGGCACTCCGGCTCGAAGTAAAGCTTCAAGCGACTGCCGAAGTACCTGGAACTCTTCCGGATGGACCTAATGTTGGATATGCAGCTCCTTGAAACCCTAAAGAAAACATCCCTATCCAGCATTCCCTCCAACTGGTCCAGCGAGTAGCTGATGATATACCGTTTCCCGGAGAAGAGGTGCAGATAAGTCAGCTTGTCCTCACTATAAAAGAAAGCGACATCCGGAGTTTCTACGTAGCGGAAGGTATCGCCCACCTGCACCAGAAAACGGTTCTTCTTGTTGGCTGCCAAGTAGCCGAGTTCCAGTTGCCGATATTCGGGAGCCGCAGAACGGAGGGCACTGTTGTGCTCGAACTTGCACAAGGCTGCTTCTAGGTCGCTTTCTTCAATGGGTTTCAGCAGATAGTCGATGCTGTTTACCTTGAAAGCTTTGATGGCATATTCGTCGTAGGCGGTGGTGAAGATAACGGGCAAATCGACGGGACACTGCTCGAATATCTCAAAGCTCAACCCGTCGGACAAGCGGATATCTACAATCATCAAGTCCAGGCTGCCCTGACGCAAGAGCAGTACAGCCTGCTCCACGCTCTCTGCCCAGCCCGCCAACTGCCAGGAAGGGCGCAGCCGTTGCATCATACGCTTCAGCTCTTCGTAGGCGAAGCGCTCATCTTCTACTAATAAATACTTTACCATAAAACGTGTCTGTTATTGCGACAAAGATACTATTTTACCTCTTGTCTTTACTAAAATGGCATTTGTCATTTCAGCGTATACCTGAATCCCACCGTCAGGCGCAGAGTCGGTCTGAAGCAAGGCTCGTCCTCATCGTTCTTGAAGTTATTGAGAAAACCTTTCAAACTACGGTCCGACATACTTATTCCGCGTATCCAGTTACCGCCCACTCCCAGATAAACAGCCGTCTTCCTACTCAACTGGTACGAAGGACTGATGTATGACCTCAGCATGACGGTAGAATAGATTTTCGATTTCCCGTCGACTTCCATCACGGCAGACATGCCGTCCATATCGAGGGCGGTCAGTTCCAGCTTCAGCTTCTTGTTCAGCCAGGTGGCGACGGACACTTTCATGCCGCTGGACATATCCACTTTCAGCTCATACCTGCCGGCATTCCTCCAACTGAAGTACATCATGGGCAGTATCATCGGGATACCGTAAGAGTTCGTCAACCCCGCACCGATGCCCAAGTCGAGGTTCTTCCGCAGTTTATAGACAAAGATGATTGCTCCATTAGCCAGTAGGGTCTTCATGGAAACCCCGTCCAACGGGGCATAGACACCGCCGCCCACAGAGGCTATGATACTCCACTTGTCGGACAGGGGACGGATGTGGGAGATATTCAGACTGGCATTCAGCAGATTGTCCGGATTCAACTCCCGCGCCTGCCCCTTATTATGGAATACGCCATAGGCAGCATTGACGGTTGCCGACCACGCCACCAGCCTGCCCTTGTCGTCATGCCTGACGGAAAGCGGCAGGTTATACCTTCCCGATACCATCATCAAGCTGCCCGAACCATACTCGTTGCCGAGGTCATCCTTCAACGAACTTTCGGGCAGATAGTCGTAACTGATATAGCCTTGCCCCCGGCAGCAGAACGGCCACGCCGCAAGCCACAACACCAATAGAATCACAGAGTTTGTCTTCATGGGAATATGCAAATGTTTTCTGCAAATATAGGCCTGCGGCAAGTAAGCGGGAAGCATTTACGGACGGGATGCGGAATGGGGAGGACGAAATGCGGAAACCGGAAGGCGGAATGATTCCATGTTTTACGTTACGCATTTCACGTTACGTAAAATACATAATATTTTCGGGATAAAACAAATATCAGGTGAAGCACCCATCAATCTCCAAACTAATTGTACCTTTGCGGAACTTTAAACAAAAAAATGATGAAAGAAGAAACTTTCGATTATTCCAAAGTTCCCCATAACTTCGGCTTATGCGCTACTGACACATGCCCTTATACTGACACCTGCCTGCGCCGGATTGCATATACGTATGCACCCTCAAACAACATCTTCCTATATGTACTGAATCCGAAAGCAATAGAGTCCACAGCGGGAAAATGCAAATATTATTGCTCGAATAAGAAAGTGCGCTATGCCAAAGGCTTTATCCATACGGCAGAAGCCATCTCTGTCGGCCAGTCCGGCACGTTCCGCTACCGGCTCATCGGCTTATGGGGTATCCGAAGATATTATCAGAAGCGGAAAGGGGAAACTTTGCTCTCACCAACCGAGCAGCAACAAGTCATTGCAATTGCCCGTAACTTAGGACTCCAACGGACGGAGTACTTCGACGCTTATGTAGAAGAGTACGACTTCACATGACAGCTCCGGTCACCTCACATGATAACTCCGGTTACCCCAAACGGTAACTTCATTTACACTACGAGGTAAAAGGCTTTACACTATGGTGTAACGACCGTTACAATATGGAGTAACGGCCGTTACACCCTATGGTAAACGGCTTTACATTAGAAGGTAAACAAGCGGTAAATACAATACGCTGATTTAAAGGGAAGTATTCAGTATAAGATTATGGCAGTATTTCACCTTCCGCTGTCACCTTTACGTAGATTTCCCTTTCCCCTTGCTCCATCTCTACCAAAAAGTAACTGCCATCGGGAGTCTCAATAAAGTCGGCATCATCAATGACATAACCGGGATGGGCAGCCGTAACGGCGTTCTTCACTACATCCTCCAGATGTCTCTTGCTGATGTCCCAGGTAGTATAGGCCCATGCACCCTCAGCGGTGAACATCACATCCTTGCTGATACTTCCGTGCACGATTTCGACTTCCGTCATACCGTTCTTTTCTTTTTCAATATCCACAATGCGGGCATTGGGATATTTCTCTGCTATAAAATCTTTGATGGCAGCGGAAATATCAGAAGGGAGATAATCTTCGGGAGAACCGCCGTTGTGCGCATCGGCCACTTCCTTCACCAGAATGCCGTCCTCCGAATAATAGAGGTCCATTTCCTGATTACCTTTCTCCACTTCGATGATGTAGACAACAGCCATTTCCTTACGTTCCAGCTTGTCTACATCTTCCACCTTCCATACATTATAATAGGTACTACTCTCGTAAGAGCTTCTCACCGGAGCGGGAAGGTCTGCATAACGGAGGTCGGTTTCGGTCATCTGCCATACACCGTCTTTGGTGAACCAGGCCTCCTTTTCGAAATTGTCCTCATGGAAATCAGCCACATAATATGCACCTTTTGTTTCCCATTCTATACGCTGGGCATTGGGATGCTCCTTGGCCAACGCATTACTCAGTTCCGCGGGCACGGAGATTCCGTCGTTGTCGTCATCATCACAGCTTTGCAAGGCAAAGGCAAACACGCCTAACGCCAATAATAAGAAGTACTTTTCCAGTTTCATAGTCATTTCGTTTTTTTACATTATCAATACCAAGTTTGTTCATTTTGTATGGCAAAGATGAAGCCTAAATCTGGAAAGAATCTGGAAGAATACTCATATTTTGCAGAAAACAGCTATCTTTGTGCCACTAAAAGCGTTCATAACAAAAGAGATACATAATAACACAATGGAAAAGAAATTCAAACGTACCACCGTGACATCGGCATTGCCGTATGCCAACGGCCCGGTTCATATCGGACACCTGGCAGGCGTTTATGTTCCTGCCGACATCTACGTCCGCTACCTGCGACTGAAAAAGGAAGATGTAATCTTCATCGGCGGTTCCGACGAACACGGAGTGCCCATCACCATCCGCGCCAAGAAGGAAGGCATCACCCCGCAAGACGTGGTAGACCGCTATCATACGCTTATAAAGAAGTCTTTCGAAGAGTTCGGTGTTTCCTTCGACGTGTACAGCCGTACTACTTCAAAGACGCATCACGACACGGCTTCCGACTTCTTCCGCAAGCTGTACGATAAGGGAGAATTCATCGAAAAGACCAGCATGCAGTATTACGACGAAGAAGCCAAGACCTTCCTTGCCGACCGCTACATCACCGGCGAATGCCCCCACTGCCATGCCGAAGGCGCTTACGGCGACCAATGCGAGAAGTGCGGCACCAGCCTCAGCCCCACGGACCTGATTAATCCGAAGAGTGCCATCAGCGGCAGCCAGCCCGTGATGCGTGAGACGAAGCACTGGTATCTGCCGCTGGACAAACACGAGGAATGGCTTCGCCAATGGATTCTGGAAGACCATAAGGAGTGGCGTCCCAATGTTTATGGCCAATGCAAGAGCTGGCTCGACATGGGCTTGCAGCCGCGTGCCGTGAGCCGCGACCTGGATTGGGGTATTCCCGTTCCCGTAGAGGGCGCCGAGGGCAAAGTGCTCTATGTATGGTTCGACGCCCCTATCGGCTACATCAGCAACACCAAAGAGTTGCTGCCCGACACATGGGAGAAATGGTGGAAAGACCCCGAAACGCGTCTGGTACACTTCATCGGAAAAGACAATATCGTGTTCCACTGCATCGTGTTCCCCGCCATGCTGAAGGCAGAGGGTAGCTACATCCTGCCGGACAACGTGCCGAGCAACGAGTTCCTGAACCTGGAGGGCGACAAGATTTCCACTTCACGCAACTGGGCGGTATGGCTGCACGAGTATCTCGTTGACTTCCCCGGCAAGCAGGATGTGCTGCGCTACGTGCTGACCGCCAACGCACCGGAGACAAAAGACAACGACTTCACCTGGAAGGACTTCCAGGCACGTAATAACAACGAGCTGGTTGCCGTTTATGGCAACTTCGTGAACCGCGCCCTGCAACTCACCAAGAAGTACTTCGACAGCGTAGTGCCCGCCGCAGGCGAACTGAACGACTACGACCGCGAGACGCTGAAAGAATTTGCCGACGTCAAGGCAGAAGTGGAGAAGTTGCTGGACGTATTCAAATTCCGCGACGCACAGAAGGAAGCGATGAACCTTGCCCGCATCGGAAACAAATACCTGGCAGACACCGAGCCGTGGAAGCTTGCCAAGACAGACATGGAGCGCGTAGCCACCATTCTCCACATCTCGTTGCAGTTGGTCGCCAACCTTGCCATTGCTTTCGAACCGTTCCTGCCCTTCAGCAGCGAGAAGCTTCGCAAGATGCTGAACATGGACAGCTTTGACTGGGCAGAGCTGGGACACACCGACCTGTTGCCTGCCGGACATCAGCTGGGCACCCCCGAACTGCTGTTCGAAAAGATAGAAGACGACGTCATCCAGGCACAAGTAGACAAGCTGCTTGCCACCAAGAAGGCAAACGAAGCCGCCACCTACAAGGCAAACCCCATCAAGCCGACCATCGCCTTCGAAGACTTTGAAAAGCTGGATATCCGCGTAGGTACAGTGCTTGAATGCGAGGCAGTGCCCAAGATGAAGAAGCTGCTGAAGTTCAAGATTGCCGACGGGCTGGAAAACCGCACCATCGTCAGCGGCATTGCCCAGCACTACAAACCGGAAGAACTGGTAGGCAAGCAAGTGCTGTTCATCGCCAACCTCGCTCCACGCCAATTCAAGAACGGGCTGGTAAGTGAGGGAATGATTCTCTCTGCCGAGAATTATGACGGCTCGCTGGCGGTGACTTCACTGCTGAAAGAGGTGAAGCCGGGCAGCGAGGTGAAATAAAACAGTAACAAGGTAACGAGTTAACAAGGCTACAAGGAGGAAGGAAAAGCCTCGTGGCCTTGTTAACTCGTTGCCTTATCAACCAATAAACTATGTCCGATACATCACTCAAAGAAAAAACAGCCAAAGGCCTCTTCTGGGGAGGATTCAGCAACGGCATACAGCAGTTGTTAAATCTGGGATTCGGAATAGTCCTTGCCCGTCTGCTGGATGCTTCGGATTATGGTATGGTAGGGATGCTTACCATCTTCTCCGCCATTGCCGCCGCCTTGCAGGAGGGTGGGTTCATTTCGGCACTGACCAACCGGAAGGAGACTTTGCACAAGGATTACAACGCCGTGTTCTGGTTCAGCCTGATGTGCAGCACTACTATATATATATTACTCTTCTTTGCCGCACCGCTGATTGCCGACTTCTACGATACGCCCGAGCTGATACCGCTGTCCCGTCTCTCCTTCTTGGGATTCGTCATTTCCAGCATGAGCATTGCACCGAGGGCATATCTATTCAAGAACCTCAGAATCAAGGACACTACCGTCATTTCTATTTCAAGTCTGATAGTCTCCGGCATTGTGGGCATCACATTGGCGGCAAACGGATTCGCCTATTGGGGGATTGCATTGCAAAGCATCTCTTTCATTACCGTAATGACGATTCTTAACTTCTACTTCTCGCATTGGAGACCCCGCTTCCGGTTCGACTTTACACCCATTAAGGAGATGATAGGGTTCAGCAGTAAGATAATCATTACGAATATCTTCACCATAATCAATAACAATTTGTTTTCCGTCTTGTTGGGTAAGTTCTATTCGGAACGGGAAGTGGGTAACTTTACGCAGGCAAACAAGTGGAACGGCATGGGACATACCACGATTACGGGCATGATAAACGGCATTGCACAACCCGTCTTTACCCGGGTTGCCGACGACAAGGCACGGCAACTTGCCGTATTCAGAAAGCTGCTACGCTTCACCGCCTTTATCTCTTTCCCCGCCATGCTGGGATTGAGCTTGGTATCGAAAGAACTGATTATAATCACTATCACGGAGAAGTGGCTGCCCAGTGCCGATATCTTGCAACTGTTATGTATTTGGGGAGCATTTATTCCCGTCATCAATCTGTTCTCCAACCTGCTCATCAGCCGGGGGCATTCTTCTATCTATATGTGGAGCACCATCAGCTTGAGCCTGCTGCAAATAGTAGCTGTATGTGCCATATACCCATACGGGTTGGAATGGATGCTGCGTATTTTCGTCATTATCAATATCGGCTGGCTGTTTGTATGGTTCCGTTTTGTCAAGAGGGAGATAGGATTAAGACTGCGCGATATGCTGAAAGACATCTCTCCTTATCTCTCCCTATCCATTGTACTCGTAGTGTCAACTCACTATGCCACTCAGCCCATAGAAAACCTATACTTAAATATGGCAGCCAAAATCATTATGGTAGCTGGGCTTTATGCACTGGTTTTGTGGAAACTACAATCTACCATCTTCCGGGAAAGCATTGAATTCCTCTTAAAGAAAAAAAGAGCATGAGCCGCATAGCCTACATCATATCCGCCTACAAGGATGCCCCACACTTGGCACGCCTGGTTGCCGCACTGGATGACCGGGCAGACTTCTACGTGCACATCGACCTCAATGCCGATATACACCCTTTTGAAGAAGCCTTGGGAGACAAGGTCACTTTCGTGCCCCGCCACCGGATAAGCTGGGGAGGATGGGAACAAGTGGAATACCAGAAAGAATTGCTTACCGCCGTATTGCACAGCGGTATCCCCTATACCCGCGTAGTATGCCTGAGCGGGCAGGACTACCCATTATGGAGCAACAACGCCATCCACCGCTATTTCGAGGAGCATCAAGACACTGAATTCATCGGCGGTTTCAACCTGACACACTGCACCGTGAAACAGCAGTTGCACAAGATAACCCATTACCACCCTTTCCGTGACCTGCCTTGGAAGAGTATATGGTGGAAGAACAAACTCATCGTAGCATCGCGCAAGCTGGCACAGATACTCCCCATCCGGAAAGCCCCTTTCGCACCCTTGGAAGGCAAGCAGGCAGATGTCTATTTCGGTTCTGACTATTGGGCCATCACGCTGCCCTGCGCACGATATGTATATGAAAAGTTGTGCACGGAGGAGAAACTGGTGAAGTATTTCAGAACCAGCTTTGTACCCAGCGAACTGTGCATACAGACCATCGTATTCAACTCCCCTTTTGCCTCAAAAGGGCTTCTTTTAGAGGGGGAATACCCCGGACTTACCCGTCTCACCCCCTTGCACTACATAGACTACGGCGCATCCATCCGCGTGATGACACTCGAGGACCTGCCGGTATTGCGGCAGTCTGGAAAGATGTTCTGCCGGAAAGTAGTAAGCGGGGAGTCCGACACACTGATAGAAAAACTCAAGTCCGATTTCGCAAAAGAAGATTGAAATGGAAAGTGCTCCTTTCAACTATTATCATTATTTTTGCAGACATCAATCAAAAATGGTATCCATGGTGAAGCAATATACCCCAGAAGAACTGACCCAACTACATCAGGTGCTATACGAAATACTGGAAGAGATTGTGCGCATCTGCGACAAACACAATATTCCCTATTTTGTAATCGGCGGAACAGCAATAGGGGCACTCTATGACAAAGCGATTCTTCCTTGGGATGACGACATAGATATAGGTATGAAACGGGAAGACTACAATAAGTTTCTCCAGATAGCTTCCCAAGAACTGAGAGAGCCATACTTTCTTTCATGGATACATACCGACCCTCATAGTCCTTATTACTTTGCCAAAGTCAAGAAAAACAACACCTTATTTGTCGAAGAGATGTTTAAAGATGTACCTATGCATCAAGGAATCTTTGTCGATATATTCCCTTTTGACCGTATTCCAAACAATAAGCTATTAAGGAAGATACAATATGAAGCTGTCAACTTTCTGAAATGCTGCCTGATGGGAAAAGAGGTATGGCTATGGAAACACTTCGGAAAATGTCAAATATCCAACCCTACCAATCGTGGAGCTGTTGCCTGCCTTCTGAACCGGATAGTTGATATGACACTCTCTAAAAAGACAATCTACCGTTTGATGGTGATAATGCAAAGTTGTTTCAACTCATGGAAAACTTTGTATTACAACAATGTGATTACCACTACCGACCATGTTTTGGAGACGAGTCTCAACCATTTACAACCAATCAAATTCGGTCCACTTTATCTGAAAGCACCTGATGGATTGGAAAACTTTCTACGGTACAACTATCCCACTTTACACCGGTATACAGAAGAAGAGCAGGACAAGATAAACAATCATTATCCGGCAGTTCTTTCTTTCAACATACCAAATGACCATATAGCCACCTCCTAATCCAACAAAATTGCCATGAAACCAGCCCTTGTAGATGTATCTGTACTGATTCTTTTCTTCAACCGCCCCAAACTGCTGGCGCAAGTATTCGAACAAGTGAAGAAGGCACGCCCCGCACGACTGTTTCTCTATCAGGACGGCCCGCGCGGCGAGCGTGACATGCCGGGCATAGAAGCTTGTCGCAAAGTAGTGGCAGACATCGACTGGGAATGCGAAGTACACCACAACTACCAAGAGAAGAACTACGGCTGCGACCCATCGGAATACATGGCACAGAAGTGGGCATTCTCCTTGTCGGACAAATGTATCGTGCTTGAGGATGACGACGTGCCTGCCGTCTCTTTCTTCGGCTTCTGCAAGGAACTGCTCGACAAGTATGAGCACGACACACGCATCAGCATGATTGCCGGATTCAACAACGAGGAGATTACACCGGACATCACTTCCGACTACTTCTTCGCCACCACCTTCTCCATCTGGGGATGGGCGAGCTGGCGGCGGGTGACGGACCAATGGGATGAATTCTACACCTTCCTGGACGACAAGGAGAACATGCGGCAACTGAAGAACCTCATCCACACACGGCGCTACCGCAAAGACTTCATCTACATGTGCCAACGCCACCGCGAACACGGGAAAGCCTATTACGAAACCATCTTCCACGCTTCCATGTTGTTCAATTCGGGTCTGAGCATCGTGCCCACCCGCAACATGATAAACAATCTGGGAGCCACTGCCGACTCCACCCACTTTGCCGGCTCCGTGCACACCATGCCGCGCGGTTACCGCCGCATCTTCACCATGAAACGCCACGAAGTGGAGTTTCCACTGAAGCACCCTCGCCACGTCATCGAGAACACAGCCTACAAGGATAGCGTTTACCGCATCATGGCATGGCGGCATCCCTGGATAAAGATTGCACGGTCGTTCGAGGAACTGGCGTTGAACCTACGGTACGGCAACTTCACCATCATATGGCAAACGCTGCAAAAGCGTATCCGGAAATGGACGAAACAAGACCGGCATCTGTAACAAGAAAAAACATTCAAAAAAGAAGAAACGAACAACAGTCATGAGAGTACTACTTATCAATACCTCCGAACGCATCGGCGGCGCAGCCATCGCCGCCAGCCGTCTGATGGAATCACTCAAGAACCACGGCATCAAAGCCAAGCTGCTGGTACGCGACAAGCAGACCGACCAAATCTCCGTTGTGTCACTGGACCATAACTGGCGCATGGTGTGGAAGTTCGTCTGGGAGCGCATCGTCATCTGGAGCGCCAACCGCTTCAACAAAAAGAACATCTTTGCCGTGGACATAGCCAACACGGGGACAGACATCACCTCACTGCCCGAATTCCAGCAGGCAGACGTCATCCATCTGCACTGGATAAACCAAGGGATGCTCTCGCTGAGGAATATCGAGAAGATTCTCGCCTCGGGCAAGCCCGTCGTCTGGACCATGCACGACATGTGGCCCTGCACCGGCATCTGTCACCATGCCCGCGAGTGCACCCGTTACCGGCAGGAATGCCACAACTGCCCCTTCATCCACGGAGGCGGAGGCAAGCGTGACCTTTCCTACCGCATCTTCCGGAAAAAGCAGAATCTATATCGCAACCGTCACATCAACTTCGTCACCTGCAGCCGCTGGCTGGAAGAACGTGCCCGGACAAGCGCCCTCTTCTGCGGACATGCCGTGACGTGCATCCCCAACCCCATCAACACCAACCTCTTCAAGCCCCGCAACCGACAGGAAGCCCGCAGCCGTTGCCTACTGCCGCAAGACAAAAAGCTCATGTTGTTCGGCTCGGTGAAGATTACGGACAAACGGAAAGGCATCGACTACCTGATAGAATCGTGCCGACTGCTGGCTGACAAGCATCCCGAACTCCGGGAACAGTTGGGTGTCGTCGTCTTCGGCAACCAATCGCAACAACTGGAAAACCTGCTTCCATTCAAAGTCTACCCGCTGAACTTCGTCAGCAACGAACACCAACTGGTGAACATCTACAATGCCGTGGACATCTTCGTGACCCCCTCGCTGGAAGAGAACCTGCCGAACACCATCATGGAAGCCATGGCATGCGGCATTCCCTGCGTCGGATTCAACGTGGGCGGCATCCCTGAGATGATAGACCATCTGCACAACGGCTACGTGGCACAATACAAATCCTCGGAAGACTTTGCCAACGGCATCTACTGGACGCTGACCGAACCCGACTACCCCAGCCTCTCGGAACAAGCCTGCCGGAAAGCCATCTCCCACTATTCGGAGAACGTCGTCGCCAAGAAATACATTGACCTTTACAACAAAGTGACCGGAAGAAATGCATAACCACCCCACCCCGAAATTCAGCATCATCACCGTGACCTACAATGCCGAAGCGGTACTGGAGGACACGATTCAAAGCGTTATCTCGCAAACCTACCACCACGTAGAATACATCCTTGTGGACGGTGCGTCCAAAGACGGCACGCTCTCCATTATCGACCGTTACCGCGACCGCATCACCCGCATCGTGAGCGAACCGGACAAGGGACTGTACGACGCCATGAACAAAGGCATCCGCCTTGCCACCGGCGATTACCTCTGCTTCCTCAATGCCGGCGACAGCTTCCACGAGGACGACACCTTGCAGCAGATGGTGCGTTCCATCTCCGGCAACGAACTACCCGACGTGCTGTACGGCGAAACGGAACTGGTGGACAAGGAAGGTCACTTCATCCGCATGCGCCGCCTCGCCGCCCCGGAAGTGCTTACCTGGCGAAGCTTCAAGCAGGGCATGCTGGTCTGCCATCAGGCCTTCTTTGCCAAAGCTTCCCTTGTAGAACCCTACGACCTGCAATACCGCTTCTCCGCCGACTTCGACTGGTGCATCCGGGTGATGAAGAAGGCACGGACCTTGCACAATACCCATCTCACCCTCATCGACTATCTGGAAGAGGGAATGACCACCCAGAACCGGCAAGCATCCCTGCGCGAACGCTTCCGCATCATGGCGCGGCATTACGGACTGATGAGTACCGTAGCCCATCATGCCTGGTTCGTATTACGGGCCGTGATAAAGAAATAGCACAAATTTCGAGGACAAATATACTTTGTTCCCGCAAGACCTATACCTTGCGGGAATCTCCCCTATACCCAGCTCTCTACAGTATAGGAGTGAGTACCCAAAACATCCCCATGTTTTCACCTAAAACATCCGGATGTAATGGGGCAAAACATCCCCATGTTTTGGGGTAAAACATCCGGGTGTTTTGGAGAAAGACATCCGGATGTTCTGCATATTAAGTCCTATACCGTGAGGGGCTAAGTCCTAAGACGTAGGAGATTAAGTCCTAAGGCAAAGGAGGCTGGGTAACTGTAAGCAGCGCCTTCAACTCTTTTACCCCTTCCGAAGCTCCCTTTTGAATGACATGTATCGGACGCATGACGTGCGTGTCCACCGGCTTGGGGTCTATCAGATACACTTCGGCGGCACGGGGCACGTAGTTCAGCAGTCCCGCAGCGGGATAAACGTTCAGGCTGGTGCCGATGATGACGAAGATGTCCGCCTGCTCCACATACCGGATGGCAGTCTCAATCTCCGGCACCGACTCGCCAAACCACACGATGAACGGGCGGAGCTGCGTACCGTCGCCCGCCTTGTCGCCCAACTTTACTTCATATTCCTCCGGCGCCAGTTCCTTGACGAAATGCGGATTATAAGGGTCGCGGCTGGAACAAACCTTCGTCAGTTCCCCATGCAAGTGTATCACGTGCGTACTGCCGGCACGCTCGTGCAGATTATCTACGTTCTGGGTGACGACCGTTACATTGAAATCCCTCTCCAGGTCGGCAACGCCCAGATGCCCGGCATTCGGCACCACATCGAGCAACTGCTTGCGACGTTCGTTATAGAAATTAATGACCTGTTCCGGATTACGTGCATACCCCTCGGGAGTCGCCACCTGCTCCACCGGATATTTGTCCCATAATCCGCCCGCATCACGGAATGTGCTGATGCCGCTCTCGGCGCTCATACCAGCACCCGACAATATGACCAAGTTCTTCATTTTCCGCTCCTTTCCTTTATTAAAGTAAGACAAATATAAGAAGAATGTTCAAGTTGTGATATAAATAAGAAAAATTAAATACTTAAAAGCCTTATCATTCAAATAAAAGACGTACTTTTGCCACTCATAAATTTGCAATAGACTGGAAAAGAAACCAATCCGGTCGTCAACAAAAGAATCTTATGGACAAATTCAGTTATGCTATCGGCCTTGGAATAGGTCAGAATCTTTTAAGCATGGGTGCCAAAGGCATTGCAGTAGATGACTTTGCACAAGCAATCAAAGACGTTTTGGAGGGCAACCAGACGGCAATCAGCCACACAGAAGCCCGTGACATCGTCAACAAGTACTTCGCCGAACTGGAGGAGAAGATGAACGCAGCAAACATAGAAGCCGGCAAAAAGTTCCTGGAAGAGAACAAAAAACGCGAGGGAGTTGTTACGCTTCCCAGCGGACTTCAATACGAAGTTATCACAGAAGGAAACGTCGGTCACTATGCCAAAGCAACCGACCAGGTACAATGCCACTACGAAGGCACACTGGTTGACGGAACGCTGTTCGACAGCTCCATCAAGCGCGGCCAGCCTGCCACATTCGGTGTAAACCAAGTGATACCCGGTTGGGTGGAAGCCCTTCAGCTTATGCCCGAAGGTGCCAAGTGGAAACTCTACATCCCCAGCGACCTGGCATACGGAGCGCAGGGTGCCGGCGAGATGATTCCTCCCCACAGCACGCTCGTATTCGAAGTCGAATTACAGAAAATTTTATCTAAATAAACAAACAAGTAAAAGCAAAATGAAAAAAGTAACATTTCTCATGGCTCTTGCAGTAGCTGCCGGCATGGCATCTTGTACTGCTCAAAGTCCGAAAGCTGATTTGAAGACGGACATCGACTCATTATCTTACGCCATCGGTATGGCACGTACAGAAGGTTTGGACCAGTATCTTGCACAACAAGGCATTGACTCAACCCAGATGTCAGAATTCCTGAAAGGTTTCAACGAAGGCGCAGCCAAAATCGATAAGAAAGACGTGGCTTACATGGCCGGTCTGCAAGTAGGCCAGATGGTCAGCAAGCAATGGGTGGAAGGCTTCAACCAACAAATCTTCGGCAACGACTCCACACAGAGCATCAGCCGCGAAAATCTGCTGGCAGGTTTCGTAGCAGGTGTCATCGGCAAGGGTGGTGCTATGGATATGATGAAAGCTCAAGAGTACATGCGTACTCAGATGGATGCCATCAAAGAAAAAGCAACTGCAGAAAAGTATGCTGACAACAAAGCTGCCGGTGAAAAGTTCCTGGCTGAGAACAAGGCTAAAGAAGGTGTAGTAACTACCCCGAGCGGTCTGCAATACAAAATCATCACCAAGGGTAACGGTGCCGTTCCTGCCGACAGCAGCAAGGTGAAAGTAAACTACAAAGGTACGCTGATTGACGGAACAGAATTCGATAGCTCTTACAAGCGCAACGAACCTGCTACTTTCCGTGCCAACCAGGTAATCAAAGGCTGGACAGAGGCCCTCACCATGATGCCCGTCGGCTCTAAGTGGGAACTCTATATCCCCTACGACCTGGCATACGGTTCAAGAGAAACCGGTAGCCAAATCAAGCCGTTCTCTACTTTGATATTCGAAGTGGAACTGCTGGGTATCGAGAAGTAATGTAACAATCCGAAGGGAGGGGCAAAACCCTCTTGATACTTCTTTTAGGCGCGGATTACGAGGAATAACGCGGATTTGGTAAACTAAATCCGTGAAATCCGCGTAATCCGCGCCTTATCGTTACCCCTCACTTTTATTCATTTTTCCGTCCCTTTTTATAGATAAATTAAAATAAAGTCCTATATTTGCTTACTATTTGATAACTACAAGAACTTTACTTATTTACTATTATGGAAAAAATAGACAATCTTGACCGGCAGATTCTGGAAATCATTTCCCAAAATGCCCGTATCCCTTTCAAGGACGTAGCTGCTGAATGTGGCGTGTCACGTGCTGCCATCCATCAACGTGTACAGCGCCTGATTGACCTTGGCGTTATTGTTGGCTCAGGCTATCATGTAAATCCCAAGTCCCTTGGATACAGAACCTGCACTTACGTAGGAATCAAGCTGGAAAAGGGCTCCATGTATAAGACGGTAGTTGCTGAGCTGGGCAAGATTCCCGAAATCGTAGAATGCCACTTCACCACTGGTCCGTACACCATGCTGACTAAGGTATATGCCCGCGACAACGAGCATCTGATGGATTTGCTGAACAACAAGATGCAGGAGATTCCTGGCGTAACCGCTACCGAGACCTTGATTTCCCTGGAACAGAGCATCAAGAAGGAGATTCCTATTTGCCCCGAGAAATAACGAACAACAATGGATTTCTTGAACGAATATCATCTGTCGGGCCTTGTCATAGGTATCTGCACATTCCTCATCATCGGCTTGTTTCACCCCATAGTTGTGAAAGCCGAATATTATTGGGGCACCAAGTGCTGGTGGATTTTCCTTTTACTCGGCATCGGCGGCATCATTGCCTCCCTTTATACGGAGAACATCATGATAGCCTCCCTTTTGGGCGTCTTTGCATTTTCCTCGTTCTGGACCATCAAGGAGATATTCGAGCAGGAAGAACGAGTGAAAAAAGGCTGGTTTCCCAAGAATCCAAAACGAATTTATAAGTTCTAAGGACAAAGGTTATAAGGAATTTTATCCAAAAGTCTTGCATATTTCAATAGAAAATGCTACTTTTGTCCCCGCTATCCAAGCAAGGATGCATCGGACTTGTAGCTCAGTTGGTTAGAGCAACAGACTCATAATCTGGAGGTCCCTGGTTCAAGCCCAGGCTGGTCCACAAACTAAAAGGCTCATCTCTAACGAGATAGAGCCTTTTTTAGTTCATGGAGACCTCCGATTAAGGGTCTGTTGCTTGGTTATATTTAGTATTGTATTAGGTATTTGTTGACTAATTGTTGACTGATTTAAACATTACTAACATGCTGACTATCAAAGCTGAAATCAAGAAGAGTGAACTAAAAGTTGACGGAACGTACAATGTTAAGATTAGATTTACTTTAGACCGTAAGGTTAAAAGACTATCAACTAATCTATTTATAACTTCAAAAGACCTAACTAAATCCCTCAAATTTAAAGAGGACACTTCCATTAAGAGAGCGATAGATAGACTGGTACTTTATTACAGAGAACAGTGTTTCAAACTGCAATTAGACCAAAATCATTATTCGTTAGATGAGATAATTGAGTTCTTAAACGGAGAACAAGAGAAGCAACAAACCATTGACTTTATAAAGTTCAGTCGTGAGTGGATAGCCTCAACCACTATCAAAGGTGCACCTAACTACACCACTGCCATTAATGCCTTAGTCCGTTTCAT
Source organism: Bacteroides sp. AR29 (assembly GCF_900217715.1). Lineage (NCBI taxonomy): Bacteria > Pseudomonadati > Bacteroidota > Bacteroidia > Bacteroidales > Bacteroidaceae > Bacteroides > Bacteroides sp. AR29. Next base: position 124,996 of record NZ_OBMS01000005.1, read on the forward strand.
AGGTAAAGAGGAATTGGATATTAATTTGATTACCCTTGACTTCTTAGAAAGCTTTAAAGCATTCTTGAATAAAGAACGTGAGATACGGACTAAAAGATTAATGCAGCAGGGTAAACGGGTACCTTCCAATCGTTCACTCTCTCTATATTTGATAAGCATTAAGAAGTTATTCAATGAAGCCAAGAAGAAATACAATAAGAAGGAGAAGAATTTAATCCTAATCCCCAACTCACCCTTCATGGAACTTGAAATACCCAAGCAGGAAGCAACAAGAAAGAGAGCCATATCCGCAGATATTATAAAGAAGCTATGGAAGCTACCCTATAAAGATATGAAGAAAGGCTACAAATCTACCTGCCATTATAATTTGGCAAAGGATTGTTTCATTCTATCATTCTGTCTTATGGGAATCAATTCAGCAGACCTTTACAATGCCACTGAAATGGAAGGTTATACAATCGTCTATAATCGTACCAAGACGAAAGACCGTAGATTGGATAAGGCTCAAATGAAGGTTGACATACCCAGATTAATCCTGCCTCTTGTTGAGAAGTACAAGGATAAGACTGGTAAACGTCTCTTCAATTTCTATCAATACTATGCTGACGAGAAGGATTTCAATAAGGCTATCAACTACGGCTTAAAAGAAATTTGTACAATATTAGAAATTGACGATTTGGAATACTACGCAGCAAGGCATAGTTGGGCTACCATTGCACTTAATAAAGCTGGCATTGATAAATATATAGTCCATGCAGCACTTAACCATATTGACGATGCAATGAAAGTAACGGACATCTATATTGAACGTGATTTCGTAAATGAGAACAAGGCTAATACTAAGGTTGCGAAGTACGTGTTTGGCAAGTAAGCTAATAATTCCCCACTAAAAATCTACTGAGCTATAATTAGTCGCTATCCTTTTTCGGCTTCCACATGCTTCAAAGGTAGAATGCCTAAAAAGGATATCAAATCAACACTTCAGTAATTTAATGGATATCAGTTATATACAAATTAAAACATATAATTATACGCTATCCTATTTCTAGTGTATAAGGGAAATACTAGACTATATATCTAAAAAACGACATCAAACGAAACAAATGCAGGTTCTGGCAGATTCCCCAGCCCGATAATCTTATGCAATTTTGTACACAAAGCCATCTGATAGATTCGTTTATCCAATATCAACTTGGCTATGGGTACTCCCGAGTAATTGAAAACCAGCACCTTGTTCGCCATGGATTTTTGCGGGTCATTATAGTCATACTCGCTTAAAAGTTGATCTAAGTACAAAATATAGATATATTGGTCATCCATTGCCAAATCCAACACCTGCCCAAAGCTTCTTGCCTTACTAAACAAGAGGTTATAGTCTTTACATTCATAAAAAGACCGATCAAAATAAAAGTTCCAGTCTTTTACCATGGTTCCATTTTCCAGGTGGTATTTAGCAAGATACGGCAGTTTGCTAGGCGCAAACACCATATGCCCGTCATGCGCCGACAGATAACCTTTCAAATTCATCCGTGAAGACTAGACAGAAATTTTGTTCCCCACCGGAGATTCGCCGAACCTCTGTAAAGGCTGCAGATTGGCATCCAGTAAGGAAAAGAAACTACCGTCCTTTCCGCACAATAGGGAGACAAAATGCTGTTCATCCAGTCGTACGAAATTATAATCTGCAGGATTGAGCTCACCTTGCACACGCTTATAAGGAGTTTTTTTTCTGGACAGCTCTTCAATTTCAATAGCATTTCCGTTGCCTTTTAGAGACATCACTGCCAACATTTGTATATTGACATCATTCAAACCGAAGGTGTTTTCGTGAGCGTATGTAATTATTGGCTGTAGGAACTCGCCAGGACCATTTCCCAATGAACCCCAAGTATGGATTTTTTTCATACCCGAAGGAATGGAATATACATGGCAAAAATCATTTTGGGCGACATGCGTCATTACCAAGAATGTATCAACACAGTCAATCCATCCCATATTAATCAGCAATTCTGTATCAGATTGCTCACCATCTACTCTAATCTCCTTATCAAAGGCTGGAAATTCTGTTTTAGATTCGAAGCTACAACTTGACAAGAAGCATAGAAGAATGAATATAATAGAAGTTGTTTTCTGCATAAGTACTTCAAAGCAACATGTAGAATAATCAATGAGCCCTACTTTAAGTTTCACTTTACATCTTATTACATATCTGTTGTAACAAGCTAATGGCTAAAAGTGAAATTTAAAGCAGGCTTAATAATTGCACTTTAGCACTAATCATTATATCCAACCAGGCCTTTTGGTATGACCCAGCAAAATATTTTCACCATAATCTCCGTCAGGATATATTACAACCATTGAATATAAATCAGGGAATTATCACTATCCTTTTTCAACTTCCACATGCTTCAAAGATGAAAAAGCATTAGTGTCCACCAATGAATTCTTACAACAAATTAAAGGCAAAGAATAACCTAAAATGGATCCTTGTAACATGAACTCGAATTACTTTTGCAGTACTTTCAAATTTAACAATTGCCCACTAAAATTTCCAGTAAAAGCTAATGGAAAAACAAGAGTGGACTGGTAGTACACCACCTCCTCGCCAATTTTATAAAGTATCTTTTTATCCAAAGTCTGATGTAGTTTTCCATCAATGTATAAACTTGTAGAGGTATGGTCACCTTTAATCACAATTTGTACCCGTTGACCGATAGGAAACATATAATCAAACTCATTTAAATAACCATCTGACCAGAATGCCAATTTTCCAGACTTTGGGCTACTCTGATACAAAATGGCATTGGAAGATTTAAAAAGCACACTGCCCTTATCTGCGGATTTTGCAGTGAAATCAAAAGCCACTTCATAATCATACCCTACTTCTTCTATCAAAAGCTTTTGATTCCTTTTCAACTTCGAGACTTGAAGCACTTTCCCATCCATCGTTTTTACCTTTGCTCCAATATTCACTCCCGGAGCTTCCGACAAAGCACGACGGCAAGAATCAAACCGTGCGAAAGACAAATCATCCACAGCACCGGTCCACATTTTCAAGCTTAATGTCTGCATAGCAGGATACGCACGATGATGAATGTCCTTGAAAGTAATCCCATTTCCAATGTAATCATTCCATACGGCAAACATTCCCCCTTTCACACGCCTATCATTCCGACTAAATATTCTATCATCAAACATATAGGGTTCCCAGTTATTAAAAATCCACTCTATATTCAGGTAATCGTGGTAATAGAGTGCCGTCAATGGTATTATGTACAATTGGCTACATGCCACATTCACCAATCCAAATCCCAATTCGGCCATTTCAAAGGGATCGGCATAACCATTGTACCAAATGTCCAATAGTACCTCGTCAGACTTCACAGGAAGATCTCCTCTGGCATGCGTCAATGCACCCCATGCCACCGCTTTCTTCCCAAAACCCTCCACATATTTAATGTAATAATCAGTAAAAAAGCGAAACTTTTCAACAACATTAGGATCCGAATTATCGTATTCATCTGTACCAATATGCACTTCTTTACCCCTAAACACCGGATTTTCTCCACCTAAATACTCTGCAAACAAGCTGTCCAAGAACAAATAAGTCTCCGGATTAAACAAATCCAGGTGATCCTCTCCGTACTCCTTACTAGCAATTTCCGGCTTATAGCGCGTAAAGGCCAATGAATGCGCAGGCACATCTATTTCCGGCAAGACAGTCACTCCATACTGCTCGGCTAACATCTGAAGTTCAACAAATTCTTTTTTTGAATAATGAGCCCCCTCCGTGGCCAATCCCGGAAACACGGTACTTTCTAATCGGAAAGCTGCGGGTGTTTGCGACCAGTCATTGCCATAGAACTTTTTAAAGCCGTTGTCATTCAAATGAATCTGGAAACAATTCATTTTATAATAGGACATTATCTTCACATAATCCCTCAAAAAGCCAATGGGGACAAATTTACGTCCTACATCCAACATAAATCCACGCTTAGGATAATTGGGCCAATCTACAGCCACTCCCTGCGGCACCGCCCCATCATACTGTTCCATCATTTGAAGAATGGTCCGAGTTCCCCAAAACACTGCCTGCGTCGTTGCACCCGTCAACACCATCCGATCAGACACATCCAAATAATACTTCTCCCGATTCTCTTCTGTTTCTTTTCCAGCCAAAGTCAAAAAAATATCTCCCGAGCAGGCAGAAACGCCTTCCGCCACCTTATATTTCCTGCCAAACATCACTGCTAAATCTTCGGCAAATGTGTTTGCCACCGGATTGAGTTCTGCTGCATAGCGGGGGTCCAACACCAACCGACACGATGAGCGCCAATAGCCATCCCCGCCTTTCCACTCCTGTAATGCCGGTATCACAAATGGCCTAGAATTTTCTGCCTTTAGCCCTGGCACAAATAGTATGCAAGACACTGCTCCCAATAACACACCTGCCTTAAACACCTGCAACACTTTACCAAAGAGAAACTGCCCCAAAAACAAAATAGTCATTTTCACATCACGAAATATCCACCTCATGTAGTTTGGTCCAAAAACATCAATCCAAGCATTATGCTTGGTAATCCATCTATCCAAAGCAAATTCCATACTATTTATTTTAAAGTTTCAGTTCACTCTACAAGAGTGATTTTTTTTACAAAAGTAACTCCATGATAAGGGACTTGTGTCCAAAATCCCCCTTTATACTCCCCTAAATCCTTTTGATGCCACAAATCACGAACAGAGACTTTTTCTGTATTTCCAAGGCTGCACCATAGACTATTAATCTGTGGAACCTCAGGTGCTTTGGGGGTTAGGATATATTTCTCCTTTGCCATCGATTTTGACCAAGAAGGAATTGGTACAATTTCCCCGCGGCCTACACAAGCAAGAAACAGCCACACCGTTAATAAACACAAACTCACTCTCATCTCAACTGGTCTTTATTTTATCACCGGATTAACAAACAACTCATCCATATACACTTGTTGCGAAGCTTCGAAAGCCACCTTCATATAACGGATGCTTTCATCCAATTGATCAAATAACAAGTTTTCAATCCATGCATCATGCCGATTGTTCGGGAAATGGGGAGTATCCTTGATAGAAGCTAATCTATATTCTTTTCCATCCAACGAAGTGAACAGATAAACTTTCAGCGGCATACCTATTCCATCTAAATTATAGTCCAGCATACGAAGCATGACTTTCCGTAGTCTGGTCTTTTTCTGCAAATCTACCACAAGCTCATGATAACCTTTCTCGAATTTCACCCAACGGGCATCTTTACTGTCTTCCTCGGCAACCCTGCCATCAAGCAATGCCTTCAAATCCGCTTTTCCCAACACCATGTCAATGGTAGCCCCGTTAGCCAATCTCTCCATAAAGGCAGCTTCGGCCAATTGCCAGCAGCCAATCCGCCTTTTCCAGGCCATATAGTCATTGTATACTTTATGTGACCACACCGGTTGCCCCAACTGATAAGTTGACGTGGGGCTTTCTATGATTCCACAAACCATAAATGAGATAATCCTGTCAACCCCTGCCACAGAAGCAGCCACTTGTTGAGATAAAAGACGCGGATAAGCGGCAGGAATCAAGGCCGAAGAACGGTCGTTGGTTCCCTGTTCCCAAGTGAAAGTCTCACAATTGGCCCACATCTCAATATTCAGACGGTTGTGGATGTCTCTCAACCGTTTCCAAGTCTTCTTTAAGCGAGGCAACATGAATTTATCGCGTACACAGCCCACTTCGTCCTGATAGGCTATGATGTCGACTTTCAGCTTTGCCAATTGTTTCTCATACTCCGGATTATCAAAATCAGACAGTCCGATACCATAAGGAGAAATCAGTGTCTTCTTATCCGGAGTCAATGCTCTTGCCTTTTTGGTCAATGCATTAACCGATTGTACAGCATGTTCTGCAAAAATGGGGCAAAGACAATCCTCTACCGGCAAATACCAGCCATAAAAGGCTTTATGATTTTTATAAAAGACGGCCAGTTCCTCCATAATTTGCAATTGGCGTTGTTTGATAGCAGGATCCTGCAAATTATCATCCTGGTCTTTTGCCCATCCAGTACTCATAAAAACCTTCATGTCATATCGGGCAGCCTCATCAAGAATGGCTTCCACAGGACTCTGTTTATCTTTATCATACCACCAGGGCATTAATTGAGAGGGATAATAAGCCTTACCCTCATTGGCAACTTCCATGAATACCAGATATTCAATGCCCATAGCTGACAGTTCCCGCACTTTAGCTTTCCATAATTCCGGATCCGTATTATCAAAACTCTGCGGATTGGTATATCTATTACGTACATCCTTATATGCCAGATTTATCCAAGTACCAGTAATGGGCTTCACCCTCAAAACAGATTCCTTCACCTTCTGTTTTCTCTGTCGGCCAGGAACATCATTGCCAGCAAAAACTACTGCCGACGGCAGTACGGCTGATATCATCAGTACCCCCAATAGGATTGGCAGAAAAATCCTCTTCATAATATACACATTTTTTTAATTAATAAAAGATCAATTGCCACCGGACGTAATAATTAACGCCAAACCTAAAATAAAGAGAATAAACATCAAGGCAATCAATAGATTAGTAGATTTAGAAGCCCCTTTGAATTCCTTCCAAATAAACACCCCCCATAATGCGGCAACCATCGTAGCCCCTTGTCCCAACCCATAGGAAATGGCAGCACCGGCTGTTCCGGCAGCAATATAACTGCACGCTGTTCCCAACGCCCAAATGGCACCCCCCAAAATACCAACCAAATGAGTATTCATATTTCCTTTGAAGTATTGACTGTAAGCCACAGGCACCCCCGTAAAAGGTTTCCTCATTAACAAAGAGTTGAATAGAAAGTTACTGATAAAGATACCTATTGCAAACACAAACAAGGCAGAATACGGAGTCATCATACCAACAGCAGGCGATTCCAGATTTTCCAAATCCATAGCAGCGGCGACAAAACGATAGAAAAACGCCATCAGAATACCAGCGCAGACAGCGATCAGAACTCCTCTTTTTCGGACAGTCTGACCTGATACTTCAGAAACTTTACTGGAAGCAATCCCATTAAAAACAATGGCCAACACAATCAAGAAGACACCCCCAAAAAGAGTGACAGGATCCCCCTTCGGTACACTAAAGTAATTGACAAATACGCCTAATACCAACGCCAACCCCACCCCTATCGGGAAAGCAACCGACATACCAGCCAACGACATGGAAGCCGACAACAATATATTCGAGGCATTGAATATGACGCCACCCAGAAAAGCGCTCCAAAAATTCTCCATACCAACTTGCTGCAAGTCCTGCATAAATCCGCGTCCCCCTTCTCCAATGCTGCCCAGTGTCAAGCCCCAAACCAAAGAAAAAAGAAGTATACCAATCACATAATCCCAATAGAACAATTCATAGCGCCATGTTTGGGCTGACAATTTTTGAGTATTTCCCCATGATCCCCAGCATAACATCGTGACCCAGCACAACGCTACCGCCAATCCGTAACTTTCAACTATAAACATAATCGTGATATTTAATATTGTTTTTAATGATTACAACTCTTCACGGTAAGGAATAGAAGACTGGGCTCCCATTCTGGTTACAGCTATGGATGAAGCTTTTGAAGCCATCACAGCAGCTTGTTTCAAGTCCATGCCCTCTGACAATCCTACGCACAAAGCCCCATTAAACGTATCTCCGGCAGCTGTAGTGTCAACAGGCTCCACTTTGAAAGCATCTATACGATAAGAAACGCCCTCTTCCCTTATAAGACATCCTTTCGAACCCAAAGTGATAATTACATTCTTTACCCCCATCGCGCAAATCTCTTCCGCCACTTTCTCAACATCGGCATCATTGGCAATCTTTATGCCCGTAAGCATCTCCGCCTCGATGCGGTTCGGAGTGACCATGTACAGATGCCGGAACAATTCTTTGGGAAGACTGCGGGCAGGAGCCGGATTCAGCACCACCTTCACTCCTTTCCCGAAAGCCTTTCTGGCAGCATACTCCACTGTTTGAAGCGGAATTTCCAATTGCATCAAGAGGATATCTCCCTCACACATTTCCTCCAACATTTTATCCACATCTTGTTCGTTCAACAACATGTTGGCACCGGATGCCACTACAATACTATTCTCCGCATGATCGTCCACGCTGATCAGAGCTACTCCGGAAGCAGAATCTTCATCGAGAGCAATATATCTTGTATCAATTCCTTCCTTTTTAAAATAACCGACAGATTGCCGACCTAATACATCATTCCCCAATTTTGCCATAAATATCAGATTGCCGCCCAATCTCTTTATTGCAACAGCCTGATTTGCTCCTTTTCCACCCTGGTTCATAAAGAATTCCCCTCCCAGAATCGTCTCACCGGGAGCAGGCAGATGAGAAGTTCTCACCACCATGTCCACATTGGAGCTGCCAATCACTATAATTTTTTTCATAACACTATATTATAAATAAATTCAATCTATTCATCATCGTGCCCGGAAGAACACAGGAGGTGTATCTCCGGCATCGGATACTGCCACACGAGCCGTTATTACCTTTTCATCTCCCGGAAAGAGCGTAATAAAATTGTCACTCCAGAATACCGGATTAATCTCCTTACCCCGGACGTCCAGCAAAGTCAGATGATTGAAATGGGACAAACGATCCGATTCGTTCTTCAAACAAATAGAAAAGACATATTCCCCTTCCTCTTTGGTAACTTCAACCTCCTCCTTCAATTCCGGTTTCTCCATAGAAGTGAACCAAAAGAAATCCATATGCTGGGAATAGAACCAATATAGGTTCTCGGACAGAAGTTTACCGTATTTATCATGCAGCTCCAGCTTCACAAAGTAATTATAAGAGTATTTTCCACACCGGGGCACCGTAACAATCTCCTGATAGCAATCGGGAGAAACAGTTATCCGCTGGGAGTCCTCCCAAGCCACTTCCATGTCATTGTTGATAACTTTAGCCGTCACTTTCACGTCTTGCAGTGTCTGATGGGAGGCATTAATCACAGAAACCCTGAAATCATTCGCATTCAACTGTACGTGCACCGGTTCCATAGCTTTTTTTGCAAAATAATAAGAAGCATTGGGAGCCAGATACCAGTCGTATATCTGCCAGCACACATCGGGCCAGCAAGAATTAATCTTCCAAATCATCACACCGGAAGTAATATCCCACATCCGGTGATTAGCCGCTTCAAACATAGCGCGATAACCATCGGCACTCAGAAACTGGGCATTGTCGGCATATTCTTTTGCCGTCTTCGGATCACCGAACATTGTGCGAATGGCATTGTCATAAGAGCGATAGCAATAATTACTTACATCCCAAGCACCATGTTCAGCCCAAATGCTATCCAATGGGAAAATAGGGCTGTTTACATTAGCCGTACTCTCCGCGGTAGGAATAAATTTCCGGAGGCTGTTGTACGTCGGCATGGAAGGCATCCCCAGTTCATTGCGGAACATCTGCAAATGGACCTCACGCACTTTATCAAAGAAGTAGGAAGAAGGCGCCCAATTATAGTCGGGCGCACCGTCATCCGTCGTACCTGTTGGCAGATCTTCTTTCAGATAAGGAGTCAAGGCGTCTACATCCCAATGAAAACTGGTAGTCGGAAGATAAACACGCGTAGTATCGATACTCCTCACTTTCTCCTTGGTCAGCTTGTACAAGCTTTCATTCATCAAGACCTCATTGGCTCCTATCCATGAAATAATAGAAGGGTGATTGCGATAGCGGAGCATCATATCTTCCACTCCTGCCACCGCCAGACCATGATCCAGAGGATTGTCAGCAGTTTCAGTTCCGGGAGTCATACGGAAACATTGATAGAAAACATGCCACCACATCAGGCCATATTTGTCAAAACTTTCAAACCAGGTTTCAGAAGGAGACGGCATATCTTCACTGCCAATCAGGTTGATGTTCGCCTCTGCCATCAAGCGGGCTTCATCATAGATACGTTTTTCAGATTCCTCCAACAAGATGTCCGGCTGTATCCAACCGCCCTTACAGAATATCCGCTTGCCATTCACATAATATACACGACCACATTCATCTCCCACCCGGTTCAGTCCACTTGCCACCTCACGGATTCCGAAATCAAACTCTTTGGTATCGGACACTTTTCCACCGATGCTAAAAGACAGTTTCATGTGATGCAAGTATTGCTCGCCATACCCATTCGGATACCACAAATACGGGTTTTCTATCAGCAAGGAAGGAAAGTCCTCAGGGGTCAGTTCCACTACTTTTCTCTCACCGGCACGCAGGGCTACTTTCTTCGTCAGCTTGATTGGCTTGAGGTATCCCTCCATATGCTTGGTATAAGTGGGAAATTTGACTTCGTTGAGTAATGTAATCCAAGCATTCACCTTTCCCTCGACAAGCTTTGCAGAAGTATTCCTCACTTCAAGTTTAATATTGACCTTTGCAAGCCCAGTGTCAACCTTCATAGGCATGGTAGTGGACTTTGGTAAAGTAGTGATAACAAAAGGATTTTCAATCAACACCTCGTCCGTGGCTTCCACTATCACTTTCTGGTAGATACCCATATTCCGGTCGCGAACCACGGGAGCACAATCCCAGCCACCGGATATCTTCAATGTCTCATCCTTAAAGATATCGTAGGAATGTCCGCGTACAGGACCGAATACTTTCAACTGGGTGCCGGGAGTCGGGACGCCCGGATGATCCACCTGATAAATTTTTATCGCAATGCAATTGTTGGCTCCGGCACGGGCATATCCGGTTATATCAAGTTTAAAGCGACGAAACATACCCACAATATCTTTTTTATCAGCAACCTGACGACCATTTACCCAGACATCTGCCCGGTAGTTGATGCCGTTCAAGGTCAGCCATACCTTCTTGCCTTTATATGATTTGGGAAGAACGACTTCCGTACGATACCAGTATGGATCTTGCCAAGGATTACGGCCACTTTTCAGGTAGTTGTATTTAGATAGATCCATCCGGGCATTAAATTCATCCGACACATCCGGAATCAGGTAATTATTCAGGCCGATTCTCGGATCAGGATATACGTTTTCCTTCACCAAAGCGTTCAACACGGTAGTGGGCACAGTGGCCTGATACCATCCGGCAGTGGGATAAGACAATTGCGAAACCTCAGCAGCTCCGGCGTTTAGCTCGGAAGAATTGATAATCTTCCAGTTCTCCAGTTCAAGAGATTGGGCATTGACAAACAACATGTTACATATCAACAGTATAAAAAAGAGTTTTCTCATAGTTTCTTGTTATTTTAATATTAATGCAGCCGCACCAATAAATCCGGCATTGTCTCCCAAGGCTGCAGGCAGCAAAGTAGTATGCCGGGCTGCTGAACGACAAATGAATTTACGAAATAGCCACTCTGCCTTGTCCCAGTATAAATCGGAAGATTTCAGAACAGATCCGCCTATGATGACAATTTCGGGATCGGTAATATTCACTGTCCATGACAAAGCATGAGCTAATGCCTGGGCAAAAGCATCCCATACCTGCAAAGCCATTTTATCACCGGACCGTGCCAGTTCGGCTATACGATAAGCCGGCAACTCCTCCTTTGTATATTCTTTATAAAGACGGGTGACGGCATTGCCGGATACATAATCTTCCAATATCCCTTCTTTATAAGGTGAAGTCCATACTTCTCCAGCACAACCGGAATGCCCACGCCATACTTTTCCTCCATTAATCCAAGCACATCCTATCCCCGTTCCTAAAGTGAAACCCAGGACTGAACCGGCATTCCGACCCGCTCCCCATAATGCCTCTGCATAAATCAGCGCATTGGCATCATTATCAAGGATCACCCGCAACGGAAATGCTTGTTCAACGGTGTCTTTCAACGGAAAATAGTTCAAAGTGGGAAGATTCTCAACATCCAGCAGTATACCTTTACCTATATCGAGAGGTCCGGTACACCCGATACCAATGCCCTGAATATCGTAATCCGCAGCATCAGCCAGAATATTTTTCAACAGAGAAAACAAATTGGCAATAATTACTTCGCCGGGTTCTTTCGGATTAGTTGCAATAGTACGGGGAGAAGCATAAACCAATCCCTCTCCGCCAACAATACCCGCACTGATCTTTGTGCCTCCGATATCGACTCCTATGGCTACCTTTCTTCGTCCCATCATTATTCTATTGAAGTCACTTTAGCACCATGTGTAAAACTGCCGGGCACTAGTTCCATTTCTTCCGCCCAAGCATTCACTATCAGCTGAACAGGAACAATGGACGGAATTGCAAACAAATCAGGGTCTCCGCAATGAACATTGATTTCCAGCAAATTCACACTTTCAATGCCGGAGGAGATATCCGACACCAGGATCACTTTACCATTAAAAGACAGAACATCAGCCATAAGCCTGATGCTCTGCCGATAAACACCGGACCGTGAATGCGCATAAATGATACAGATAAAGCCAGGGCCTACCATCTCTAGTGGGCCGTGGCGAAACTCACCGCCCAACAAAGCTGAAGCCGGAGTCTTGGTAGCCTCCATAAACATCAGGGCGGTTTGGGCAGCGCTTGCAAAAACCGTACCCCTGCCTATCACTTGAACAAACGGATGCCCACTTAAAAAAGCGACCGAACGGGATAAATAAATCCCCCCTTTCTCAAGCTGAAGACCGACTTCCCGAACGACACTATCTAAAAGAGCATTATCCACCCTGCGACCATCCAATGCTCCTGCAAGCAGATACACTACCAGATAGGTGGTGATAAATGTCTTCGTAGATGTCATTTCCTCCCTCCCAGCCTTACATAGCAGACTGAGAGTAGCCATCGCCGCTAAAGAACTTCCAGACTCATTTGTGACCCCAACCACTGTCAACCGTGAATGATGCCGTTCACCAAGTTGTTTAAGCAGTTCAATCACCTCATAGCTCTCGCCTGACTGTGAGATGGCAACCAATAAAGTGCGCTCTGTCAGAACTGAAGACTGAAAATGCAATAGCTCCCCGGCATTGATAGCAAAAGCGGGTATATTATAAGCGGTCATCATGGTCGCGGCAGCTTGCGATACAAAATAAGAACTTCCCATACCGGTAAGTACTATTTTGTCATAGTCACCGGTTGTCCACAGAGTACAGACAGCATCCAAACGCTCCTTTCCTTCTCTTGAATGATAATAGCCAAGAGTACGTTCCAACATTTCCGGTTGTTCTTGTATTTCTTTGATGAACTGATTCATAAAAAATATTTGTTTTTTATTGATTAAACACTACCAATTCCGCTAATGAGCTATTTTATTGCATCAGCAATAGGTCATTTTCCTTCAATATACCTCTTATAACCTTCATAAGTGTCCGTTCCCGGCTTAAAGGTAGCCCAACTGAAATTCGTAATATGATCGGTAAACATTCCGGCAACCCTTAATTGTTCTTCCAACTCTGACCAAGGCTTGGTACGCATTGTAATCTTCGGACACCAGCATTCCTTAAACGACTCGATGTCTACCCCGAAAATCACTCCGTTGGCATCGCAGGCTTTCTTTATTTCGGCAAACCAATTGGGCAGATCCACATCAAAGTCCACCAGACAACGTCCGCCTATGTCCTGAAGATAAAGAACATCAATATCGGGTGTTTGGGCAAATATCTTACCGAACCACTCCCCACAAAGATCGGCCGGCATGCCACGCCACAAGGCAGGAGCGATGCAGACTTCCTTGGGAGATTTCGACTTTATATAAGCCGCCACCGTCTGCAAATAGTTGGCCAGCATGGAGAGTGAAGGTTCTTGCTGCCACCCCACGGGATAGGAGCCATCGTGAAACTCTTCCGTTATATACCAACCATCCAGGCAGGGATGATTTCCCCAAAGGGCAAACAGTTCATCAAAGACCTGCTTGTTCCGCTCTACGAGGAAATCGTATTGCTCGGGGCTTGCAGTGTCTTTTTTGCTATAATCACCGGGATAAAGCCCTACGATAAGCTTCATTCCATTCTGCTTGGCAGCCTCGAACATCCGGTTCATGATATCATATTGTTTCGTGACCCAAGGAAGTTTTGTTGGAACATAAAAAGAAGTTTTTTCTTCTGCACGGTCATTGAACCCCTCGGCATACTGTATAATCCAGGTATCAATGCCCACCTCTTGGCTTGCTTTAAACTCCTTATCCCAATCGGTGTTTTCATATACCCCGTCCAATTGAATAAACACACTGGAAAACTTTGGAGCCCCTTTGAACTCGGGAGCATAAGAAGTCAACTGCTCCAGATTGTCAATGCAGAACGAACCGGTACACATTACACCCTCATCATTGGTTACTTCTATCCGATACCCCTCAAAGCGGTTCAGCATCAGTTTATTATCCCCCATATCATGTCCCTTGACAAAAGTAAAGGCTTCGTATGGCATCACCACCCGAGTCCACTCTTCTTGAGTCAACACCTCTTTGTCCACATATTCAAAGAATTGCCAGCGCCCTTTGTCGTGCAGTGTCCCCTGGGTGAACATGCCTGCATCTTGAATTATCATAAAACGGAATGTACCCTTGTTGTTCTTATTACCCTTCACCCAAATGGAAAGTCCCAGAGGATGAAAAGATAAATCACTGCGGTAGTCTCCACCACTTTGCTGGATATACACCGATTCCGCTTCGGAAGAATTGCCGGAAAAAGAGTATCTGATTTCAAAACTTCCTGCACCTTCTACACAGTCATCACTGACAAAACGGTCTATCGAACTTTTAGGCGAGGCAGGAGTTACCTTCATATCATACACCACACAATTCATCTCATCATAAGCGTTCAATGTCTTCACAGCACGAGCTTCTGTCAAGATATCCTCGCTTGTGGGGAGCTGCTTATTGCTGCAAGCTGCCATACATAGCAACAAAGAAGACAAGGTTGCCAGAATCATTCTTTTTTTCATGGCTGTCATTTCGTTGTATAGGTTATAATTTCGGTAATCCATATCTTTCCGCCGGACACGGGATTTTTCCATTTAAAAGTCACTGCGTGCTTACCCACCGGACAGTCGTAGCAGAAGAACAACTCGCACTTCCGGTGATTGAGTTCCTGAGGCAAAGCAGTGGTCTCATGCAATTTCCCATCTATATACACCTCCATTTCGGCCGTATAGTCTGTCGGAAGAGCACCTGCGACGTACCCCTTCACCACCAGACCTGTGCCTACGAAAGTGAATGGATTCACCTCATCTATCGATTTTTCAACAGTAAGTTTGCCACTAACTTTCAGGTCCTCAAAGGCCACTTCCAACGCAACAGGACGAATATCCTCCCGCTTGATTTCAAAAGCATTCCCTATTTTCGCATTTCCATGCTTCCGGAGCATATCACAAGCATGTTTATAAGTCATTTCGTAAGCCTTGTTCAGACTTATGTCTGTATGAGAAAAAGGCCGGTCTTCCACCTCATACAAAGTCCCTTTCCAGTATTCGGGAATGTTGCTGTAACCTATCATGGTTCCCAATATACCTGCTGCCGATGCCGGGTTGCAGTCAGAATCCTGCCCAGCACGGGTAGAGATATCAATGGTTTTTGTAAAATCACCCTCTCCATAGAGCAATCCTAAAAGGATGTAGGCCCCGTTGATTTTCGTACCGATATTAAAAGAATTGTGGATGCCTTCGGGACAACTGATTTCTTCGCTCCACTTGTTCTGCAGTTCAAACCAAGTACGCTTCCAGTCATTGGGATATTTCTTGTGCCAACGAATGACATCGGACATGCACTTGTGAAAATCGCTTTCCTCCGGTATGATTTTAAGGGCTTCTTCCACAATATACTCCATATCATCACTGACATAGGCCAAAGAATACATGGCTGCAACATACACCCCCCCGTACCAACCTTCGCCATAAGACATGATGTGACCTACCTTATCGCAAATTTCAGCCGCTTGATTGGGCATCCCAGGCGACATAATTCCGGCAAAATCAGCCTCAATCTGAAAATCGATACAATGGGCATGAGGGTTGTTCTTCCAATGCCCGCTCTGAGGAGCTTTCATTCCTTGCAGCAGGTTATAGCGCGCTACCTGATTGGCATGCCACAAGGGATATTCCGTTCGCTTAAAGGCAACGGCAAACGAATCCACCGGAGCATCCAAACCGCATCTTTCAAAGACTTCGACAAATGTCAAATCTACATAGACATCATCATAAAGTCCCGGAAAGCTATCGTACCATTTTTTCACCATGTGTTCATTCCAAGGAATGGGAATATAATCCTGAATAATAGTTCCCAGGAATTTGAATTCGGTGGGACCACCATAACTGCACCCTAACGTTTGCCCGGCCCAAGCACCTTTCACCTTATCCTTCAGCACTTGCTCTGACAAAATTCTCTTTTCGTTCTTTTTAAAAGCAGCTTTTACTTCAAAGGTACCAAACAGAACCAATAAAGTCAAGAGAAATACTTTTTTCATTCACACTTCTTTTGATAATGATTATACCATTCTGTATATTGCTCATATAATTTTATAGAATCCGGATGCCCTGCCACAATATCTGTATCAGGTTTGTTCATAATGCCCAAATATTGATAGCAGAGCACCTTATCCACATAAGGGGACACAGCTTCCAGCTGCCTGATAATGCGTTTGCCAAAATCAGCAGGAAGCAAATTACCACCGGTTCCATCCTCAAAATAAAACAATTCGACATCTGCCCACAAACGAGCCCTGCAAGCTTTTTCATGCGCCTTATACAATATTTCATAGAACTTGGCCGAGTCTTCCAATGAAGTATGGTTCACTCCCACCCCGTCCTGATAGGCTATGATATCAATATTCATCTTCTCCAACTGACGAACAAAATGATCATCAAAACGGGCTTCCTTGATAAAATAAGGGGCTATCAGGTTCACACAATTGGGCGTCAGGCGTTGGGCAAATGCCGCAGTCTCATTGACATAGTTCACACAAGCATCCACAAAATAAGGTTGCAGCATGGCTTCATTCGGGAAATACCACCCATAAAAACACGCATGATGACTGTACCTCTCAGCTATCTCTTCCATCGCCTGGAAACGAACTGTCTGTACTCCCTTGTCCAACATCATGTTGTAAGCATCTAAATCGCCCCAAAAATCATTGCTGACAAAAAATTTGATACCACATTCATCTGCCGCAGAAAGGACAGCTTCCAGCGGGTCATCACACCCCATTGGAATCCGAGGAGCAATTTTAGAAGGATAGAAGGGTTTGCCGGCACGAGCCACTCCCATCAAAACCAAATACTCCATACCGACCTCACGGATTTCAAACACCTTCCTGCGCCATTGGTCGGCAGTAAAATGGGCCAATGCTTCATTCCAATACCCGCCTTCGGCTGCCGAATGTTGAAATTCAAACCAAGAGCCCGAAATAGGCTTGGTCTTCTTGTCCGAACACAATGTGGTGGCGGCAGCAGGAACTGCATGCATAGCTTCGGGTATGGTCACAGCCACACTTCCCAAGCCTAAATATCTTATAAAATCACGTCTTCTCATCTCTTGTTCTTTTTTTCTGTTTTACTCAATAATTTTATCAGCCAATTCCCACCCCATGAGGGTCGAGATATAAGGAATTATCCACATAGCCATTTTCCTATGTCCACTGTATCCGGGATGCCAGGCTGCACCCAAATCTGTTGTCCTGTTATAAAGTCCTTCATCCAGCCTCAGCAGAAAGAGTTTCGGATCATTCAATTCAGACACTATTGTTTCATAATAACTGAACACCGGAGCCTGCATAGCAACCGGATAAAGGCAGAGAATAGGAATATTCCCATAATGCTCGCGCAACTGTGCTATTATCTGCATATAAGCTTTTACAAACTCTCTCTTGTAAGGATGCGGTTCTGTAGAAAAATCGTTCGAGCCTAAATTTATAACCACCAAATCCGGTCGATAGCCCGTGAAATTCCATTTAACAGTAAGGTCTTCATCAAGAGTATTTAGCATTCGGTCTTTCATCGTTACTTTCGACACCCTCACCGAATCACCGTAGTTACGGGCTACTCCTCTGCCCGAATGGGCAACCAACGTATAATCGGCATCATAATAGCGGGCTACCATGGCTGCAAAGGCATGATTACAGTTTTCCGTTTCCACCCCAAAAGGCTCATCACGGTGCCTACCATCCACCCCATACCCACAAGTAAGCGAGTTGCCGATAAACTCAATATGACGGGTACGCACAGTAGGACTTGCCTGCAACTGTCCCGAAGCAGAGAGCACAAATCGGTGGATGGTTGTCTTTCCAAACTCTCCCTCAGAACGTTTTTGCATCCTCAAGCTATGAAGACGCTTATCTATCCCCGACACCACATTAATTAGAGTATCTGTCCCGCACACCTTTACAACCCGGTGCAGTTCATCATCCACAAACACATTGTAGTAGCTTGTTCCGGTTTCAGAGACTATCAAAGAGAGTCTTCCGCCCGTAAAACGAGTCTCCCAATAGGTGCCCACCCAATCGAAAGATACCGACCCGTCCGAGGAAACCAGCGTTCTGCCAACATATCTCACGGCCGGATCATTCCCTTTGAAAACCTTGCCACAACTCTTAGCAGAAAGCTCCGACAGGCAACACATCTCTATTAGGATAAACAGGTATAGATAACAGCGCTTCATCACTTTCTTTTTATTTACGTGTTTTATTCCTATATTTCAGTTCTTTCAAATATCTCATATACCCATTGAACAAGTTGATTGTACGCGCTTCGCCCACACGGATAGACATCTCCGGATCGTTGAAAACACCGGGGAACTGATAGCAAAGGATCTTCTCGAAATTGTCAAACAGATTCAAATCATGAATAATCTGCTCTATAGGACGGGGATACAAAGAATTGTCCGGATTGAATAGAAAAGCCTCAAGATCGAACCACAAGTGCGCATTCGCCTCATCGCAAACCTTCTGCAACAAATCGGCAGCCTCTTTGCCGCTTATATCGGTTGCCGGCATACGTGCAAAGCCGAATGGACAAAGAATATCCAGATATTTCAATAATTCCGGATAAGTATCCATCCCAACAGGGACATCAAAACTATTAGTGGCAAGCATTATGGGTTTCTCAGGAGCTAAAGCACTACAAAACTCCTTAAATTCCTTGAAGAAATGTACTATTTCAACTTTTCTTTCCTTACTGCGTTGTGGATCTGGTTCCCAGTTATTTAGGCCCCCACCACTTTCTTCGGATACATAGAAAGCATAAAAAGACTCATGATGCCCATACATATCCCACAGTTCTTTGGCAACCCGTTTGTGCCATTCCAAGGACTCGGGGGTAAAGTCGAACCAAGCGAACATACCAACCCCCATCAATACTTGCATTCCTTGCTTATCCGCTTCCGAGAGAATGGCTTCGATAGGATCTTCAGCTGCAATGTCCATACGGCCGGGATATAATTTAGAAGGATAGAAAGCCTTCCCCGGATAATCCTCAACGGTAGTAGAACTTCCGATATAAGCTT
Source organism: Bacteroides sp. AR29 (assembly GCF_900217715.1). Classification (NCBI taxonomy): domain Bacteria; kingdom Pseudomonadati; phylum Bacteroidota; class Bacteroidia; order Bacteroidales; family Bacteroidaceae; genus Bacteroides; species Bacteroides sp. AR29. Next base: position 144,464 of record NZ_OBMS01000005.1, read on the forward strand.
GATGGCGAAATACTTCCTGAATTACCACCATATCCATCTCAATCTTGTGCATGGAACGAATCATCTCTCTCCAATGGTCATCGGTCATCTTTTTGATATCTTGATTCCAGTGCTTACCTTCCTCTTCACTCCAATGATAGATTCCGGTCCAAGCACCTGAAATCTGCTGAATGGAACGAATGTCCGATTGAATTACTTCTATTTCTTTTGTCTTACGATATACTCTTTTGCCATCAGACACCTTCAAAATCACCTTATGCTTGCCCACTTTATCTTTCATGGGAATCATAATCTTCACAACATCCGATTTACTTGATGATATTTTCAAAGTTGTATCACACAATAAAGCAGATTTTTTCTCTTTATCCCAAAAAAGGGAAACTTGATAAGTTTGCAGAGAATTACCCCTATTCACAATTCCTCCACGTATATCCAAATTTATCTTATTTGAAATTTTGCCGGGAGGTATCAATGTTAAACCCACTTTCTCATTAGAGTACATATTCACAGTACAAAACAGAGAAAAAAGAAACAATAATAAATATTTCATAATTACCTTTTTTGAAAGTATAATTTCTATTAATAGAAGCTGTTGGGAAAAGTGACAAAAGATTCCATCTCATTATTAGCTACGCGAATATAAGTATCAAACCTACGTTCACCTTCATGCAAAACAATGACACGAGCTCCATTAGAAGACAAATCATTATAAACAGTTTTTCCACCTGTATAACGACCATAAGCCAACAACACTTCTTTATATGCTACTGCATAATCATTATCATGATCATGTCCAACGAAGATACCCATCACATCACCACACTCCTTAACTGAAGTGAAAAAGCCAGAATTGGTAGTTGGACAACATACCATTTCTCCCTTACAACCAAACAAACGGTTTTTATCTTCCAGTAATGCATCTTTATATTCTGGGAGAGCAATATGGAAAAAAGCCAATGCAGGCAGAGGTATACCTCCGTTGTTTTCTGCAAACTTCTTACTGTGCTCACGATACCAAGCTATCTGATTAAATTTAATCCAATCATAACCCGGAACTGACTTAATTTGAGTATAAGAATGAGAATCAATGCAATACAGTAATGCCGCATCTTTATTCTTATCTTTTGAAGATTTCACAGTCAGCACATAATCCGGAACCACCTCACTTATACGGGTAGGCATTAGACTGCCTTTCTTCTTCGCAATATAGTCATAGAGTTCCGGACGGGTATGATCGTATTCGTCGTCATGATTACCAAATACGACAGCAAAAGGAATATTACGTTTGATACAAACGTCCAACACTATATCCAACCCTTTAAAAGATTCGTTAGAAACCACAACATCTCCCGTGAATATTACAAATTCGGGCTTCTCTATATCCAAGACCTCATTCATACGATCCAGTGCTACCTGAGAATTGACCTGATCATCATATTTATAATGGACATCCGTAAACTGTACTATTTTAAATGTTCTATTCTGATTGAATTTCAATGTCTCTTTTTGTCCCCATACTGTAAAAATATTCAATAAAGCCATAAGGGAAAAAAGTACTTTCTTACATGTCATAATCTAAGTCCGATAAACTAATTAATAAAAACCCAAAAAACAAAAATAGGCGGGATTATCACTCTTAAGACGAATTCCCGCCTATCAATCACCAGCTACATGTTACTTCTTATTGGCGATACCAAGTCATCTTATACATGCGTATTGTTGTTTGGGATGTATCACCACCAATCACACAAGTTGCAATATAAATATCATATCCAGTATCTGTAGGCACAATGGCAGTAGTCAAATCACCCCAAGAGTTATAACTTGTAGCATAAGGAGACCATTCACCCCTGAATAAACAGAACTTATCATAACCTGCATCATCAGGTCCCAATTCCATCTTAGACGGGTCGGTAATATCATAAACACTCAATGTAGAAACGCCACCAGACCAAGTGTCCGCTTGCTGGTCGTTCAACGCTAAATAAGTCTCGTTTTCAATATTGAACACATTAAATCCTAAGATGCGATACTCGTGATTGTCTTGATTCAAAGACGTAATTTCATAAGCCGGAGTAAACATACTAAATTTAGCTTTATAAGCAGCGTCATCGCCGGTAGCGCCAGAATAGCGATTATAAGCAATATAATGCTTAGAATCATCTTCAAGAGTTGCACGTTGTATCATTGGAGCGCTGGTCCAATCGCCACCAGCAGGGCCATAACGAAGTACATTCGGTTTTGCATCAGGAGTTACCAATTGACCATCCTCCAATTTCCAATAATAAATTTCCATATTATGAGGACACATACCATAAATATAAGCTACTCCTTTAGTTACATCCCCCTTCACACTCATGTTATAACCCAAATCATCGGGACATCCTGCATCAGCTGTCCAATTCAATAGATTAATATGTTCTTGAGTCTCCTCTGAATAGTAATAGACCATAAATCCTGCACCATAAACATTTTCACGGTTTGTAATCAAATGACCGGCATCATCTGTACGAGCTCTCATCATAAAGGTACTTGCTGCAGGGATTTCCTTCACAAACTCACCGCTATTTCTATCATACAATTTAATAGGAGCATTGTACTCTTGAATAGCCAAGTAGTTCTGATAGAAAGCCAAACCGGTAGTATTAGATGACATATTCAGTAAAGCGGCATTTTTCTCCCATAATTTAGCATATTTAGTCTTCGGAGGAGTAGGCACTACACGAATCGTGTTATGATGCTTATTTCCCAATGCATCCACTACCGTTATAGGATAAGGATTTGTAAAATCCATCTCACCACCAACCGCAGGAGTAACATAACAATTGTGTTCTACATTCACCATGCAGATAAGACGTGTTAGATCCAACGGGGTTTCATCTGTCGTAGGTACCTTAACAATAATCTCTTCATTTTCTTCATAAGGTCCAGTCTTGGTGGCTGCAAATTTCGATGGATTTCCCGGAATCTGTATGGTAACACTCATCAGTCCGTTCACTTGAGCAGTACGGCCTGTTTCATAATCAGGAGACTCACACGATGCCAATGTAGCCCAACACAAACAAGCGATTACTGATAATTTACTTAATATTTTCATGGTTAATTTTTATTTTCAAGTTAATACATTCAGCAAATAAATTGATTTTTTACTTCCATTCATCAAACTGTTGAACTGCTTCATTCTGTTCTATTTCACCAAGGGGTATAGGGAATCTGGCATAACGTTCTTCCCAAACACGGGTCTTGCCGCCATCAATATCTACAACTTCGTATGTAAATTCATTATCACCGACCTTAATCGGCTTCACTCCATGCATACTTGTACCGTTCAGTACAGTAGATGCCAACCCCCAACGGCGAAGATCCCAAAAACGATGGCCTTCAAAAGCCAGTTCAATCTTTCTCTCATGGCGAAGTAATTTCATGAATTCTGTTTGGGTAGCAGCCGTTAAATCCTTAGTAAAACCAGCTCTTCTCCTGACCTGATTTAAAGCATCTAAAGCCTCCGGCAACTTATCCTGCATCGCCATGGCCTCTGCATAAATTAACAGCACTTCAGCATAACGCATATAATAATAAGTCAAATCTCCCTGACCAGTAAAACTCGTGCCTTTGGGTTGAATGGCTTCTTTCATCAACTTACGCATGTAGTAGCCTGTACTGGTAGTACCTCCTCCCAAGCCAAAACCATCCTTACTACCCTCATAAGTATATAAAGTTTCCCCTTTCCATTGACAACCGTTATACAAGATTGTTGCATAAAAACGCGGCTCACGCCCTTCATAAGGATTAGCAGCCATCTCAGGATTATCCCAATCAAATTCACTACCATCAGCCATTTGATAAGAAGAAACCAAATCTTCTGTAGGAGAAATCTCAGCATAACCACCATCACTTGGCGGACAATAGAAATAATCAAAAGAATAAGTGAACTTATCCTTCAGATATCCGAATTCTATGACACTTTCTTTATTTTCAACCGGCACCAAACGCGAATTGGTAAACAGTTTACCGTAATCTTCATATAGCTCATAATCTTGGTTCATTACCTGAGCTGCTGCATCAGAAGCTTCTTTCCAACGTTCAGCATATAACATAGCACGAGCCAACATACCATAAGCAGCACCACTGCTCAAGCATCCCAATTCCACTTTATCTTTTGTAGGCAAATGTTCGGCGGCAAACTTCAAATCCTCATAAATAAAATCCCAACCTTCTTGAGAAGAACAAAGCGGATGATTTTTCTCACCTAACACAGGAAGTTGTCTATAGATTATATATTGCCCACCATAGCATTTAGCTAAATTAAAACAAGTTACACCACGGAAAAAGCGGACTTGTGCTTCAGCAAGTGTAGCAATCGAGTCTGAAAAATTAGTTCGATTCTTTTCTAGATTCTCCAAAAAACGAGTCAAAGACAATTGTGAGGAGTGGCTCCCCCCCCAAGTATCAAACATATTACTAGTAGTTGTTATAGGCATCGAACCAAAAACGAATTGATTATAATCAGATACAGGATTATTCTGCTTCAACATATCAGTACAAGCTTCACCTCCAAGTCCATAATAACCACCCACCAATGAATAATAACCATTGATATAAGTAATCAAGTTAGATTCATTCGACCAAATAATATCAGAAGGATATGAAGATGTTAATGTTGGATCAATATCACAACTACCCAATATGAAACAAGTAGAAGTGAATACCGTTAATATTTTCTTTATAGATTTCATCTGATTAAATTTTTAGAAAGTAATGTTTAAACCAAATTCATAAGTACGCTGCTGAGGATAATATCCTTGATTTACTCCAGGCATTTCCGGATCCATATAATCCAGTCCACAAATAGTCAGCAAATTACCACCACTCACATAAGCACGAATAGTTCTAAATCCAGCCTTTTCCGTCAATTTCTTAGGAAGTGTATAACCTAACTGAACTGATTTCAAACGTAAATATGTACCATCTTTTACCCACCAAGAAGAGAATTTTCCACCATTATCGCGAGCCTCAATCCCTAAACGAGGAAATTTTGCATTGGGATTATCAGGACGCCAAGAGCCTTCCACCAAATAATAAGGGGTATTTCCATCAGCATAAAACGGACGGGTATAGAACGTATCGTCACGAATTCCACTATCATAAATACCGCATAAATTCACATCGAACATAGCAGCTCCCTGCCAGAACATACTGAAATCAAATCCCTTCCATTCAGCTCCTAAATTTAATCCAAATACCATTTCCGGAATACTACTACGACCAATGGGTACCATATCTTGATCCCAAGTAATCTTTCCATCACCGTTAATGTCTTTCAATTTAATATCACCTGGTTTTGTATTTGTAGACCCTTCAAACAAAGCGCTGTGAGCTATTTCTTCTTCCGATTGAAATAATCCTTCTGCAACGAATCCCAAATAGCGTCCCATACTTTGCCCTGTAGCACGTTTATAAATCGGCACATTAGCATCTTCTGTAACTTTCAAGATTTTGTTACGAGCCCATGACAAGTTGCCTCGTACATGATAATTAAAATCTCGAATTTTATTATGGTGCGTCAATACCAATTCAAAACCACGATTGTCATGTGAACCATAGTTAATATATCCCGGGAAGTAACTGCCTAAAGAAGGTGGAAATTTCCCAGACTGACCTTCCAGAGAACGAGTGGTCTTCATGTAGAATACATCCAATTCAAGCCCCAATAGGCCATTCCACATATTAGACTCAACACCAATATTATAGGTATCAGTCAATTGCCATTTCAAATCCGGACAAATAGGCCCACTCATACCTATATCTTTCAAAGCATTAGTACCAAATACGACTACGGGGTCAGCAGATAAGGTTGCTGTAGAAAAATAAGTCATAGTGCTCTCAATAGCACGATCACTACCTAAACGTCCTATAGAAGCACGAATCTTTAAATTATCCATAAAAGGAACGGCTTCTTTAAAGAAATCTTCTTGAGAAATTCGCCAACCGACAGAAACGGCAGGGAAAAAGCCCCAACGGTTATGAGCCGGAAGTGCAGTAGAAGCATCCACACGTCCTGTAAACTCAAGCAGATACTTTTCATCATAAGCATAATTAAAACGCATAACATAGCCTGCACGTTTGTCATTACTATGACTGCCCTTGACTAAATTTTCGCTGACTTTCAAACCGTAACTCATATCCATTATATCTGTAATCGGAAAATCCTCCCGTCCAGCAGATATTCCTTCATAATCTTCTCTGGCATATTCATACAAGAACAAACCTGAGACATCGTGCTTACCAAATTTATTAGCATATTCAATGGTAGGTCTTATCGTATAACGCTGCTGGGAACCGTACCAGTGTGAGACAGATGCCATTGAACAGATACGCCCTTTTTCAACATTACCCTGATGTGTCGTTTGATTCCAAGAATAAACATTATACGGTGTCATTGCAGCTTTCCTCATTGAATGACTCTTCAAAAAAGCAGCATCCAATTTTGCTGAAAGCCCCTTGATAGGCAACTTATAACATAAAGAAATATCACCTTGAAACTTAGTAGTCTTACTTGATTGATATCCAGACAAGTCTCTGGCACCTAAAGGGTTATTATTACCATTACCTGCTGTATTTTGACTTGCTATAGGCATACCGTCTTTGGTATAAGGCCTCAAATAAGGATAAGACAACATCGCTTGTTGGAATACTCCCGCATAAGCATTCGGACCAACAGAAGCACCCGGTGAACGCTGGTCATCTACAAACCCAGATAAATTCAAAGAAAAATCAATATTATTAGTTACCTTAGCATCCAAGTTTGAACGGAAATTATACTTATCATAAGATGTGTTTTCGACAATACCTTCCTGATTATAAGCTCCCAAAGAAGCAAAGAACTTGATACGCTCATTACCACCAGAAACAGAAACCGTATTCGTATATGTAGGAGCTACATTTTTAAAAAGCAAATCAAACCAGTCTGTATTACCATAGATCTCTTCATCCTCTCCAGGATTATTTATACGTTCAATATCTTCGGGAGAAAAACGTAAATTCTCCTCAGCTACACCATCCATCAACTGAGCTTTATTATACCAATAGGCATAATCCGGACCATTCAAAAATTTCGGAAAATTAGTATTCTGGCTCAACGTAACGGAAGAATTCAACGTTACAGTCGGTTTTTGTACAGTACCACGTTTTGTCGTTACCAAAATTACACCGGCAGCAGCACGTACGCCATACACGGCAGCAGCTGTGGCATCCTTCAAAATAGTAACTGATTCTACTTCATCTGGAGAAAAAGAGGGAAAATAATCTTGTATCACACCATCCACTACTACCAAAGCGTTACCGTCACCAGCACCTGTACCACGAATATAAAGATTTGAACCATCCTGCCCAGGCTGTCCACTGCTTTGTTTAGCAATCAACCCCGGAATACGTCCAGCTAACATATTAGAAAGTGTCCCGCTTGGAGCCTTCTTCAACTCTTTGTTACCCACTTGAGCAATAGAACCTGTTACACTGATTTTTTTCTGTGTGCCATAGCCTACTACCACCACTTCATCCAACAATTCGGAATCCTCTTTCAAAACCACTTTCAAAAGCTTTCTATCTTTCAGAGCAATCTTTTGAGTAGTATATCCTACATAAGAAAAGGTTAATGACACTTTAGTATTGGGCACAGTAATCGTAAAATGACCATCCACATCTGTCACTGCACCAGTCTTGCGATTCTCTGTAAAAACAGATACACCTATCAACGGATTATCCATCTCGTCGAACACACTACCCTCTACCTTCACTTGGGCACTTGCACCTAAACTTACCAAAGTGAACAACAAGAACAGCCAACAAAAATACTTGTTTTTCATTTTAACTAGAATTTAAAATCGAACAATTGAATTAGTTTTTAATATTGTTTATCCAGAACAATCTCTTCCAAGGTCTTCCAGCATTGATAGAGCCCTCTGGGAACATGGAAACAACCTTTCCACTTGCCACCCTTCAAAGGCAACAGAACTTCACCTCTACGATTCAAATAGCCAAACCATTCCGGATATTCTTGATCCTTGAAATGCGTCCATACATAACCATGTACTTTTTCAAACCACTCCAAACATTTTTCGTCTCCGGTCAACCGATAGCCTTTAAGCAATGAAATCAGCGTCTCTATATGCACCCACCAGAGTTTCTGATCCCACTCCAATTGCTGGGGAGGGAATCCCTTGCGATCCATAAAATAATAGATACCGCCAAATTCATTATCCCAACCATATTCCAACATCTTCAAAGCCGTGTTCTTAGCCTTCATTATCAATTCCGGGCGTTTCAACCGCTTACCCAAATCCATGATAAACCACATGGCTTCAATGGCATGCCCCGGAGTAACCTGACGTCCTTCAAAACAGTCTACCAAACTATTGTCGCCATTCAGGCTCTCAACAATAATTCCTCCAAGTTCCGGACGCAAGAACACCTCCATCACCTCGTGAATGCACGTATCCATTGTTTCTACCAAAAAATCCTCGTCAAGCAAATGCTCTATTTCTAATGCCAGGTTACATAGAATCATAGGCAAAGCAAAACCTTTAAGGTTTCTTGTTCCCAGATGAAGCTTATTCCATTTTCCTTTCGGATTATCGACTTTCGACAAAACAATGTCAAAAGTCTTTTTAGCTATATCCGCATACTCTTGGTTTTCGGTGGCCAAACTCAGTTGCCCGAATGCCATCGTTGCAAAAGTGTATGAAAAGATATTATAAGGCTCTACCAACGGATGTCCTGCACGATCCAATGAAAAATACCAGTTGTAATTTCCATCGTGCCCGTATTTCTTCAAGAACTCACCACCCTGAATGGCACAATCAAGCCACTCCTGACGCTTCTCCACCCTATTGTAAAGCATGGAGAACATCCATACTTCCCGACCTTGCAGCCAGATAAATTTATCCGTGTCGAAAATATTCCCCTCCCGATCCAGACAAGTAAAATAGCCACCGTATTCGGTGTCTTGGGAATGATCCAACCAAAAAGGAAGAACATTATTCATAAGTTCGTCCTTATACTGATTCGCCAATTTCTTAAGATCCATCATCTTCTTTCTTTTTTAAAAAGCAGGGCTGGAAACGTTATTTATCCAGCATGCATCTAAACCAGCCCTTTACATTCACATTATTTATCTGTTGTATAAGAAATTATATTTCTCACCCAAATATCAGCTCCTTCAACGGGGTTTACCCATTTACAAGTCACTGCATATTTACTATAAGGCTGTACATAATTAAAGAACAGCTCATGCTTACGGTGATTATACTTCAACGGAAGCTTGCATACTTCAATCAATCTATCATTGAAATAAACCTCCAACTCAGCAACATAATCTTCGGGCACATTCTCACCTTTCAATTCACCTTCAATTACAGCTCCTACACCTTCAAATTCGAAAGTTGGGAAATCAGCAATCCAATTCTCCACTGCCACTTTCTTATCAAGCTTCAAACCTTCGAAACTAATTTCCAGTTGCACTGATTCCGGCTCTTGGAAGTGGATAATCACTTCATCACCTCCAACTTTTCCACCGTTTTTTTCTATCATTTGTAAAGCGTGCTCAAAACTCAATTCACAACCTTTATTAAAGCTCACCGCATTATTAAAAGGAGTATCCGCGACCACAGTCAACTCTTTTCTGAATTTCTCGGGAATGCGATTATACCCAATCATTGTTCCCAAAATTCCCCCGGAAGAAGCCGGATTACAATCAGAATCTTGGCCGGCACGTGTAGAAATATCAATCGTCTTCTCAAAATCACCTTGTCCATAAAGCAATCCTAAAATGATATACGCACCATTTACACAAGTTCCAATATTAGCAGGAACTTCTACACAACTGGGACAATCAATATCGCTACTTCCCCATTTCTTCTCTATTTCTTCCCAACATTTCTTCCAATCCTTTGGATATTGCTTATACCAGTTGATAACATCAGTCATACACTCATAGAAAGTAGTCTCTTGAGGGATAGACTTCAACGCTTCTGTCACAACATACTCAACATCATCGCTCACATAAGCCAAAGAGTACATGGCTGCTACATATACACCACCATACCAGCCATCGCCATACGCCATGATGTGTCCTACACGATCGCAAATTTCAGTAGCACTATTTACCATACCTGGAGCCATGATACCTGCAAAATCCGCTTCAATCTGAAAATCCAGACAATTGGCATGGGGATTATTTTTCCAATGCCCGCTGGCAGGAGGAGTCAAGCCATGAAGAAGATTGTAACGGGCCATCTGATTGGCATGACACAAAGGGTATTCTTTAGCCAAAAAGGCTGTGGCAAAAGAATCGGCCGGAGCATCCAAACCGCATCTTTCAAAAGTCTCCACAAAAGTCAGGTCGACATATACATCGTCATAAAGGCCGCCACCACCATCGTACCATTTTTTAATTTCACCCGGTCCCCAAGGCATCACTATCGAATCCGGAATCATAGTAGACAGATAGCGGAACTCTGTAGGACCTCCATACGTACAGCCGATAACCTGACCGGCCCAAGCACCTTTTACTTTATCAAACAGAGCATCTTTTGATAGAGTAAGATTCAAATTCTCGTTTTGAGAACCACCACATGAGCATAAAGTTGCCACCAAACAACCACTCAATAAAATTTTTCTAATTTTCATCATATCTATTATTAAGGTCAATTTTTTGTTTTCATCCAATAACGTTCAATCTCTTCCAATGATTTTCCGGTGGTCTCCGGCACCAGTTTCCAAACTATCAGCATGTAGGGAATACACATGGCAGCAAACAGGAAGAATGTTCCGGCGGGGGTAAGATTTTGGAGCATCCAGGGGGTAAGCTGCCCAATCAAGTATGTACCTATCCACAATGCAAAACCGGCAATGGACATGGCCAGTCCACGCACCCGGATTGGATACATTTCGGAAAGCAATACAAACACGACTGCGCAAATGGAAACCGCACAGCAAAACACATAGAACAAAAAGAAAACTAGCAGGAATAGGCTTGAAATGCCCCATGATTCTCCGGCAATAAAATAAAAGCCTATCAATACCAATGAAAGAATCATGCCTGAAACACCGTAATACACCAATTTCTTACGACCCACTTTATCAATAATGGCAAGAGCCAGTACAGTAGTCAGGGTATTGACTAGCCCCACCAACACCTGATAGAACAAGGAATCGCCACCGGAAAGGCCAGCCCCTTCAAAGATGGAAGGACCATAATACAAGACTGCATTCACTCCCATAAACTGTCCGAGGATGGCTATACATACACCAATAATAACGGCTTTCATAATACCCGGCGACAAAAGCAAGGACCACTCTGATTGGGTTTCGGAAGTAAGAACAGACTTCGTTTCGTTCAATTGCACCAACGCTTCTTTGGAAGAGCTGTAAATGTGCTCCAAAATATTGACCGCACGTTCTTCACGATTGCGGACAATCAGCCAACGCGGACTTTCCGGAATAAAAAAGACAATGGCAAAGAACAGCAAAGCAGGCAAAGTCTCCATTCCCAACATTCCTCTCCATACTTCATTCACAAAAATCCAGTTAAACCAGCTATCGGCAGCTCCTGCATGGGTCTCAGCATACATAAGCAACTGATAATTCATTAGATAAGCTCCTAAAAAGCCAATGGTAACCGCTAATTGATAAAGTGATACCAAGCGTCCACGATACTGAGCTACCGACACCTCGGATATATAAAGAGGGGATACAATGGAAACCACACCGATACCTACACCTCCGACAATACGGTAAACCACCAACTGATTGAAATCTGCACATACCGCACAACCGATAGCAGACATGGAAAAGAGTATGGCCGACAGAATCATGGTACGTTTACGACCAAGCTTGTCACTTAAAATACCAGCAAAGAGCACTCCTACAATGGAACCTATCAACGCACAGCCCACATACCACCCTTGCGACATGGTATCTAAATTAAACTGAGCGGTTACCTTGGCAATGGTACCGGAAATGACTGCTGTATCATATCCGAAAAGAAATCCTCCCAAAGCAGCCACAACAGACAAGAAAACTACATAACCAATATTGACCGAAGATTTCATAGTATAAAATTTATCGATTAAATTCAAATTATTCTTTTACAAGTTGCTTATAAACAGTACCGAAGCGATCGGTCACCAGTACTTCTATGCGAGCCTTTTTATCTTTAGGAACAGCCTTAAACAAATGATTGGTAGGAAAAGCATTCACCCAGAGTGCACCCATCTTTTCACGATCGGAAAAAGCTTCTACAGCAGCCGGATCCAAACCTTTACAACGGGTCATCTCACCCATACAAGTACCATTCTCGAACCACTCTACCTTCCACTGCTCATCCCAATTCCAGACATTGGCCAGCACTTCTTCGGGAAACTCTTTCGAACTACCCGGAGCATAAGCCTGAAACTGGTATTCCAGCGGATAATCTACCGCTTTGTAGTGCCACTTCACCTGATTACCATCTACCTCATAAAGTCCAAAGCCTTGGGGGGTACCGTCAGAACAAAGCATGGATTTCCAAAAACCTGCACATACAGCAGCTGTATTGTGTTCCATTAACCGGTCGTTGAACACCACGTTACCGTTCACATGGGTATGTCCGGTAATGAGGTGTGCCTCATGGTCTTTCAGCAAATCATACAGACTATTGGCATTGCTTGTCTCGTCGGGTAGCAAGGCATTGAACTTGATGTCCTTGGTAGTGCTGGAAGGAATATGCATCATTACAAATACCAGATGATCTTTCGGCACCAAAGCCAAATCTTTCTCTATCCATTGCAGTGTACGTTCATCAATGTAACCTATATAACGATAATCCCTATTGATATAAAAACAATTGTCTAGTATAATATAATGTGCCTTTCCACGATTGAAAGAATAATAAATGGGACCAAAATAGTCCTCATAGGTCTTGTATGAATGTTCAAAAGAACGTACACCCATTTCCATATCATGATTTCCTATGATACGGTAAACAGGCAATCCCAGACCGCCAGACACTTGAATGTAATCTGGGTATAAACCAGGAGTATTACCCACAATGTCACCACAATCCAACACGAAGGCATCACGCTCCTTGGCATACTTTTCCATAAAGGCTCGTGCCTTACCTACATAAGAACGATAACTGTCTAAATGCTCCTGACAGCTGACTTGCACATCAGTCTGTACCATAAACACATGCTTCATATCATCTTTCAGATTCCTCTTCAATTCAAAATCATACTTTAAACGGCCTTTCTTAAGCGGGAAAAAGAAAGCGATATGCCCACCACCCTCTTGCGGCAGATAACCTGCAGGCGTGGAAAGATATACAAACCGAGCATCCCGGTTGCGCGGCAACTCATAACGGCCCTGAGCATCAGTCAGCACCACGTCAAAACCATCTGTCACCACAACACCAGCAAGCCCTTTGCCTTTACAGGTCACCACGCCTTCAACGGGATCTGGATAAATTGCAGCCTGCATGATTGAGACAACCAAGAACAGACAACAACTGCAAAACAATCTGAGCATAAAATTCATAATCACTTAATATTGAAATATTCCTTATACCTATTATACAAGTGTCCTGCCTGCAAATATGCTGATTGGGGACTCATAAAATGAGAAAACTCAAAAGTGATGGCCTTGTCATAACCGGCTCGCTTGGCAGCCTCCAGCTTCATCCGTAACTTGTCAAACTTAATAGGCAAAAAGTCGATGGGCATGTCACGATCAAAGGTTTCAGCGTTTGTCCAACATTTCATGCCATACTTATCAGCCAGCTTTTTGTTCACCGTAAAGAAAGCATCCAGTTCATCGTAATCGATATGTCCGTCCTGAAAAGCACAGGCGTCAACCACATCATGAATGCCATCGAAAATTTCATTCCACTCCCTTTCATGCTCCTGAACAGAAACCGCATTCTCCTTTGTCAACTTATCTGTACCCATCACGGCCTTTTTCCCGTCAATCCACGGAGAAATAAAAGTCGGCAAACCGCCGGAGACATCCTTGCATTGTTTGCCCATCGCATGAAAGGCATCAATGGCACCCTTCGTCTTACGGCTTATCTCACAACTGATATACCATCCGCCGAAACTCTTGTACTTCTCACCGTACCTGCTCCACACCTCATCAATCACATACTTGTTATCCTCAACCTCCCACGAAAGGTCACCGGTATCCCAGTACTTGCCCGAATCATATAAACCAAAATAGAACTTCATGTGATATTTCCCCGCCAGCCGAAGGAACATGTCCAACAAATCGACGGAAGGCATATAACACCCTTTGCCCAGCAAATGCGCCGAAGGATAAGTAATGAATTTGCGATAACCCGACCGGATCATTATGACCGTGTCAATTCCAATACTCTGCATATACCGGAAATCCTGATCCCATTCCCTTTCCCCCCAATTCTGATGGGGAATATCATGGGATATCTCATCCAAGAACGTGCCGGTAATTTTAAGTGCATCGCCCATGGGAACTAGCATGGAAGAGGCAGACTCTTGAGAAAAGAAGCAATCCCCATCACCCTCTCGCCCCAACAATGAAGGGGCCATGAATGCAGACGCACCGAACAAAGCGGTCCTCTTTAAAAAATCCCTGCGTGTTTTCATTATTAATAAAATTAAGATCAACCATTATATATTAAACCTATCGAATACACTTTTTTAAGATAAAAAATCAATTATGTTTTTCATTGTTTTAGATATTAATTGTTATTATTCAATTATCACGCTGCAAATATAGATATATTTATTATATTTGCAAGACTTAATAAAGTATTTAATTAATATATAACCTACAATTAATATATATTAACGCGTAATTACAAAACAATTTACATAATAACAAATCAAATACATAATATTTCAGAATAATAAATCCGTATTTATTAATATAATAAACAAAATAGAGTAAATAACATAAAAATACATACATATGAAACAGAACTTATTAAAAGAAATGGAAACCGGGAGCAAGAATGCACTCTTAAAAAAAAGGATCATCACACATTATATATATAATGGGAGCTCCACTATTACCGATTTGGCCAAGGAACTCGATCTGAGTGTGCCCACAACCACCAAATTCATCAATGAAATGTGTGAGGACAACTATATAAACGACTATGGGAAACTGGAGACCAGTAGCGGCCGCCATCCAAGCCTATACGGACTCAACCCGGAATCAGGATACTTCATTGGAGTGGACATTAAGAAATTTGCCATAAACATCGGACTGATCAATTTCAAGGGGGATATGGTGGAAATCAAGATGAACATACCATACAAGTTCGAAAATACACAGGAAGCTTTGGAAGAACTGTGTGCACTCATCCGAAACTTCATAAAGGGAACGGAAATCAACGACAAGAAGATAATGAACATCTGCATCAACATCTCCGGAAGAGTAAATCCGGAATCAGGATATAGTTTCAGCATGTTCAACTTTTCAGAGCGTCCTTTGGCGGATGTACTGAATGAAAAGATAGGATACCCGGTCTGCATAGACAACGACACAAGGGCCATGACCTATGGAGAGCATATGCAAGGATGCGTCAAAGGGGAAAAGGACATCATCTTTGTCAACATAAGCTGGGGACTCGGAATCGGCATCATCATAGACGGGAAGGTATACACGGGAAAATCTGGATTTTCCGGAGAATTCGGGCATGTCAATGTTTTCGATAATGAAATACTGTGCCACTGCGGCAAAAAAGGATGCCTGGAAACGGAAGCCTCAGGATCGGCACTACACCGCATCCTGTTGGAAAGAATCGGTAGCGGAGAAAGTTCCATACTATCAAAACGGACTGCAGAAAATCCGCCCACCTTGGATGAAATCATCACCGCAGTCAATAAAGAGGACTTGCTATGCATTGAGATAGTGGAAGAAATAGGCCAAAAACTGGGAAGGCAAATAGCTGGATTAATAAGCATATTCAATCCGGAACTAGTAATAATCGGGGGTACACTATCATCAACAGGAGACTATATAGTGCAGCCAATCAAAACGGCAATAAGGAAATACTCATTGAATCTGGTCAACAAAGACGCCACGGTGACTGTTTCCAAGCTAAAAGACAAGGCTGGAGTAGTTGGGGCCTGCATGCTGGCACGGAGCAGAATGTTCGAAATTTAAAACGACCATTGCCAGCATAATGGGATTGACAAAGAGTATACCAAGAACGCAACTATCATATGCAAAAATATTGAAAAAGCGAGTCAGTAGTTGGTTACTGATAAAAGCACAGAATAAACCAGCATCATGATAACCGATTTCCAATACTGCCTCATATTGTGGAATTCGAAAATGCAGATTATTAAACTGTCAATAAAGAGAAGATGGAATCTATAGGATATACTCGGAAATATTACGAACATAACAAAGATTTGGGAAAGTATACCCTAAGATAAGGACAGAAAAGCAAGAAGCCATCATTACGGGTATCTATATTACTATAATTCCCTATCTGTAGCCTGCGTAGTGGGTTTAGGTGACGGAAAGAGGTTGTGGCAATCACAATCTCTTTCTTTTTATGATACATGGGGCAAGCTGTTGCATTTCAGATAAAATCCTTTACCTTTGCCGGCAAACACATTTATCAAGATATCAGGATGAAGAAAGTATTTAAATTGGCCGGAGGATTCATGGTCGGGGCATGCATCGGCTTTGTAGGAATAATAGGTGTAAGAGTCCTGGTTTTAGGAGACTCGTTCGACGGTTTACACAGCAAGTTTGCCGAAACCGGCATGCTGGAGACAGTAGGAGTTTCCTTGTTAGCCATACTGATTCTGCTGTTCTCCATCTTCCTGCAAGTGCTTCTGCACGAAGGCGGGCATCTTGTCTGCGGACTGGCAACCGGCTACCGCTTCGTCTCCTTCCGCATCTTCAACCTTACCTTCATACGGAAAGACGGGAAATTATGCATCAAGCGTTTCAGCCTTGCCGGAACGGGAGGCCAATGCCTGCTTACCCCACCCGAAAGGCCTCTTGAAGATATCCCAACCACCTTGTACAACCTGGGTGGAGTGCTTGCCAACCTGCTGACCGCCATCCTTGCCTTCCTCCCCCTGCTGACCGTAGACGGGCTGCCTTACCTGCTGAAATTCTTCCTTCTGATGCTCTCTTTGATTGGCATTCTCCTTGCAGGGATGAACGGCATCCCCATGAAGATGGGCGGCATCGGCAATGATGCCGACAACATGTGCCTGCTTCTCAAGGACAGCAAGAGCAAGCAGGCACTGGTCACCCAGCTGCGCATCAACGCATTGGTGCAAGAGGGCATGCGTCCTAAGGACATGCCTGCCGAATGGTTCAGCCAAACGGAAGACATCAACTACAAAGATGCCCTGCAGGTCACCATAGCCTTGATGAGCGCCTCGCGCCTGCTCGACTGCGAAGAATGGGAAGCCGCCTACAATGCATTTGAGAAAATAATGAGCCACCGGCACGAAGTCATCGGGCTTTTGATAAAGGAAACCGCTTGCGAGCTGCTCTTCACCGCATTGGTGACAAAGAGGACCGCACGGGCAGAAGAATTATATACCGATGAGCTGGATACCTACATCCGGCAATATAAGGATGTGACGTCTTCCAAACAGCGGCTGCTCTGCGCCCTGGCACTCTACCGGGACAAGGACACAGCAAAAGCAAAGGAGATTTACGAAGCCACCTGCCAACGGAAAAACAAATACTTGATGCAGGGAGAAGTCAGTTCGGACATAGCCTTGATGAAATCAATCCTTACCGCCAAGAATGCCTTGTAAGATGGAACGATATTTCTTTTACTTGTTATATCTGCTGCTTGGCTGCTCACTATGCGGTTGTAGCAGAAAACAAGCGCCAAAGCAGACACAAGACCCAGATACGGAGACCACCATCCCGTACGCCGACACCATAGCGGCACCCGTCCCTCCGGCTCCGGCCAAAAGCCGAACAGCCCGCTACCTGGACTCCCTCGGTTTCGTCAGCATCGCCGAAGCGGACAGCAGCATCGCCATCGACTTGATGTACACCCGTGCCGACAATTTCACCGGAACCCTATTGTACGAAGACCTGAAAGAAGCCTACCTGCACCCCGATGCCATGAAAAGCCTGAAGCGGGCACAACGCCTGCTGAAAGAACAGTACCCCGGCTACAGCCTTATCGTCTACGACGCAGCGCGCCCCTTGTCCGTACAGCAGAAGATGTGGAACGTAGTGAAAGGAACCTCCAAATACATCTATGTCTCCAACCCCTCACGCGGCGGCGGCCTGCACAACTACGGGTTGGCAGTGGACATCAGCATACTCGACGATAAAGGAACCCCTCTGCCCATGGGCACCCCGGTAGACCATCTGGGCAGGGAAGCCCACATCACAGAAGAAGCCGTGCTCGTGGCACAAGGCAAGCTGACGGAACAAGAACGTGAAAACCGGCTGCTGCTCCGGCAGGTAATGAAAGAAGCCGGATTCCACCCGCTACCCAGCGAATGGTGGCACTTCAACCG
This sequence comes from Bacteroides sp. AR29, assembly GCF_900217715.1. Classification (NCBI taxonomy): domain Bacteria; kingdom Pseudomonadati; phylum Bacteroidota; class Bacteroidia; order Bacteroidales; family Bacteroidaceae; genus Bacteroides; species Bacteroides sp. AR29. The sequence goes on from NZ_OBMS01000005.1 coordinate 162,997, forward strand.
CGTCAGCAGGCAGACGGCAAAGGAGCGATACCGGGTCATCCCTTAACTCTCACCCCCAGCTTGTCCGGAAACTTAAATTTGCTATCGCTTTGACGCGGATGACGCAGATGACGCGGATTTTTAATATTCTTAATCTGTATTATCAGCGTCATCTGTGTCTGAAAAATAATCAGACAGAAAGCTGCGAATTTATGCCCCACTTTGTCCTTTTTGAGATAACTTTGCATCAGAATAAATAAGCCAAGCCATGCCTTTATCCCAAGACACCCTCCGCTTCATCCGCGAGCATCGCCGCGACGACGTGCGCAGCCTTGCCTTGCAGGCACGCCGCTACCCTTCGGTAGACATGCCCGCCGCCATCACACAGATTTCCGGCTGGCAGATTGCCAAAGAGAAGATACCCGCATGGGCCGAGAACGAGCATATACTCTACCCCGCCCACCTTTCTCTGGAACAATGCTCCTCCCAAGCAACGGCACAGTATAAAGCGGAGATTATAACTAACCTGCTACATACAGAACAAGAACATCCCGCGCAGAACAGTACCCCCGCATCAGCCGGCACCTTTACCGACCTCACCGGAGGTTTCGGCATCGACTGCGCCTATCTCTCCTCCCGCTTCGGGCATGCCACTTACGTCGAGCGCCAGGAAACCCTCTGCCAGATAGCCGCACACAACTTCCCTGTCCTCGGCCTGAACCACATCTCCGTCTGCCACGCAGACAGCGTCTGCCATCTGCAAGAGATGGAGCCCGTGGACTGTATATTCATAGACCCTGCCCGCCGCGATGGACACGGTGGAAAGACCGTAGCCATCGGCGACTGCGAACCCGATATAGCCGCCCTCGAAGAACTGCTGCTGCGCAAGGCAAGACACGTACTGGTAAAACTCTCCCCCATGCTCGACCTCACCCTCGCCCTGAACGATTTGAAGCATGTCCGCCAGGCACACATCGTCTCCGTGGGCAACGAATGCAAGGAACTGCTGCTCTTGCTGGGACAAGGCGAAGGAGTGCCGGCAGACGACATCCCCATCCATTGCGTCAACTTCACCGGTGTACCGGCTCCCCAAGCCCTCGTCTTCACCCGCCGGCAGGAGAAGGAGCGTGCATGCCCCTACACCCCTCAACTGAAATCATACCTCTACGAACCGAATGCCTCCGTGCTGAAAGCCGGTGCATTCCGCAGCCTCTCCTCATTGTATAAGGTGGAAAAACTGCATCCCAACAGCCACCTCTACACCTCGGAGCACTTCCTGCCGGACTTCCCCGGCCGCAAGTTCCGGATTACCTCCTCCTGCGGCTTCGGCAAGAAAGAAGTGAAAGAGATGCTGGCTGCCGAGAAAAAGGCGAACCTCACCGTGCGCAACTTCCCCGCCACCGTGGCCGAACTGCGCAAACGACTGAAATTGGCCGAAGGGGGAGGCACTTATCTCTTTGCCACTATTCTGGCAGACGAGAAGAAGGTACTTATCCGCTGCCAGGCTACGGGATAAGACACCAACCCCTATACCTTCCCCTGCACGAGATGTACATCTCATGTTGCTCGAGATGTACATCTCATACAGTCCGAGATGCACATCTCGTGCATCTTTAGCATCAGTCTGCCAGATGACGGCAAAGGGAGATACCGCCGAAAAGGTACTACCTCCAAGAATTTATGTAACCTCATTGTAACTGAATCGTTATCTGTTCTTCAACGCTCCGCAACCTCCACGTAACGGCAACCCTCTACTTTTGCGGCAGATTATTAACAGATAATAACAAGTATGAAACAGATTTTGAGAGCATTCTTATTCTTACTCCTATTCACCGCCACCGTCAATACGGCCATTGCCGACGAAAAAGCAAATGTCACGAAACAAGGAACTGTACGTGGACGCATCATCGACGCCACTAAACAAACTCTCCCGGGCGCATCCATCTACATCGAGAAACTACACACTGGCGTGACGAGCGACGTCAACGGCTTCTACACTTTCTCTAACCTTGACCCGGGAACCTATACAGTAAAGGTGAGCTACGTGGGCTACTCTCCCGTAGAACTGAAAATCACCATCCCCGCAGGCCGTACACTGGAAAAAGACGTCGTACTGAACGAAGGCGTGGAGTTGCAGGAAGTGGTGGTAGGCGGCGCCTTCCAGGGACAGCGCCGTGCCATCAACTCACAGAAAAACAACATGGGGATTACGAATGTAGTCTCTGCCGACCAGGTAGGCAAGTTCCCCGACTCCAACATCGGTGACGCCCTTAAACGCATCTCCGGCATCAACGTGCAGTACGACCAAGGCGAGGCACGCTTCGGGCAAGTGCGGGGCACGAGTGCCGACCTCAGCTCCGTCACCATCAACGGCAACCGCGTTCCCTCTGCCGAAGGCGATACGCGCAACGTACAGCTCGACCTCATTCCGGCAGACATGATTCAGACCATCGAAGTGAACAAGGTAGTAACCGCCGATATGGACGGCGACGCCATCGGCGGCAGCATCAACCTCGTCACCAAGAACTCCCCCTACAAGCGTACCATTGCCGCCACCGCCGGAACCGGCTACAACTGGGTGAGCGAAAAGGCGCAACTGAACCTTGGCTTCACCTACGGCGACCGCTTCTTCAACGACAAACTCGGCTTGATTGTATCGGCCTCCTATCAGAACTCACCTTCCGGTTCCTACGACACCGAATTCGTGTGGGAGCAGGACGATGACGGCAAGACGTACGTCAACGACTACCAAATCCGCCAATACTACGTCACCCGCGAACGCCAAAGCTACTCTGCCGCACTGGACTGGGACATCAATGCCAACCACAAACTGACCTTCAAAGGCATCTTCAACAACCGCAACGACTGGGAGAACCGCTACCGTACCACGCTGAAAGACCTTGACCCCGACGGCAACGCCACTGTACGCATACAGACCAAAGCCGGTACGCCGGACAACCGTAACGCCCGCCTGGAACGCCAGCGCACCATGGACTTTGCCCTCGGCGGCGAACACCTCTTCGGCGCCCTCTCCATGGACTGGCACGCCAGCTATGCCAAAGCCAGCGAAGAACGTCCCAACGAACGCTACATCGACTTCCAACTGAAGAAACAGAAGTTCGACATGGACCTGAGCGACGAACGCCAACCCTTTGCCAGCCCCAAAACAGGCTCTACCATGACATTGAACGATGAATTCAGCCTGAAAGAGCTGACGGAACAGCAGGAAGACATCAAGGAGCAGGACCTGAAGTTCTCCGCCAACTTCAAACTTCCCTTCAAGAACGGCAACAAGCTGAAGTTCGGCGCAAAGGTAGTGCGCAAGACCAAGGATAAAGAAGTGGACTTCTACGAATACTCTCCTCTGGACGAGGATGCCTTCATGACGAACAGCCTGGCAAATACAGTGGACCAGACCAACAAGAACTTCATGCCCAACAACAAATACCAGGCAGGCATCTACGCCAGCAAGGAATACACCGGCTCTTTAGACTTGAACAACGCTTCCCTCTTTGAGAAAGAGCAGGTGCAGGAAGAACTTGCCGGAAACTTCAACGCCCGCGAAACCGTGACTTCCGGCTACCTCCGCTTCGACCAAAAACTGACAAAAGACGTGGAACTGATGACCGGACTTCGCATAGAGAACACCAACCTTGCCTATACGGGACGCACCTACGATGCCGACGAAGACCTCACCAGCAAGACCGACCGTCAGCGCAACAGCTACATCAACTTCCTGCCGTCGCTGCTCGTAAAGTGGAATGTAAACGATGACTTCAAAGTGCGCGGTTCGTTTACCCAAACCTTGTCACGCCCCAAATACTCGGCCCTCGTGCCCAGTGTGAACATCAAACGTTCCGACAACGAAATCACCATCGGAAACCCGGAGCTGAAACCTACCGTCTCCTACAACTTCGACTTGAGTGCCGACTACTACTTCCGCAGCATCGGTCTGATAAGCGCCGGCATCTTCTACAAGAAGATAGACGACTTCATCGTAGACCAGGTGAGCACCAACTACGAATACCAGGGTAACACCTACACCCGCTTCACCCAACCCAAGAATGCGGGCAACGCCAACCTGGTAGGGGTAGAGTTATCCTACCAGCGCGACTTCAGCTTCATTGCTCCCGCTCTGAAATGTGTAGGTTTCTACGGAACGTACACCTACACCCACTCCCGTGTGGAAGACTTCAACTTCGAAGGCCGCGAGAATGAGAAAGACTTGAGCATGCCAGGCTCTCCGGAGCATACCGCAAATGCTTCCCTATACTTTGAGAAAGGCGGTCTGAATCTGCGCCTGAGCTATAACTTCGCTTCCGATTTCATCGACGAAATGGGAGAAAGCACCTTCTACGACCGCTACTACGACAAGGTGAACTATATGGACGTAAACGCCAGCTATACCTTCGGAAAGAAGTTCAAGACTACCTTCTACGCCGAAGCCAACAACCTGCTGAACCAGCCGCTACGCTACTACCAGGGCACAAAAGACCGTACCATGCAGGCAGAATACTACGGCGTGAAAGTGAATGCGGGAGTGAAGATTAATTTTTAAACAGCGAATTCTATCTCAACAAGTTATCAACATTAACTACTCAACAATTTAATAATGACAATGAAGAAAATATTCCTTTTACTGTTTATTGCCCTACTCGGCAACGCAGCCATTGCCCAAATCACCGATTACTCCATCTTCGACAAGAAGTTCAACTTCTACGTAGCCAACGACCTCGGCCGTAACGGCTACTACGACCAAAAGCCCATCGCCGAACTGATGGGACAAATGGCAGAAGAAGTAGGCCCCGAATTCGTTCTTGCCACCGGCGATGTACACCACTTTGAAGGCGTACGTAGCGTGAACGACCCGCTTTGGATGACCAACTACGAACTTATTTACAGCCACCCGGAGCTGATGATAGACTGGTTCCCCCTGCTGGGCAACCACGAATACCGCGGCAATACGCAGGCTGTGCTCGACTACAGTAATATCAGCCGCCGCTGGACCATGCCCGCCCGTTATTATACCAAGACGTTCGAGGACAACGGCGCTACCATCCGCATCCTTTGGGTAGACACCGCCCCGATGATTGACAAATACCGCAACGAAAGCGAGACCTATCCCGATGCCTGCAAGCAGGATTACCAGCAACAACTTTCCTGGATAGATTCCGTACTGACTACCGCCAAAGAGGACTGGGTTATCGTTGCCGGACACCATCCCATCTATGCCGAAACCCCGAAGGACGAGAGCGAACGTGCGGATATGCAGGCACGTCTCGATCCCATCCTGCGCAAGCACAAGGTGGATATGTACATCTGCGGGCACATCCACAACTTCCAGCACGTACGCGTGGCAGGCAGCGACATCGACTATATCACCAATTCTGCCGGTTCGCTCGCCCGCAAGGTGAAGCCCATCGAAGGGACCGTATTCTGCAGCCCCGAACCGGGTTTCTCCATTGTATCGGCCAGCAAAAAGACACTGGAACTGCGCATGATTGACAAGAAAGGGAATGTATTGCACACGGTGACGCGCAGCAAATAATCCAAGCCGGCACGCAAGCAGGCGCATTCCCCCGAAGCCCTGCCGAACAACCACTTTCCTCCCACGAAGCAAAAGACCATGTTTCGTAGGAGGATTTTTCCATCTCATACGACAAAAACAAAGCCTATCCGCAGGAATACAAGAAAAAGCCCTATATTTGCATTTGTCAATACATAACTATGATGAAGAAGATACACTTCCTGCTACTAATCAGCCTGCTACTTGCCGCTTGCAGTGATGACGACAAAGAGAAACAATCCGCTTTTGTGACCAATATCACCATATCCGATGCCGGAAAGACCTTCAATCCCGGTGATGCCGTGACCGTCAAAGCCGACGGCTTGCAGAGCGGCGACCAAATCATATTGGACATCTACTGGCCGATAGCCGACAATCCTCTCTTTCCCGAAGGGTATTCACGCTACACACGCGCCGTTACCACGGAGCAAACCACCAACAGCATTACTTTCCTTGCCCCCGGACACTGGCCCGCCTCACGGGTAGAAATGTTCCTGGAACGGGCAGGACAGCTTCAGCCTCTCGGCCAGATTTCGGTAGCCGACGGACAATCCCCCGAAGAACCATATCTCTACGGTATCACCAACTCCCACGCCATTTACACACCGACCGTTCCCCGCGGCATCACCCGTATCGACCTGGTAACACAAGAAATATCGGAAGTAATCCAGTTCCATGACGACGAAGATTTCCACCTTGCCGCCAACATCCCCGGCACCAACATCCTCTGCGGGATACGGGAGAAAGACGGCAGTAGTTTCATCGATGGATACGACCTCTGCATGCACTATTGGTGTAACCCGGTAGAACGTAACGCAATTACCATCTGCTCGGACTTCAACAACACTGTTTCCCTGGAAATGGCCGGAGATAAGCTCCTCACCTACTGTAGCATCTCTTATCCGGTATATACCCGGTTGAATATGCCACCGATACATACTCCCGAAATACCATTACCGGATGGACTGAGGCCCGAATCCCTCTCACGCTATCCGGGCGTGATAGCCGACGCCCACATGCTGCTCTCGGCCAACAACGGCGACGGCACCTTCTCGCCCGTCGTGATAGACATCGCCAAAGAAAAGATGCATTGCTACGACCCCATCAAGGCCGAAGCCTTGATACCTTTCCGGATTATGGAACCATCCCCCGAAAACCCAAACAGCCTGCAATGCAAAGGAGGCTATATCGTTTCCCGTGCCAATGGTGGAGATACGCAATTCTGCTTATGGGATACTACTGCCGGAAACTTGAAAGAGTCTTTCGCCACCTACCCCAACGCCGTACGCTCCGCTACCATGTACTACTCCAAGGACGGGCAGACAAGGAAACTCTACGTGCAGTTTGCAGGCTATCGTGAAGGCGACTTCATCGAAACTTATGATTTCCAGACAAAGAAATGGAGGATGTTTATGTTCTACGTACCGTTTGCAGAGATTTTACTGGCACGATAACCGGCTCCCTTACTGCTTTTTCTCCCGCAAGTCATCCTTGGGTATGGTCGTCTCACTGCCGTCACGCGTAGCTATGTAGTGAGGAGACATGATTTCGATGCCTGCTTCGTTGAAGGCATCCTGGATATTCTGATGCAAATCAGAGTAAATCTGGCTAAGGCTGTTGGCATCCCTGATATAGGCATTCACTTGATAAACCGGATAATAATCCTGAAGGGAAGTCTCCAATACAAACGGACGGGGATCATCTATCACTCCAGGAGTATTCAATGCAGCCTCTATCAACAGCTGATGTGTCTTCCGCCACGGAACATCGTAGCCAATACTGACCTCCGAATGGATAATCAATCCATACTCACGGGCAGACTGGCTGTAATTGACCGTATGGGAAGACATGATGAAAGAGTTCGGAATGGTCACCACCTCATTCTTCGGGGTACGGATGCGGGTGACAAGCGGCGTTTTCTCAATGATGTTGCCCGTAGTATCGTTCAGCTTGATGCGGTCACCCAGCTTGAAAGGCCGCATGTAGGTTATGACCAGTCCTGCAATGATATTGCCGATAACCGTACTGGAACCGAGCGAAACAATCAAGCCGACAAACACGGAGATTCCCTGGAAGACTCCCGACTTGGAACCCGGCAGATAAGGGTAAATCATGGCAATCATAAACGCATAAAGCAAGAAGCGCACAATATGATAGGTAGGAATGGCCCAATCCGGATAGAAGCCGTTTATCTTCAGCCGTTCAGCCTGCACCTCATTGGCAAGATAACGCACCAGTCTGACCAGATACTTCACCGCATAGCATATCACAAAGATAGTGAACAGATTGGGTATATAGTCGGCTATTCCATTCAAGATGACCTTTATAGGATTCCAGATGTAGGAGAATAATGTATAAGCCAAGCTCTTGGTCTGAGGGAAAATGGAGAATAATAACGGAACCGTCAGCAGCAACTGCAACAGCATGACTACATAACGCACCAGGTTGGCAACAAACACCAGCAGGTTGACCTGCTTCTGCGTATCCAGCAATTCATAATCCTGAATAGAGATCGGTTTCAGCTTGGTATCCTTCAGCTTCTGAATGCGTAGTTTGAGTTTTCTGAACAGCCAGTTGGTAAACTTGAACAAGAAGAACTGTCCCACAAGCACCAGGATAAAGTACAAGATACGCTTACCCAACTGCCACAAGCTATGCTCCTTCTGCATGGCTTTCAGTTTGTCCACCACGACATGCCTCTTGCTGGCGGCCAGCTGGTCGCGGGTACAGTTTTCCCACAAAGCATCCTGATCGGTAAAGGAAATGATGACCTTTTCGCCATACATCAAGTCCGTAACAATATCCGTACTCTCTAAATAAACAGAGTCCGGACGCAGATTGAAACGCGTGCCCAATGCTTCGATGACGTTGCTTACATCTTTGGCTCGCTGTTGGGGCGTATGCCCTCCACGCTTGGCATACAGATAGAACAAAGTGTCCTTCTCCACCACCACCGGAATACCCGGTGTCACCGTCCGCAACGAATCAATGCGTTGTTTCTGCAATGCCAGCTTCACCGAATCGGCCGCATAGCCCGCCAACTTCATCTGCTCCATTTCCATCCGCAGGTTCGCCTCATTCAGCCGGGCTGTTTCCAACTCCTGCCGGACAAGCGACAACTGAATCGAATCGGAGTCAGTCCTTGCCACTGTGACACTCCCCACACTATCCTCACCTAAAACACTGAGCACTTTATCTACCAACTGAGCTGACACTCCGTCCGCCAGCATCAACAGCCAACAAAGACAGAAAGCACGGATAACCTTCATATATAAACTTCTTGATTTGATTCTTTAATTATGCAAATATACCCAATAAATGCTTCAAACATACGGAATGTTTTTAACTTCCTACTCTAATCGACATAACTTTTTCATGCAAACATGAAAGTTCTGTATCCGGTTTGCACTATCTTTGTACTCAAAATTGACATACCTATGGATATATTGTTTCTTGTCGGAGGACTGCTCCTCATTCTTCTGGGTGCCAATGGCTTGACAGACGGTGCCGCATCCGTTGCCAAACGTTTCCATATACCGTCCATCGTCATCGGGCTTACCATTGTTGCCTTCGGCACTTCCGCACCGGAACTCACCGTCAGCATATCCTCTGCTCTCAAAGGCAGTGCAGACATTGCCATTGGCAATGTGGTGGGAAGCAATACGTTCAATACCCTGATGATTGTGGGTTGTACGGCCCTTTTTGCCCCGATAGCCATTACCCGTAACACACTGAAACGCGAAATCCCCCTTTGCATCCTTTCATCCTTCGCCCTGCTGATTTGTGCCAACGACGTCTTACTGGACAGCAGTGGGGAGAACATACTCAGCATCACCGACGGCCTATTGCTGCTATGCTTCTTTACCATTTTTCTGAGTTATACTTTTGCCATTGCAAAAAGGGATGGAAGTATGAAGGAACCGGAAAAGGAGCACTTACAGGAAGAAGACGAAATCAGGCTGTTACCCGCGTGGAAGTCCGCCCTATACATTATCGGTGGACTTGCCGGCCTCATCATCGGAGGTAATTTTTTTGTAGACGGTGCCAGCGGCATAGCCCGCGGATTGGGTGTCAGCGAATCCATCATCGGTCTCACGCTCGTAGCAGGCGGCACTTCATTACCCGAACTCGCCACCTCCATCGTAGCCGCCTTGAAGAAAAACCCCGAAATAGCCATCGGAAACGTCATCGGAAGTAATCTCTTCAATATATTCTTCGTACTGGGTTGTTCGGCCTCCATCACTCCACTGCGTCTGACGGGCATCACCAATTTCGATTTGTGGGTACTCGTAGGGTCCAGCATCCTGCTTTGGCTGTTCGGTATCTTTTTCGGGAAACGCATCATCACCCGGGTGGAAGGAAGCATTCTGATTCTCTGCTACATTGCCTACACAGCGGTACTGATATACAACCTCTAACAGCAAATTTACAAACACCCTACGCGGTATTTTAAAGATTATCACGTATTTTTAAATAAGGCAAGCTGTACCTCGGCATAAAAAATAAGCAAGCTTATTTTGTTCTGCTCTCAGTTTGCATTACCTTTGTGGTCTCAATATTGAACAACTATGGCAATTACAATCAAGAAAGTAACCACAAGACGGGAACTGGAGCGCTTTATCCGTTTCAACTACCTGCTATACAAAAACAACCCTTATTCCGTCCCCGACCTTTTCGATGACATGCTCAACACCTTCAACAAGAAGAAAAACGCTGCATTCGAATTTTGTGAAGCCGACTATTTCCTGGCTTATCGGGAAGGTAAAATCGTAGGACGTGTAGCTGCCATCATCAACCACAAGGCAAACCAAACCTGGAACAAAAAGGAAGTCCGCTTCGGCTGGATAGACTTCATCGATGATGCGGAAGTCTCCGATGCCCTGATTCGCACCGTGGAAGAATGGGGAAAAGAACGGGGAATGACACATATACAAGGCCCGCTGGGATTCACAGATTTCGATGCCGAAGGTATGCTCATCGAAGGATTCGACCAGCTCAGCACCATGGCCACCATTTATAACTATCCCTACTATCCGCAACATCTGGAACGCATGGGCTTTGAGAAGGATGCCGATTGGGTGGAATACAAAATCTACATTCCCGACGCCATACCCGACAAGCACAAGCGCATCTCCGATCTCATCCAGCGCAAGTATAACCTCAAGGTAAAGAAATACACATCTGCCAAGAAGATTGCCCAAGACTACGGTCAGGCCATCTTCGAACTGATGAACGAAGCCTATCAGCCACTCTATGGCTATTCTGCACTGAGCCAACGGCAGATTGACCAATACGTCAAGATGTACCTGCCCATCCTCGACCTACGCATGGTGACATTGATTACCGATGCCGATGACCAGCTGCTTGCCGTAGGCATTTCCATGCCGTCACTCGCCGAAGCGTTGCAAAAAGCCCACGGGCGTCTGCTTCCTATGGGTTGGTATCACCTGGCCAAGACCATCTTCTTGAAGAAATATCCCAAGATGCTCGATTTGCTGCTGGTTGCCGTGAAACCGGAGTATCAGAACAAGGGGGTAAATGCATTGTTGTTCTCCGACCTTATCCCCGTCTATCAGCAACTTGGTTTCGAGTATGCCGAGAGTAATCCGGAGCTGGAATTGAACGGCAAGGTGCAGGCGCAATGGGAGTACTTCAAGACGGAGCAGCATAAACGGAGAAGATGCTTTGTGAAAGGAATAAAATAAGTTCTAAATCCAGAATATAAGCTTGTCAGAAGTCCATAAAAGACATTATTTTTTTGCGAACCCCCGAATTTCTCATTACCTTTGTCGCAATGCGCAATATGAAGGAATAACGTACTTATGGAAGATAACAACAATATGACCCTGCCGCTGGAAGAAGCAGACAACAATATCACAGAGAGCCCCGTTTCCAGCGTGGAATATACCGACGACAACATCCGCCACCTCGACGACATGGAGCATATCCGTGTCCGTTCCGGTATGTACATAGGCCGTCTGGGCGACGGCTCACAGAACGATGACGGTATCTATGTGTTGCTGAAAGAAGTGATGGACAACAGCATCGACGAGTTCAAGATGGGTGCCGGAAAGCGTATAGAAGTGACTATAGAAGACAGTCTGCGTGTCAGCGTACGCGACTATGGACGAGGCATTCCGCAAGGCAAACTGGTAGAGGCGGTCAGCAAACTGAATACCGGGGGTAAATATGATTCAAAGGCTTTCAAGAAAAGTGTCGGACTGAACGGCGTAGGTATCAAGGCAGTCAATGCGCTGAGCAGCCGCTTCGAAGTACGCAGCTACCGCGACGGCAAGGTACGTATCGCCATCTTTGAAAAAGGAACGCTGTTGAGTGATGTGACCGAAGACTCGACAGAAGAAAGCGGAACCTATATCTTCTTCGAACCGGACGCCACACTCTTCCTGAACTATTCCTTCCAGAACCAGTTCGTAGAAACCCTGTTGCGCAACTACACCTACCTGAATACGGGCCTCACCTTCATTTACAACGGCCAGCGCATCGTTTCCCGCCACGGGCTGGAGGACTTGCTGAAAGATAACATGACCAGCGAAGGCCTTTACGACATCATCCACCTGAAAGGAGAGGACATCGAGATTGCCTTCACACACACCAACCAATACGGCGAAGAGTACTACTCCTTTGTCAACGGGCAACACACCACCCAAGGCGGCACACACCAGACTGCCTTGAAGGAACACATTGCCCGTACCATCAAGGAGTTCTACAACAAGAACCAGGAATATGCCGACATCCGCAACGGACTGGTAGCCGCCATTGCCATCGACGTGGAGGAACCCATGTTCGAGAGCCAGACCAAAACGAAACTGGGCAGCAACAACATGTGGCCTGCCGCGCCGCAGGAACACAAGCCCGCCGGCCCCACGGTGAACAAATACGTAGGAGACTTCATCAAGACGGAAGTGGACAACTACCTCCACAAGAACCCGCTTGTGGCCGAAGTGATGCTGCAAAAGATACAAGACTCCGAGAAAGAGCGCAAAGCCATTGCCGGCGTCACCAAGCTGGCACGCGAACGCGCCAAGAAAGCCAACCTGCACAACCGCAAGCTGCGCGACTGCCGCTACCACTTGAGTGACGGTAAAGGCAAAGACCAGGAAACCGAATCCTGCATCTTCATTACCGAGGGAGACTCTGCCAGCGGTTCCATCACCAAGAGCCGCGACGTGAATACCCAAGCAGTATTCAGCCTGCGTGGTAAACCGCTAAATTCCTACGGACTCACCAAGAAAGTAGTTTATGAAAACGAAGAATTCAACTTGCTTCAAGCAGCCTTGAATATAGAAGACGGCATAGAGACACTGCGCTACAACAAAGTCATCGTAGCTACCGATGCCGATGTGGACGGCATGCACATCCGCCTGCTCATCATCACCTTCTTCCTGCAGTTCTTCCCCGACCTGATAAAGAAAGGGCATGTATATATCCTGCAAACCCCTCTCTTCCGCGTGCGCAACAAAAAGAAGACAAGTTATTGCTATACAGAGGAGGAACGTGTGAAAGCCATTGAAGAACTGGGTCCCAACCCCGAAATCACCCGATTCAAAGGTCTGGGAGAAATCTCGCCCGACGAGTTCAAGCATTTTATCGGCAAGGATATGCGTCTGGAACAAGTGTCCCTGCGCAAGACAGACCTCGTAAAAGAGCTGCTGGAATTCTACATGGGTAAGAATACCATGGAACGACAAAACTTTATTATCAACAACTTGGTTATAGAAGAAGATTTGGCATCATGAGAAGAGCTATCTTTCCGGGAACATTCGACCCGTTTACTATCGGACACTCTTCGGTAGTGAGCCGTGCACTGACTTTTATAGACGAAATCGTCATAGGCATCGGCATCAATGAAAATAAGAATACGTATTTCCCCTTGGAAAAGCGCGAACAAATGATACGAGACTACTACCGGAACGAGCCGCGCATCATTGTGCAGTCCTATGACTGCCTGACTATCGACTTTGCCCGGCAGGTAGATGCCAGTCTGATAATACGCGGCATACGCACCGTGAAGGATTTCGAATACGAGGAAACCATTGCCGACATCAACCGCAAACTGACCGGCATAGAAACCATCCTGCTCTTCACCGAGCCAGAACTTACCTGCGTCAGTTCCACCACCGTGCGCGAACTGCTGCAATACGGCAAGGACATAAGCATGTTCATACCGGAGGGAATGGAGATTAGGGATTAAGGATAAAGGATTAGGGATTAAAATGGAAATGATGAAAAAACTATTTACTATTATAATATGTATATGCGCGGTGACGGCACAAGCGCAAAAGCCGAACAATGAAGCCCTGCGCAAACTGCAAATGGCAGAGTTTGCCATCACCAACCTTTATGTGGACAAGGTGGATGAAGACAAGCTGGTGGAAGAAGCCATCATCAAGATGCTGGCACAACTCGACCCGCACTCCACCTACAACAACGCCGAAGAAGTGAAGAAGATGAACGAGCCGTTGCAAGGCAATTTCGAGGGCATCGGCGTACAGTTTCAGATGATAGAAGATACCCTGCTTGTGATACAACCCGTGAGCAACGGACCTTCCGAGAAGGTGGGCATCCTTGCCGGCGACCGTATCGTAGCCGTCAATGACAGCGCCATTGCCGGAGTAAAAATGAGCACGGAAGATATTATGAGCCGCCTGCGCGGACCGAAAGACTCGGAAGTGAAACTCACCATCGTGCGCCGTGGCGTGGACGACCAGCTGTACTTCACCGTGAAGCGTGACAAAATTCCCATCCTCAGCCTGGACGCATCTTACATGATACAACCCAAAACCGGCTATATCCGTATCAACCGCTTCGGGGCAACCACCGCCGAAGAGTTTGCAGAAGCCCTGAAAAGCCTGCAAAAGAAAGGAATGAAAGACCTCATCCTCGACCTGCAAGGAAATGGAGGAGGGTATCTGAATGCCGCCATCGACCTTGCCAACGAATTTCTGAAGCAAAAAGAACTCATCGTCTACACCGAAGGAAGGGCCGCACGCCGCAGTGATTTCTTTGCCAAAGGTACGGGCAACTTCAAGAACGGCCGTCTCATCATATTGGTGGACGAGTACTCCGCTTCTGCCAGTGAAATCGTGACCGGAGCCATCCAGGACTGGGACAGAGGCGTGGTAGTAGGACGCCGCACCTTCGGCAAGGGATTGGTACAGCGTCCTATCGACCTGCCGGACGGTTCCATGATTCGTCTGACCATAGCCCGTTACTATACCCCTTCGGGGCGTTGCATCCAGAAGCCTTACGACAGTACCGCCAACCTCGATGGTCGTCTGAGTGGAGAAAACAGTCAGGATAAATATAATCAGGAACTGATAGACCGCTTCAATCATGGAGAAATGATTCATGCGGACAGTATCCATTTTGCCGACTCCCTGAAAGTGCAGACCAAGCGTATGGGGCGTACCGTTTACGGAGGTGGAGGTATCATGCCCGACTTTTTCGTCCCCATCGACACTACCCAGTACACAGACTATCACCGCAATCTCGTAGCCAAAGGCGTGGTTATCAAAGCCACTACCGGCTACATCGAGAAGCACCGGAAGGAGCTGCAGAACAAATACAAGAAATTCGAGGCCTTCAACGAGAAATTCGAGATAGACGATAACTTCCTTGCCGAAATACGTGCGCTTGCCGACAAAGAGAAAATCAAGTTTGACGAGAAACAGTACAACCAATCCCTACCGCTCATCAAGACACAACTTAAAGCCTTGATAGCCCGTGACCTATGGGACATGAACGAATACTTCCAGGTGATGAACAGCACGAACCAAAGCGTGCAGCAAGCTCTAAAAGTGTTGAACGAAGGCATCTACAGCACTATTATCCAATAGCCGACTTGAAACAAACTTAGGCGCGGATTATGCGGATTTAGTTTATCTAACTCCGCGTAATTCGCACCTAAAATCATTCTCCGAACAGCCACTTATTCAGCCACTTGTTGACGTAGATGTTGACCACAGCACATCCAGCACCGATTGCAGCCCCCGCCAACACATCCGACGGATAATGCACTCCCTCGTTCATACGGGAAACTCCCACGGAACAAGCCCACAGGGCAGACGGAGCTATCACATACCATTTAGGATACTTTACACTGAGCGAGGTGGCAAGGGCAAAAGCCGTCGCCGTATGTCCGGAAGGAAAAGACGGGCTGCCTTCATGGCTATATGCATGCACTCTGTCGGGATATTTATCATAAGGACGCTCACGGTCCACCAGATATTTCATTCCATAAGTCACAACAAAAGCCCCCGCTACACTTGTACCTACGTAGACCGCATCTTTCAGCAAACCCTTATCATGTTTTATCCAAGCGGCAACCGCCATCGCCACCGGAACACCGACAGCAACATAGGGCTCCGAACGTGAAATTATCTTATTATAGTTACGGACAAACTTGCCATCCCAACTGTTAACCCGGTGCAAAGTGTTAATATCCCAATTCTGTGCCGAAAGACCGGATACAACAAGGCAGATAAAATATACAAAAAAAATAGCCTTTTTCATAAGTCCTTTATATTAGTTTGACGCAAAGATAGGACAAATAGATAGAGTTTTCACAAAAAAATTCTATCTTTGTTGCCACATTTATAATAATTCGCTAATCATTTCATGAGACTGGAAACTTGCTGCAACCGACAGATTGATTGTATGGTATGTCCCCAAAAATCAGAAGGAGTATTGGTTTACCGCCACTACCCCAAGGGACAACATTTCTCTGCTGAAAAGTGCACACAGAACTGCATGATATTTATGCTGAAAGGTGAATTACTTGTAAACAGTGACGAATATCCGGGCACCACTCTCCAAAGCCGCCAGCTCATCTTGCAAGCCATCGGCTCCAAAGTAGAACTCCTGGCTTTGACCGAAGTGGAATATATTGTCTATTGGTTCACCGAGCTTCCTCTGATTTGCGAAGAGCGCTACAAGGAGATACTGAAACGCTCGGAAGCCCCCTTGACTTATACCCCGCTTACCGCGATTTCCATGCTCGAAGGGCTTCTGAAAAGCCTTGCCTGCTACCTCAACGAGCAACCCTATGCGTGCAGCAAATACATTGAAATGAAATGCCAGGAATTGGTATACATATTGACATGCTACTATCCGCTACACCAAATCAGTACATTCTTCTACCCCATCAGCACTTATACGGAAAGCTTCCAATATTTCGTCATGCAGAACTACGACAAGGTGAAGAATGTGGAAGAGTTTGCCCACCTCGGCGGATATACCACTACCACATTCCGCCGTCTGTTTAAAAATATGTATGGGGTCCCGGTCTATGAATGGATTCTGGACAAGAAACGTGAAGGAATTCTGAACGACCTGCAATACACCAAACAACGCATTTCAATCATCAGCGCCCGCTATGGCTTTGATTCCCTATCCCACTTTGCCCACTTCTGCAAAGACTCTTTCGGAGACACGCCTCGCGCCCTGAGAAAACGCTTGGCAAACGGAGAAAAGATTTCCATCATATGCAAAGAGCAAGGCAAAGACCAGGAGGACGAGTAAACCTTTTACTTGTCCGCAAACTTCGCATTCTGCCGGATTACGGAATTATTTCTTTAATCGCTTGCTTTATCGCTGGATTTCTCCTATTTTTGCGAAACATTTACAGAAGTATCCTGATAGAACAAATTTTCAAACTATTAAATAACTTAAATTCAATCATTTATGTGGTTAAGTAATTCATCTGTAGGAAGGAAAGTGGTGATGAGCGTTACCGGTATCGCCCTTGTCCTGTTTCTGACATTTCACATGGCGATGAACCTGGTTGCATTAGTCTCGGCTAATGGCTACAACATGGTTTGTGAGTTCCTGGGAGCAAACTGGTACGCATTGGTGGCTACGGTAGGTCTGGCTGCCTTATTCATCATCCACATCATCTACGCTTTCTGGCTGACTATGCAGAACCGTAAGGCACGTGGTAGCGAACGCTATGCCGTTACGGAAAAGCCCAAGACTGTGGAATGGGCTTCTCAGAACATGCTCGTACTGGGTATCATCGTAATCGTGGGTTTGGGCCTGCACCTGGTAAACTTCTGGGCTAAAATGCAGCTTCCCGAGTTGATGCACAACATGGGCATGCATGCCGACACCCTCACGCTGGCATATGCAGCCAACGGTGTCTATCACATTCAAAACACCTTCAGCAATCCGGTATTCGTAGTGCTTTACCTCGTTTGGCTGGGCGCATTGTGGTTCCACCTCACTCACGGTTTCTGGAGCTCCATGCAGTCTTTGGGCTGGAACAACAAAGTATGGATTAACCGTTGGAAATGTATCTCCAACATCTATTCTACTATCGTTGTCCTCTGCTTCGCTCTGGTAGTTGTCGTATTCTTTGCAAAATCATTGTGCGGCGCTTGCTAAATTCAAATTGTAAATGACTAAATTGTAAATTGCATTATGACTAAGATAGATTCTAAAATACCGGAAGGACCGGTGGCTGAGAAATGGACCAATTATAAGGCTCACCAAAAATTAGTAAACCCTGCCAACAAACGTCGTCTGGACATCATCGTAGTAGGAACCGGACTTGCCGGTGCCAGTGCTGCCGCCTCTCTGGGCGAAATGGGTTTCAGAGTATTCAACTTCTGCATCCAGGACTCTCCGCGCCGTGCACACTCCATCGCTGCACAAGGTGGTATCAATGCTGCTAAGAATTACCAAAACGACGGTGACTCTGTATACCGTCTGTTCTACGATACAGTAAAGGGTGGCGACTACCGTGCCCGCGAAGCCAACGTTTACCGTCTGGCTGAAGTATCCAACAATATTATCGACCAATGCGTTGCACAAGGTGTTCCTTTCGCCCGCGAATACGGCGGTACACTGGACAACCGTTCTTTCGGTGGTGCTCAGGTATCCCGTACTTTCTATGCCAAGGGTCAGACCGGACAGCAGCTGTTGCTGGGTGCATACTCTGCATTGAGCCGCCAGGTGAACGTAGGCACTGTGAAACTGTATACCCGCTACGAAATGGAAGACGTTGTCCTCATTGACGGACGTGCCCGCGGTATCATTGCAAAGAACCTCGTTACCGGTAAATTGGAACGTTTTGCCGCCCACGCTGTGGTAATCGCTACCGGTGGTTACGGCAATGCCTACTTCCTTTCTACCAATGCAATGGCATGTAACTGCTCTGCAGCAATGGCTTGCTACCGTAAAGGTGCCTGGTTTGCCAACCCTGCTTACGTACAGATTCACCCCACTTGTATCCCGGTTCACGGTGACAAGCAATCTAAGCTGACTTTGATGTCCGAATCTCTGCGTAACGATGGTCGTATCTGGGTTCCGAAGAAGCTGGAAGATGCCAAGAAACTGCAGGAAGGTACACTGCAAGGAAAAGATATTCCCGAGGAAGACCGCGACTACTACCTGGAACGCCGTTATCCGGCATTCGGTAACCTCGTTCCGCGTGACGTTGCCAGCCGCGCTGCCAAAGAACGCTGCGACAAGGGCTTCGGCGTGAACAACACCGGTCTTGCCGTATTCCTTGACTTCTCCGAAGCTATCAACCGTCTGGGTAAAGATGTCGTTGCACAACGTTACGGCAACCTCTTCGATATGTATGAAGAAATCACTGATGTCAGCCCATACGAAAACCCGATGATGATTTATCCGGCTATCCACTATACCATGGGTGGTATCTGGGTTGACTACGAACTGATGACCTCCATCAAGGGACTGTTCGCCATCGGTGAATGTAACTTCTCCGACCACGGTGCAAACCGCCTCGGTGCTTCCGCCCTGATGCAAGGTCTGGCCGATGGTTACTTCGTATTGCCTTACACTATCCAGAACTATCTGGCCGACCAGATTACAGTTCCCCGTTTCTCTACCGACCTGCCCGAATTTGCAGCTGCAGAAAAGGCCGTTCAGGAGAAGATTGACTGGATGATGAACATCAAGGGTAAGAAGTCTGTAGACTCTATCCACAAGGAACTGGGCCACATTATGTGGGAATATGTAGGTATGGGACGTACGGCCGAAGGCTTGAAGGAAGGTCTGAAGAAGCTGAAAGAAGTCCGCAAGGAGTTCGAGAAAGAACTGTTCATCCCGGGCGACAAGGAAGGTATGAATGTAGAACTCGACAAGGCTATCCGTCTGTACGACTTCATCACTATGGGCGAGCTGGTTGCTTACGATGCACTGAACCGTAACGAAAGCTGCGGCGGTCACTTCCGTGAAGAATATCAGACTGAAGAAGGCGAAGCCAAGCGTGACGATGAAAACTACTTCTACGTGGCTTGCTGGGAATATCAGGGTTCTGACGAAAAGGAACCGGTATTGCTGAAAGAGCCGCTGGTTTACGAAGCAATCAAGGTACAGACTCGTAACTACAAGAGCTAATCGGGAAGTTGAACATTTAAAGAATTAAAGAAAATGGATAAAAATATATCATTTACGCTCAAGGTATGGCGCCAGAAGGGTCCGAAAGCAAAAGGCGCTTTTGAAACATACCAAATGAAAGATATCCCGGGCGATACTTCATTCCTCGAAATGCTGGATATCCTGAACGAACAGCTGATTTCTGAAGGTAAAGAACCGGTTGTATTCGACCACGACTGCCGCGAAGGTATCTGCGGTATGTGTTCGCTCTACATCAACGGACACCCCCACGGTCCTGCAACCGGCGCTACGACTTGCCAGATTTATATGCGTCGTTTCAACGACGGCGATACCATCACTGTTGAACCGTGGCGCTCTGCCGGTTTCCCGGTTATCAAGGACTTGATGGTCGACCGTACGGCCTACGACAAGATTATGCAGGCAGGCGGCTACGTCAGCGTACGTACCGGTGCTCCCCAGGATGCCAACGCTATCCTGATTCCGAAGCCCATCGCTGACGAGGCTATGGATGCTGCCAGCTGTATCGGTTGTGGTGCTTGTGTGGCTGCTTGTAAGAACGGTTCTGCTATGCTTTTCGTTTCTGCCAAGGTGAGCCAGCTGAACCTGTTGCCCCAAGGCAAACCGGAAGCATTGCGCCGTGCCAAGGCTATGTTGAGCAAGATGGACGAACTCGGTTTCGGTAACTGTACAAACACTCGTGCGTGCGAAGCTGAATGCCCGAAGAATGTTTCCATCAGCAACATTGCTCGCCTGAACCGCGACTTTATCATTGCGAAACTGAAAGACTAATCCGGTCTTTCTGCAAATAATATAGGATGCGCTTCGGATAAACCTTTTGAGCAAGCTCAGATTTATCACTCAGCTTTCACTATATTTGATTAATATCACAAGAGACTCCTCTGCCGGGAAACCGCCGGAGGAGTTTTTTTATGACATGCCGTTTACTTCAGATAAATTGCCGGCACGCAAGCTACGGGGAGAAGCCCCGAAATTCTTTTTGCAGAAATTGGAAAAATGAGGCAGCGATTCAAAGCCATATTTATAGCAAATCTCTGATATAGAAGCATCCGTATAACGAAGTTCATAAACCACGCTTTCCTTCCTCCGTTCCATCATCCACTCGTACACCGGTTGATGAAAAACAGAATTGAATATACGCCGGAAAGTAGCTACTGTATATCCTCCCAACTGGGCAAGTTCCTCTACCGTCTTGACTTTGGCATGATTCTGCAAGACAAAGTAGTGGAAGGAATTAGTATACTGGGCAAGAGGATGTATCAGCATGGAAAGCTCATAGTCGGAGTAGTAATTTCCAAGAATGAAAGCAAGTTCTTTCCTTTTGAAACAAAGCATTTCCCGGCAAATCTTCTCCTCGGACAAATAGGCCTTGGAACTTTCCAGAAAGAGCTGCAACTCGGGAGTAATGGTCAAAGGATAGAATATCAATGGAGGGGTAACCTCTTTCATAATATGGTTATACCGGTCCTCACAGAAGAATTCAGGCTTACTGAACCGGTAACAAACGCATTCCACATCCGTCATGGCAAGTATTTCGTACTTGGAACCAATAGCTTGAAGGATGAACTCACCTGCATGCAACACAGTTCCCGCATACTCCTTACTGTTGACAAGCACTTCTCCTTTCAGCAGGAAAATTATAATATTTTCCTCACACTTTCGCGCCGGCAGATGGAATCCTCTGGGGTGGGAAGCATATATTATTGCATTGTCCACAGCCTTGGGACATTGAGCGCATTGTTTTTTACCTCTGCAAGCAGAAGAGTTGGGCATCGGCAAGTAGATTTGTTTGTTTGTTGCAGTGACAAAAATAGATAAATAATACTCATAAAAGAAACATTCCCCGAAAACTTTCATAAAGAAGTTTCGGGGAATGAATAAAATAGAAGTAATTCAGTTTTTTATTGCGGACAGTGCCGTTTTATTTTTCCACGTTCGTATCATCAGCCGTACTCCATGGACCAACTTCAGGTACAAAGGTTACTTTTGCCGCCTTATTGGCCAGCGTCAGCGTATAACGTATCTTTTTGCCTTCACCCCAGGCTTGTGTATCATTCAAGTCAATGGCGGAAGTTACAGTATCAAGAAGAACGTCTTTCTCATAGATGTCATAGACAACATTGATTTTGGCGTTCGTATCCAACGTCTGGGGCATCAACATCCAGGCTGTATTCACTTCCACACCCGTTGTATTCACTTCCAATGCACCATCGTCAATCGTATGTGCATAAGTGGCTGTTCCTTCCTGTGACTTCCATGTTGAATCATCAAAACCATAAGTTCCTTTATTGTGCACACCGGATATTGTAAGTGTTTTCAGTTTATAAGTCAAAGCGTCGGCTGCCTTGACAGTGAAATTTATTTGGGTCAGTATATGGCCGAATTTCAAAGATACCCCACTGGCATTTGATGCCTTGGTTGCATCCGTCACTTTCGCGGCTACCAAGTCCGTTTGGGCAGCTACATCTGCTACCGTATAAGTAATGGAAGGATATATAGCACCAGCAGCCGGTTGATTGTACGTCAAGGCTCCGGTACCCGGATTCCCGTAAGCAAAGAACTGCAAGTTATCCGTCATTGGCCAATAATATGTTCCCCCAGTCAAACTCCAGTTGGGAGCACTATAGGTTACTTTAACATCTGTCATGAATTCCTTCATCGCATCAAAAGTCGCAACGGAGGCCATTGCTGTCGCTCCCGTATTATAAGCATACACAGTGAACCCTACCTTCTGCAATTCCGGCAAATCAGTCACTGTGGCTCTCGTAGTGTTACCCACTACTGTTCCCAATTTAATCTCTGCCTTTTGTCCGGCATTCTCTATCTCCTCACTTTCCGAGCAACTCATTACTGCTGCTGCAGCCAAAGCCAAAAATAAAACCTTCTTCATAATTGTCTGTTATTAAAGTTAATATATTTATTTGTCTGTTTGCTATCAATTCACCGGTAGCTCCACATCCGTCTCATCATCCCAATCATCCACATCGCCACCAATCCCTCCATCTCCTTCATCGGTTCCCGGTTCCAAATCATCCACCACAACCTTGTCCTCCGGTACGGGAACCTCGATATGGATTTCCGACCCAGGAACGCCCACATCAGGTTCTTCTTCGCCTCCTCCCGAGGGAGGAGCTGTTTCAATCACTTCCGTGATATCCACCTTCACCTCTTGAACCGTTTTATCTCGTTTCACAATCTTCAGTGTCAGCAACATAGGACTATCCGCACGGGTCTTGGTATCTTTCAGTAATACAAAACTGGAGAAATACCCCCATAAAAGCCCGTTTTCACGCTTTGTATCCACACATATAGGTACCTCGCTCAAATGGCAAGCACGGTTGCCTATAAAGTAACTTCCGTTCAAGCCGTCCACATGGCAGATGATGCTCGATATTCTATCCCATCCTTCCACCTTTATATCAAAGGAATAATGGTCCACTACCGCTTCCGGCTTCCAGTTCAACGGAAGCGCCACATCACTCTGCCTTATTTCCACCTCGTCCAAAGCCACCACATACAAAGGGTCGGGCGACCAAACCATATCTTCGTGTACATCCAGCCCCGTACAGTGTCCCGTAAAAGCCTCAATCGTCTCATAACTCTCGTCGCCCCGTATCTGTATACTCTCCGTATTGAAGTTATAGGCCACCACCGCATACTTCCCCGGCGGTACCTTCACCTCACCCCCTCCGGCAGGCAGATAACTTTCAACCTTTCTCCCCTGAGTATCTTTCGGATAGAAGATAATCCGCATGGTCTGCGGCAGCTTATCCGTCACCCCTTTCCAATCCAGTTTAATCTGTACTCCGCTAACGGGATAATCATCCAGCATATCGCGGAAGTCACAGCTTCCCAGCATTGGCAACAGTCCGAAGAACAGCCAGAGAATCATATGCCGTGCATCTTTCATACCACTCATCTCCCCGACGTTAGAAGCCATACCAAAGAAATTTTTGCTTTTGTCGGCCCGATAAAGTGATACTTTCCACTGCTGACCCAAGCCAAGTCATTTCCATAAGAAGTATATTTCCTGTACTCCGTATCCAAGTATCCAATGCCCACACTGAATTCAATCGCCAGATGCCGAGCCAGTGGACGCACGTATCCATAAGTTATTCCTGCAGCTGCGTAATACTTCCCCCGGTATCCCTTCTCCTTTTTCAACTGAAAATCATAGGTACCTCCTTCGGCATATGCTCCCAGGAAGTGTCCGGACAATCTTCCGCGCGTATGGCGGTTTCCCAACCAGTAACGCGCCTCTGTCCCTCCCGAAAGGAGCTGATAGCAGAAATTACATCCGCTGTCAGACCACCAAGGGCATTTGTACTCAACATTCAAAGACCACCTCTTTCCCAATGGCAGCTCCACTTCTATGTTCGGAGCCAAGGCCAGGTCGTAAAGCAAATTATTTTTTAACGCCAGCACCGTTTTACAAGTATGGCTATGGGATTCTACCGACTTATTCTGCCCTATTACCTGCCCCGACATCATGCAAAAAAGGAGTAGCCAAAAGACATATATAAAAATGCGTTTTCCCATAATTTCGCGTTGTATACAAACAAAAGTAGAAGATAATTACCGAATAAAAATCACTTTCCATCACTCTTTTCAAAGGCTGAAAGGTTCTGTGAAACGATTGAAACAGATTTGCAACTTCTGCCTTATCCGGGACGCTGTGAATAGATTCTTCTCTCTCAAAAAGTCAATCCGTGTGCGAAAACAGTAAAATTCAGTGAAAGAAATACAAAAGAAGTAGCAGGAACATTCTGAAATTTGGAAGATAACAACGGGAACCTTACATTTGTAATGTGATTTTTTTCATAGTATTAGATTTAAGGTTAACAAAGGTTGGAGTACAGCGGTACTCCTTTTTTTATGCCCATACGTTTCTCCGAATGACAAAAAATAGCTATCTTCGATGGCTTTTATAACTGTTAAAGAAGAAAACATCACCACTTGAGCCCATTATGAAAAAACCGGTACTCGCATTGCTTTCCATAATCCTACTTACCGCAGGATGTTCCCAACGGCCTGCTGCCACCACCAAGATACCCCTAACCAGCGCACACCGTGGTGCCGCCACCATCGCTCCCGAAAACACAATGGCATCCGTAGATTCGTGCATCAAATACGGTGTAGGCAATATAGAATGCGATGTCTGCATCAGTAAGGACAGTGTCTTCTACGTACTGCACGATTCCACCCTCGACCGTACCACCAACGGTACCGGCGCCATCTCCCAATGGCTGTCCGCCGACATCGACACACTGGATGCCGGCTCTTGGTTTGCGCCCCGATTTGCCGGACAACGGGTACTACGTCTTACCGACCTGCTACGCAAGGCCAAAGAGCACGGTTTAAGAATCACCATCGACTACCGCAACGGCGGTCTGCACCAATTACTGAATCTGATAAAGGACGAAGGCATGCTGGAAAACTGCAACTTCACCTTCAGCAAGGAGTATCATGCCAAATGCTTCAGAAAGATGGCACCCGAGGTAAGAACCCTGCAAGCCTACATCAAAAGTGAAAAAGACATAGAGCATGTCGTAAAGGAACTGCACCCCGACATCGCTGTCGTCTGGATTGACTCCCTTACCCCGCAATTCGTAAAGAAATGCCGTGAGCACAACCTGCAGGTACTGGCACTCGTCCTGGGGCTGGACGACAAGACGGAAGAGAACCAGAAGGCAGTCGACCTGGGGGTAGACATCATAGCGACGGACCACCCGGAAAAGTTCATCATGAAATACGGGAAACCGTCCATGTAAGGCAAGAGACCTGCCGCGCTCAAGTCAGCAAGTGATAGACACCGCCCACCATTGCCTTGACCACTCCCTTCATCTCCAACTCAAAAAGCAAGGCACTCATCCGGTTGACGGGTATGTCCGCTTCCACCACCATCGCATTGATATGGAGGTCTCCCTGCCGCATAAGGATGCGCACAACAAGCTCCTCCTCTTCCGTCAGTTCCGGAAAGAGATTACGCTGAATACCTTCTGTCCGGGCAGGCTGCTCCGCTACGGCCCAGCCCATAATCTGCACAAACTCTTCCGCACTCTGGATAAGGGCGGCCTTGTTGTCGCGTATCAACCGGTTACAACCGATGGAAGATTCGTCCGTAACACGCCCCGGAACGGCAAAGCAGTCACGATGATATCCCTCTGCCAACTCTGCAGTGATAAGGGAACCTCCCTTTGCGGCAGATTCCACCACAATGGTAGCATCACTCATACCCGCCACAATACGGTTGCGGCTGACGAAATTATGCTTGTCCGGATTCGTCCCGGTAAGGAATTCGGTCAACAGTCCGCCTTGTGCCAGCATGTCGATGGCTGTTTTCCGGTGTACATACGGATAGATGCGGTCCAGTCCGTGAGCAAGGACAGCAACGGTAGGGAGATGATTTGCCAAAGCGGCCCGATGGGCATGGATATCTATCCCGTAAGCCAGTCCGCTTACTACCAGCACATCGGGACAAAGAACGGCCAAATCGCGCAGGAAGTCGGCACAGAATTGCTTGCCGTAATCGGTGGCACGGCGTGTACCTACCATATCGACGACATGCAGGCGGTTGAAATCGGTGTTTCCTTTAAAGAAAAGTACAATCGGTGCGTCCTCACATTCACGCAAGCGGGAAGGGTAAGCCTCATCCTTCAACGTCAGGCAGGAAAGGCGGTTCTTCTCTACAAACTCCATCTCCTGCTCGGCACGCAGAAAGGCAGCGGGACAATCAAGGGCCGTCACTACCCCCGGATTCACACCGGGCATGATTTCGGGGAGCTCCTTCCGCCGACTGAATACTTCGGCAGCACTGCCCGTACCCTCTATTAAACGCTTTGCCCCGATATGTCCTATACCGGGGCAAAGTGTGAGAGCTATACTGCAAATCCGTTCGTCACTGTTCATTCCACCAAAGATTACACGGACTTACCCGGGTTGAGATAAGGGGCAAAAAGGCGGTCGAACAGTTCGCTGTCGCTCAACCGGCCATTGACTACACACACGGTCTCGACCACGCCCTTGAGGCAGACCTTACCGTCGGAAGCACGGAAGATGTCTTGATAGAAGACGTACTTGATGCCTTCCTTCTTCATATAAAGCTTGGAGACAAACTCGTCACCACTCCTCAGGGGAGTCTTGAAAGCCATATTGATACGTGCCACTACCGGGTCTACCCCCTGCTCGTGCAGTCCGGCAAAGCTGACGCCGGCACTCAACAGAAACTCATGGCGCGTATGCTCCAGATAATGCTGATAATTGGCATTATTGACGATGCCTTGCAGGTCGCATTCATAGTCGCGCACCTTCATGGGAAGTTCATAGATATAATTCATATTTACTATTGGACTATTTACTATTTGATACTTAGCCACGTTGTTTCTCCACATCCAAGCCTTTGAACTTCTTCAGTTCTTCTACGGTAACCAGCTTGTAGAGTTTGTCACTGGGACGTATTTTCACCGATTTCATCGAGAAATGCTGGCCTTTCTTTACAGTCTGCACGGGTTTCAAATCGACGCGTGCCTCGTCCAAAGTGACGAATTCGGCACCCGTTGTGGGACCCGTAATCAGCAACTTGTCGCCTACGCTCACTTCGGCTGCTTCTACCAGGAACTCCGCCACACCGATGTTTGAGAAGTAGCGGATACCCTTACCCACATAGATTTTACGTTCCGTAGCGGCAGAACCGTAGTTCTTGGTCCATTCGCCCAAGCGTTGTCCCAGGTAGTAGCCGTCCCAGAAACCACGATTGAAGACCGTCTTCAAACGTTCGTCCCACCGGGCAATCTTCTCATCGGTGAATGTATCGTCCAGATAGGAACGGATGGCTTCTTTGTAACACTCCACTACCGTGCGCACGTACTCGGGTCCGCGGGCACGTCCTTCTATTTTGAAAACACGAACACCTGCATCCAGCATCTTGTTCATGAAGTGGATAGTTTTTAAGTCTTTGGGGGACATGATGTATTGGTTGTCCACCTCCAATTCCACATTCGTCTCCTTGTCGCGCACCGTATAACTACGGCGGCATACCTGCATGCAGGCACCGCGGTTGGCGGAGTGGTTCATTTCATGCAATGAGAGATAACACTTTCCGCTGACTGCCATGCAAAGCGCACCGTGGCAGAACATCTCTATACGTATCTGCTCTCCACTGGGACCGCAGATATTCTCCTCACGGATATGTCGGTAGATTTCTGCCACCTGCTCCAAATTCAGCTCACGCGCCAGCACCACCACATCGGCAAACTGCGCATAGAAGCGCAGGGCTTCCACGTTGCTGATGTTGAGCTGTGTGCTGAGGTGTACCTCCTGCCCTATCTGCCGGGCATAGCTCATCACTGCCACATCAGCGGCAATGACTGCCGAGATGCCTGCCGCCTTTGCCGCATCTACAATGGTACGCATCAGCGGAATGTCATGGTCGTATATAATGGTATTGACGGTGAGGTAGCTCTTCATGCCATGTTCGTCGCACGTCCGGGCTATTTCCCGCAAATCGTCGATAGTGAAGGTATTTGCCGAACGGGCACGCATGTTCAGGTTCTCGATACCGAAATAGATGGAGTCGGCACCTGCTTGTATGGCTGCCGCGAGAGATTCGCGCGAGCCTACCGGTGCCATGATTTCGAAGTCACTGATTGAGTGTTTCATCATTTCTTTTTGAATTAGAGTATGCAAAGGTAGGCTTTTTTCTGTACTTTTGCGGACAAATCCGCTTAGATTATGAAGATTAAAGATATAGACCTGGGCCCACGCCCCGTATTCCTCGCCCCGATGGAGGACGTCACCGACCCTGCTTTCCGCCTGATGTGCAAGCACTTCGGAGCAGACATGGTATATACCGAGTTCGTTTCTGCCGATGCCTTGATACGCTCCGTAGGCAAGACCCAGCAGAAGCTGAATATCAGCGATGAAGAGCGGCCCGTAGCCATACAGATATACGGACGGGACACCGCCACCATGGTAGAAGCCGCCCGCATTGTGGAGCAGGCACATCCGGACACGCTGGACATCAACTTCGGCTGCCCCGTGAAGCGCGTTGCCGGCAAGGGTGCCGGTGCCGGTATGCTACAGAACATTCCGCTGATGCTGGAAATCACTCGTGCCGTGGTAGATGCCGTGAAGATTCCCGTCACCGTGAAGACCCGCCTGGGCTGGGATGCCAACAGTAAAATCATCGTAGACCTTGCCGAGCAGTTGCAGGACTGCGGCATTGCCGCCCTCACCATCCACGGCCGTACCCGCGCCCAGATGTATACCGGCGAGGCGGACTGGACACTTATCGGCGAGGTGAAAAAGAACCCACGCATGCACATTCCCATCATCGGCAACGGTGATATCACCACTCCCCAACGGGCCAAAGAATGCTTCGACCTCTACGGTGTGGACGCCATCATGATAGGCCGTGCCAGCTTCGGCCGCCCGTGGTTCTTTAAGGAAGTGAAGCATTATTTGGAGACGGGCGAAGAACTCCCTCCGCTGAGTTCCGAATGGCGGCTGAACGTACTCCGCCAGGAAGTGGAAGACAGCGTCAACCTGCTGGATGAGCGACGGGGCATACTGCACGTGCGCCGCCACCTGGCAGCAAGCCCGCTCTTCAAAGGGATTCCCAATTTCCGCGACACCCGGATAGCCATGCTGCGGGCAGAGACGAAGGAGGAACTGTACCGCATCTTCGAAGAGATAGAACCGTTGCTGCCATAGGAGAAAACCGCATACGATTTTTACCATCGAGTCCGACACTTGAGCAATCATCCTCACGCCCCTTCTTGAATAGCTTCTGAGAGGGGGGCTATTCAGACGCAGATGACACGCTTTGTTGCCATCCGCATAACTCACTGTCTGTCAGCAAGAAATTTTGCCAACCACTTGCCTTGCCCTTGGCAAACTTTTGCCATGCCTATGGCAAAGTTTTGCCAACGCGGTGGCAAAGCCTTGCCAATGGGAAGGCAAAACCTTACCAACAAGGAGGCAAGAAAAAAAACATTGTTTCTTTGGCAGAAAGAAACAAGTCCCTATATTCGTCTTCCCAAGAAAGAAAGAATCCCATAAATATGTCTTTATGAAAAAGAAAAAACTGCTCAAACAGCTCATCGTAAACTTCCAGCATTCACTTCCGGCAGAAGTTTATCCGCGTACATTGGTATTGCCCACAGACAGTGGAAAGATAATCACCGTGCCCGACTAGCGGAACATCGGCTGCGCAAACCATCGCTTGAACATCCACGTGGCCAGGATATAAATGCCGAAAGCCGATACGAAACCCACGATAGAGTCTATCAGGTAATGTGCCTGGATATAGACCGTAGCCCCGCACAACAGCAGATAGAAAGGAAACAAGCAGGCAAACAGACGCTTGCTGCCACGCCATGCCATAATCATCAGTACCGTAGACATTCCGACGTGCGAACTGGGAAAAGCAGCCGTGGGACGCTCACCCACCTGCTGGGAACTCTCCACCAGGTTGTAGAAGAAGCCGTGCTCATAGCCCGGACCGGGAAGAAGTTCCTGATGGTGATGGAAATAGTCACCGATGGACGGGAAGATACCTTGCGCCACATGGTCGCTTCCAATGGCGGGGAAGTAGAACTGCGGCCCGGCAACGGGGACGAAGATATAAATAAGGTAATAGATGAAGAAAGCAGTGACGATGACGAACGAAACCTTCTCGAAAAGGTCGAAACGATAAAGGAAATACCACACCACCACCAGCAGAATCATCGGATAATAGAAGAAGTACCCCATATTAAACGGCTCGCTCACCCACATCTGCGGAAACCTTTCACAGAACCACACAGCAGGCTGTCCACCAAACATCCATTGCTCCACCGACGCGAACACGTGGTCGAGATTGGGGAATATCCGGTTGAACTCAAAGGTGTCGGGATACCAATAGGAAAGCAGTGACATTTGGATGGCTATGCGCACAAAGGCAGAGAACTTGCAGGGTGCCAGCCGGTAAAGATACATCAGCAGGAACGTCATACCCGCAATGACAACACGGTCTGCAAGCATCTGCACCGGATGATCCATTTCCTGAAAAAGAAACAGAATGAGAATGGAAGTCAGCAAATTGTATATCAGCGTAATCTTCTCTACCGCAAAAAGCCCCTTACGGGTTTCTACCCTTTTAAATAAATCTAAAGCCATCCCTTATCCTTATACCAGGCAATGGTTTCCTTTACACCCCGTTCCAGGTCGTACTCAGGACTGAAGCCCAGTTCCTCGACGGCCGGTGTGATGTCACACTGCCAGTTGCGTTGTTTCATTATTCTATACTTGTCCGAATTGAGCGTACTGGTCTTGTTCTGCCGCTTCGCCCAAAATTCAGCGAGCAAAGATACGACTTTCAATACAATTAACGGACATCTCAGGCGAATAACAAACGGATTGCCCAATTCTTTCCTTATCAAATCGGAAAAAGCACGGCTGCTATACACCTTCCCGTCAGCCAGGAAATAGGCGCGGCGGGACACCTGCTTCTCTATCCCGAGGAAGACGGCCTGCACGATATCCTTTACATATACAAACGTCAAATCCTGGCGGCAGAAGCCTACAGAAAAGTCCGTATGCTGCCGGATGGACTTTGCCATAAGATAATAATCCTTCTCACGCGGCCCGTATACACCCGTCGGCCGGTAGATGACGTAGGGGAAACCCGGAATACTCTGCAAATAAAGTTCTGTTTTCAGTTTACTGAGTCCGTAGGCGGTATTGGGTGAAGGGGGGTCACTCTCCATAATCGGGTCGTAGGTCCTCTCGCGTACCGGGCCGAACACACTCAGCGTACTGATGAAGATAAACTGCTTGGGAATCATGTTCAGCTCCCTCAGCGTATCGATGAAGTATTTGGTCTGCAGATAATTCACCAAATCGAATTCGTTCTTGTCCACACACTTCGTCACACCGGCACAATGGACAATATAATCAAATTTATTGTAGGTCCCTTTATGTCCCGAGAGTTGTGCCCTCAGTTCATTGGGGTGCGCAAAGTCCAGTTCGAGGAAATGTATCTTGCGGTCACGCAGATACTCGCGGCTGCTGGACGAACGTACACCCGCCCACACACCGAACTTGCGCTTCAACGCCTCCTCCACGATGAAACTTCCGATAAATCCGCTTGCTCCTGTAATTAAAATCGATTCCACTTCTTCAGTTACAAATTACTAATTACTTTTCATCCGGTCCGTCACCTTGACGCTCCTTGTGTTACTCTGTCGCCTCGTTACTCTTCTTCACCGGCTCCACATGGATGCTGACCAGTGTTCCTTTGCCGAACTGCCTTTTCAACTTGTTCTCCACCGCCGTTGCCGTCTCGTGGGCTTCCTCCAGCGAGATGCTGCCATCCATACGCACATGCACCTCGATGGCACAATAACTGCCGATGCGGCGCGTACGAAGGTGATGCGGCGAGCTGATACCGGGAAAAGAGAGAATCGTCTTCAGTATCTCATCCTCCACCTCGGCAGGCAATGATTTCTCCAACAGTTCGTCCACACACGGTATCAACAACTGCACAGCCACCTTCATAATGAAGAAGCTGACAATAACCGCTGCCACCGGGTCCAGCACCCGCCAATGGTCACCCAAAAGAATGGCGCCACCTATACCCGCTGCCGTGCCTATGGACGAAAACGCGTCACTCCGGTGATGCCAGGCATTGGCAACAACCGCCTGCGAATTCAACTTCCTGCCCTTGAATACGGTATATTGATAAAGCACTTCCTTGAAAACGATGGATACCAATGCAGCCACCAGTGCCAGTATACCGGGTTCCTGCAGAGAGCCGCCTTGCAGGAAGCGGTAAATGGAGGAAGCCCCGTTCCAGAAAATGCCGAATCCCACAAACAACAGAAAAATACCGATAATGGCAGTTGCCAGCGTCTCGTACTTGCCATGACCGTAATCGTGTCCTTCATCTTCGGGCTTTGCCGAAATGCGCACAAAAACAATGACAATAATATCTGTAATGAAATCCGACAAAGAATGTACCGCATCCGCCAGCATGGCGGCACTGTGACCTACAATACCTGCAAAGAATTTGAAGACAAGCAAGAGAAAGTTTACCACACTTCCCACAACCGTCACCCGGTAAATGTCTTTTTCCCGTGTGGCATCTGCTTTTTTGTTCAGAGTTTGCATTTCCATCTGCTTTTCGTCTAAGGTACAGCCTATCTTCACTTTGTGTGCAAATATAGTACATAAATCCATTACAATCTGTCGTTCCTTCATTATTTTCAATAGAATGATAATATTTTGAAGTCTGAGTGAACGAAGGAACGTATTTATTTGTTTACTTTGCAAGAGGTAATCACCACAGATTACACAGATTGACACAGAATCTCTATTTATACATAAAATACATCATAACATTATGGCCAAAAAGAAAGAAAAGAAAGCCGGCAAACGCATGAAGAAGAAAGAGCTCGTCAAAGTACTGCTGGAATTCTTCCACACAAAGCAAGACGAAGTATTATCCCTGAAATACATCTTTGAACAACTCCACCTCACCACACATCCGCTGAAGATGCTGTGCATGGACATCTTGTCCGAACTGTCGATGGACGACTACATCACAGAAGTGGACAAGCACAAATACAAGCTGAACAACCACGGCGTGGAAATGACCGGAACCTTCCAGCGCAAGAGCAACGGCAAGAATTCCTTTATACCGGAAGGTGGAGGCGAACCGATATTCGTGGCCGAACGCAACTCGGCACACGCCATGAACAATGATAAAGTGCGTATCGCCTTCTATGCCAAGCGTCGCGGACGCGAAGCCGAAGGAGAAGTCATCGAGATACTGGAACGTGCCAACGACACCTTCGTGGGTACCCTGGAAGTTGCCAAGTCATACGCTTTCCTTGTAACGGAAAACCGTACGCTTGCCAACGACATCTTCATCCCCAAAGAAAAGTTGAAAGGCGGCAAGACGGGCGACAAAGCCATCGTAAAGGTGGTGGAATGGCCCGACAAAGCCAAGAACCCCATCGGCCAGGTAATCGACATCCTGGGGCGCGCAGGAGACAATACCACCGAGATGCACGCCATCCTGGCGGAATTCGGCCTGCCCTATGTCTACCCCGCTGCCGTAGAGAAAGCTGCCGACAAGATACCCGCCGAAATCTCCGCCGAGGAAATAGCCCGACGTGAGGACTTCCGGGGTGTGACCACCTTCACCATCGACCCCAAGGATGCCAAGGACTTCGACGACGCCCTCTCCATCCGCAAACTGAAAGGGGGACTTTGGGAAGTAGGCGTACACATTGCCGACGTGACCCACTACGTGAAAGAGGGCGGCATCATAGACAAGGAAGCCGAGAAGCGTGCCACATCCGTCTACCTCGTAGACCGCACCATCCCAATGCTCCCCGAACGGTTGTGTAATTTCATCTGTTCACTCCGCCCCGACGAAGAGAAGCTTGCCTACTCCGTCATCTTTGAAATGACGGAAAAAGGCGAAGTGAAGAACTCACGCGTGGTACATACCGTCATCAAGAGCGACCGCCGCTTCACCTACGAAGAAGCCCAGGAGATTATAGAAACCGGCAAAGGAGACTTCCAGGAAGAGGTGCTCCAACTGGATAAGCTTGCCAAAATACTGCGTGAGAACCGCTTTAAGGCAGGAGCCATCAACTTCGACCGCTACGAAGTGAAGTTCGAAATTGACGAGAAGGGCAAACCCGTCAGCGTCTACTTCAAGGAGTCGAAAGATGCCAACAAGCTGATAGAGGAGTTCATGCTGCTTGCCAACCGCACCGTAGCCGAAAAGATAGGCCGCGTGCCCAAAGGCAAGAAAGCCAAAGTGTTGCCATACCGTATTCACGACCTCCCCGACCCGGAGAAGCTGGACAACCTGGCACAGTTCATCGCCCGTTTCGGCTACAAGCTGCGTACCAGCGGTACAAAGACCGACATCTCCAAGTCCATCAACCACCTGCTGGACGACATCCAGGGCAAGAAGGAGGAGAACTTGATTGAAACCGTCTCCATCCGCGCCATGCAGAAGGCACGCTACTCCGTGCATAACGTGGGGCACTATGGTTTGGCTTTCGATTACTATACCCATTTCACCTCGCCCATCCGCCGCTATCCGGATATGATGGTACACCGTCTGCTCACCAAGTACTTGGACCAGGGAGGCCGCACCGTGTCCGAACAGAAATACGAAGCCCTCTGCGAACACAGCAGCAGCATGGAGCAGATAGCCTCCAACGCGGAACGCGCCTCCATCAAGTACAAGCAAGTAGAATTCATGACCGAACGCCTGGGACAGACCTTCGACGGCGTCATCTCCGGCGTAACGGAATGGGGACTCTACGTGGAGCTGAATGAGAACAAGTGCGAAGGCATGATTCCTATCCGCGACCTCGACGATGACTATTACGAATTCGACGAAAAGAACTACTGCCTGCGCGGACGCCGCAAAAATAAAATTTATAGTCTGGGAGATGCCATTACCATTAAGGTGGCACGCGCTAACTTGGAAAAGAAGCAGCTGGACTTTGCACTGGTGTAACCTCACCCCCGACCCCTCTCCGAAAGAGAGGGGAGAGGAGAGCAATGAATTGAAAACTTGCGAAACTTGAGTGAAGTGAAATAAAGAATAACCCTACAATATTAAATATCCCCACTTCCCCACTCCCCTCTCTTTCGGAGAGGGGCCGGGGGTGAGGCTTTGCACATGAAGACAATTACTATTACAGACCCTACACAGATTGAGGAAATTATCCGTAAATGCCCATACTGCATAGTGGGCATCACAGACCTTGAAGGAAACCCATATACGGTTCCCATGAACTTTGCCTATCAAGACGGGGTAATATACTTGCATTCCGGCCCGGAAGGCAGTAAAGTGGAGATGGTAACAAAGCACCCGCAAGTTTGCATCACCTTCTGCGAAGGACACGAGCTGGTTTATATGCACCGGCAAGTGGCATGCAGCTACAGCATGAAGTCGCGCAGTGTTATCTGTCGTGGGAAAGTACACTTCGTGGAAGACATGGAAGAGAAGCGACGCGTACTCGACATGCTGATGAAGCAATATACGGAAAATGAATGCAAATATGCTGAACCCGCCGTACGCAATGTCAAGATATGGGAAGTAAAAGTAGAGAAAATAAGCTGCCGGTCATTCGGGTTAAGACCAAGCGAACTATAAATACCATCTGCCGGTCACCTGCTCCACATTGATGGAGCGGATAACCGGCAGAAATATTTACTTTTACAACGGATATTCCTCAAATGCATACAACAGCGTCGAAAGATACCGTTCTCCCGTATCGGGCAGCAGCGCTACAATCGTCTTTCCTTCATTCTCGGGCAACCGTGCCAAGCGGGTAGCTGCAGCAACGGCAGCTCCCGAAGAGATGCCGACCAGCAGTCCCTCATACTTCGCCAGTTCGCGACCCGTACGGATGGCGTCATCATTGGATACCAGCAGCACTTCGTCTATCACGGCACTGTTATAGTTCTTCGGCACAAATCCGGCACCGATACCTTGTATTTTATGGGGACCGGGCTTCCCACCGGAAAGTACGGGAGAATCTTCGGGCTCCACAGCCACAATCCTTACCTTTGGGTTATTGGCTTTCAAGGCTGCACCCACACCACTCACTGTGCCTCCCGTACCTACACCGGCCACGAAAATATCCACCCGGCCGTCTGTATCACGCCAGATTTCTTGTCCGGTAGTACGCTCGTGCATTGCCGGATTGGCAGGGTTGTCAAATTGCTGTAGAATCAGCGAGCCGGGGTTGGCGGCTTTCAGTTCTTCGGCACGGGCTATGGCGCCTTTCATACCGTCGGCACCCGGAGTCAGTACCAATTCCGCACCGAGGGCTTTCAAAAGGTTGCGGCGTTCCAAGCTCATTGTGTCGGGCATCGTCAGTATCAGCTTGTAACCTTTGGCAGCGGCCACAAAAGCCAGCCCTACGCCCGTATTCCCACTGGTAGGTTCGATGATGGTGGCACCGGGCTTCAACAGCCCTTTTGCCTCGGCATCTTCTATCATGGCAAGCGCCACGCGGTCCTTCACACTGCCGGCGGGGTTAAAATATTCCAATTTGGCGATAACACGGGCTTTCAGACGCTTATTCTTGTTATAATTATTCAACTCCAGCAAGGGAGTGTTGCCTACCAGGTCGGTAAGGCGTTCTGCTATCTTCTTCATAATCCAACTGTTTTTAAATTCCTCATTCCCCTAAGGGAAAAGACTAACAATCCGGAGTGGAACGAGGTATGTTATTTCTTACAAGACAAAAGTAGCGCAAAATTGGTTCGTAGAAAATACCACAAATATGGTAAATACGTACTATAAATGAGGGATATGTAGGATATTTGACGAGTATTTCCTATCTTTGTTGCCACTTTTAAACTTAAGGATATCATAATGAGTCCACTCAACTTTACCCACATTTTGACACAAGCAGTCGATGAGCTATCGGAAAGCGAATCATACAAAGGACTGTTTCACCAGCATACGGACGGCAACCCGCTGCCTTCGGCAAAAGTGCTGCGCGACATCATCGAACTGGCGCGAGCCATCATCTTCCCCGGATATTTCGGAAATTCTACGGTCAACAGCCGTACGGTGACTTACCATATCGGTGTCAATGTCGAACGCTTGTTCGACCTGCTGACCGAGCAAATCCTTGCCGGCCTCTGCTTTGCAGGCGACGGCGAATGCAACTGTTGTACCGAGCTCCAACGGGAAGAAGCCGCCTTATTGGCTGCCAAGTTCATCAGCAACCTGCCGGCAATGAGACGTACACTCGCCACAGATGTGGAAGCCGCCTACAACGGTGACCCCGCCGCACAGTCGTTCGGCGAAGTCATCAGCTGCTATCCGGCCATCCGCGCCATCAGCAACTACCGCATCGCACACGAGTTGCTCAAGTTGGGTGTTCCCCTCATTCCCCGCATCATCACCGAGATGGCGCACAGTGAAACGGGAATCGATATCCATCCAGGAGCGGAAATAGGTGGTTATTTTACCATCGACCACGGTACGGGTGTGGTAATCGGCGAGACCTGCATCATCGGCAACAACGTGAAGCTGTACCAGGGTGTGACCCTCGGTGCCAAGAGCTTCCCGCTAGACGAAGACGGCAAGCCCATCAAGGGTATTCCCCGCCATCCCATTCTGGAAGACAATGTGATAGTCTATTCCAACGCCACCATATTGGGACGCATCACCATCGGACAAGGAGCCACCGTAGGCGGCAATATCTGGGTGACAGAAGATGTTCCCGCAGGAGCAAGGATTGTACAGACAAAGGCCAAGAAGTAAGTCACAAACAACCAATAAACAATTAAAATCGTAAATAACTCAAATCAGCAGTTCAAGTAGTTAAATGGTTATCAGCCACTAATGAGAGAAACGAGTGACAACTACCCAGATTGCCGATTCACATAAAGTAAATGCATAGATGAGCGAACAATCTTTTGAAATGATTGCCAAAACCTTCCAAGGACTGGAAGAGGTACTGGCACAAGAGCTGACTGCACTGGGCGCCAACGAAATAGAAATAGGCCGCCGCATGGTATCTTTCAGTGGTGATAAGGAAATGATGTACAAGGCAAACTTCTGCCTGCGTACAGCCATCCGGATACTGAAACCCATCAAACACTTCACAGCCAAGGATGCCGACGAGGTTTACGAACAGATTAAAGCCATCCGATGGGAAGACTATCTGGATACGGACAAGACCTTTGCCGTGGACGCGGTTGTATTCAGTGAAGAGTTCCGTCATTCCAAGTTCGTTTCCTACAAGGTGAAGGATGCCATCGTGGACTATTTCCGCGAGAAGACCGGCGAACGTCCCGGCGTGCGTGTCAACAAACCGGACGTGCTGCTGAACATACACATTGCCGAAACCAAATGTACGCTGTCTCTCGACTCCAGCGGCGAATCGCTGCACCGCCGCGGTTATCGCCAGGAAGCAGTAGAGGCCCCGCTGAATGAGGTGCTGGCCGCCGGCATGATATTGATGACCGGCTGGCGTGGCGAATGTGACCTGATAGACCCGATGTGTGGTTCGGGAACCATTCCCATCGAAGCGGCGCTGATTGCACGCAACATCGCTCCGGGCGTATTCCGCAAGGAGTTCGCTTTCGAGAAGTGGGTGGATTTTGACCAGGAGCTGTTCGACACGATATACAATGACGACAGCCAGGAACGTGAATTTACGCATAAGATATACGGTTACGACAACAGCCCGAAGGCAAACGAAATTGCCACACACAATATAAAGGCTGCCGGCGTAAGCAAGGACGTGGTATTGAAGCTGCAACCTTTCCAGCAATTCGAGCAACCTGCGGAGAAATCCATCATCATCACCAATCCTCCCTACGGTGAGCGTATCTCTACCAACGACCTGCTGGGCCTTTACTCCATGATTGGCGAGCGTCTGAAACATGCCTTTACGGGCAACACCGCATGGATTCTTTCTTACCGGGAAGAGTGCTTCGACCAAATCGGGCTAAAAGCCACCTCCAAGATACCTTTATTCAATGGTGCGCTGGAATGCGAATTCCGCCAGTACGAAATCTTCGATGGAAAGTACAAGGAATTCCGTGCCGAAGGCGAGGAGTTGAGCAAGGAGCGCAAAGAATTTCGTCCGGCTTCTGGGGAACGGAAAGAGTTCAAACCCGGAGAAAGACGCGAATTCCGTCCCCGATTCAGCGGAGAGAGACGTGAATTCGGTAGCGAAAGACGCGAGTTCAACGGCGAACGCAGACCAAGAGAATTCAAGGACGGCGAAAAGCGCGAATTCCGTCCGCGTGAAAGAAGAGAGTTCAAGGATGGGGAAAGACGGGAGTTCAGACCGAGGGAAAGACGTGAATTCGGTGGAGAACGCAGAACAAGGTCGGGTGAGTCTTACCCGGAAAGCAAAAGAAGAGAGGCGGGAAAGAAGGAAGAAGAATAACACGAACAATGACAAGGAGAATGAATGCAAAGAAAATAAGTAAGAGCATTCTTGCACTGCTGATAACAGTACCTGCTCTGCTTGCAACAAACGCTATGGCACAAGAACTAAAAAAGCCGACCCTGGAAGATCTGATTCCCGGAGGTGAGACCTACCACAAACCGGAAAACAAATCGTACCAGTGGTGGGGCGATGCCGCTTGTCTGGAACTTGGCATCGACAATATAGAAGGTACATGGGCTGTCAAAGGATTAGGTGCCAAGCCCGGAGAGAAATTCACTGCCATCACATTGGAAGAAGCCAACGCGCTGCTGGAAGAAAAAGGACTTGGAAAACTGCGTCACTTTCATGCTGCAAAGGCTGTCAACGTACCCCGAGGCGTCAATCTGGGTATTCAAGTCCAAATAGACCCACTCCTGCTGCTGAACACCGGCAAGTACCGTGCCCTCGTCGACTGGAAGAAGAAAAAAGTCATCTGGAGCCAGCCTTGCCCCGCCCAAGCCGCAAATGAGGATTGGAACGAGGTAAGCCGCCATTTGGCTTATACTATCGGCAATAATCTCTATGTGATGACCGGTGACGGGCAAACCCTGAAAGTCACCAACGAACCGGAAGGTATCGTCTGCGGACAAAGTGTGCACCGCAATGAATTCGGCATTTCAAAAGGCACTTTCTGGAATCCTGCCGGGGACCTGCTGGCCTTTTATCGAATGAACGAAAGCATGGTCACCCCCTATCCATTGGTTGACATCACGACAAGAATAGCACTGGTGGATAAAATACGCTACCCCATGGCCGGCATGCTCAGCCATCAGGTAAAGGTAGGTATCTACAATCCTGCTACTCAAAAGACCATCTATCTGGACATGGGCGACCCAAAAGACCGCTACTTCACCAACATCACCTGGGCACCGGATGGCAAAAGCCTCTATCTGATAGAGCTAAACCGAGACCAAAACCACTCCAAACTGTGCCGGTACGATGCTGAAAGCGGAAAGCTGCAACAAGTGCTCATCGAAGAGAGACATCCCAAATATGTGGAGCCGCAATCTCCCATTCTATTCCTGCCATGGGACAGCCACAAGTTCATCTATCAAAGCCAGCGTGACGGCTTCAACCATCTGTACCTATACAATACGGAAGGGGAACTGCTGAAGCAACTCACCTCCGGCCCCTGGCTTGTACAAGACATCGTAGGTTTTAACCGGAACACGAAAGAGCTCATCATCAAGAGTACGGAAATCTCTCCTTTGCAGAGCAACCTTTACGCTGTCAACCTGAAGAATGGCAAACGCAGCTTGATAGGAGACCCAACCGGCATGCACTCGGCACAAATCTCCGGTTTCATGGGAACTTACCTCATCGACAATGCCTCTTCGCCCACTTGCCCCCGTATCATAAAACTGATGTCCACCAACCCGAAAAAACAACGGGAACACACACTGCTGACAGCCAAGAACCCCTACGAAGGCTTTGAAATGCCCAGCATAGAAGTAGGCACCATCAAAGCCGCCGACGGCAAGACAGACTTGTACTACCGCCTGATAAAGCCTGCCGACTTCGACCCGGCAAAGAAGTATCCCGCCATCGTCTACGTATACGGCGGCCCGCACGCCCAGATGATAACGAACGGCTGGATGAACGATGCCCGCGGCTGGGACATCTACATGGCAAACAAAGGCTACATCATGTTCAGCCTCGACAACCGTGGCAGCAGCAACCGTGGACTGGAGTTTGAAAACGCCACCTTCCGCCAGCTGGGCATCGAAGAGGGCAAAGACCAGGTGAAGGGCGTAGAATTCCTGAAAAGCCAGCCTTATGTGGACGGAGAGCGTATCGGCGTGCACGGCTGGAGCTTCGGAGGACACATGACTACGGCGCTGATGCTGCGCTATCCCGAAATTTTCAAGGTAGGCGTTGCCGGCGGACCGGTTATCGACTGGGGATACTACGAGATAATGTACGGTGAGCGCTATATGGACACTCCGCAAGCGAACCCGGAAGGCTACAAGCAGACAAATCTGAAAAACCTTGCCGGTAACTTGAAAGGACATCTGCTCATCATACACGACGACCACGACGACACCTGCGTGCCGCAGCACACCCTTTCATTCATGAAGGCGTGCGTGGATGCCCGTACCTATCCCGATTTGTTTATCTATCCCACGCACAAGCACAACGTCCTGGGACGCGACCGTGTGCATCTGCACGAGAAGATAACAAGATATTTTGAAGAATATCTTTAATGTACAATGTACCATATACAATGTACAATTTGCTATGCAGTGCGGGCGTGCAAATAGGGAGTAGATGGTAGAAGAAAGAAGAGAATAAAAGAGAGAATAAATCATTAAGTATAACAATCTGTACAACTTACCTGATGCCCCACAGCACAGACAAATTGTACATTGTAAATTGTAAATGAACCCATGAAAGTATTATTATTAGGCTCCGGTGGCCGCGAACACGCTCTGGCATGGAAGATTGCCCAAAGCCCGAAAGTAGAGAAACTATATATTGCGCCCGGCAATGCAGGTACAAGCGAAGCAGGCGAGAATGTGAACCTGAAGGCGACAGACTTTCCCACACTCAAGGCCTTTGCCCTTGAGAAAGAAATCGACATGATTGTTGTGGGTCCCGAAGACCCGTTGGTACAAGGCATCTTCGACAGCTTCAAGGAAGACCCTGCCACCTGCCATATCGACATCATCGGCCCCACCGCCAAAGGTGCTACACTGGAAGGTAGCAAGGAATTTGCCAAAGGCTTCATGATGCGCCACAACATCCCCACTGCCCGCTACAAGAGCATCACCGCCGACAACTTGCAGGAGGGACTCGACTTCCTCGCTTCCCTCGAAGCGCCTTACGTACTGAAGGCCGACGGACTGTGTGCAGGCAAGGGCGTGCTGATTCTCCCCACACTGGAAGAAGCTCAGAAAGAGCTGAAGGAAATGCTGGACGGCATGTTCGGCGATGCCAGCGCCACGGTAGTCATTGAAGAGTTCCTCAGCGGCATCGAATGTTCCGTATTCGTGATGACAGACGGCCGCCACTATAAGGTATTGCCCGTAGCCAAAGATTACAAGCGTATCGGCGAAGGCGACAAAGGCCTCAACACCGGCGGTATGGGCAGCGTTACTCCCGTACCTTTTGCCGACGAAACATTTATGGAAAAAGTACGCACCCGCATCATCGAACCTACCGTAAACGGTCTGCTGGAAGAAGAAATCGGCTACCAAGGCTTCATCTTCCTGGGACTTATCAACGTGAAGGGCGAACCGATGGTAATTGAATACAACGTCCGCATGGGCGACCCCGAAACCGAAAGTGTAATGCTGCGTATCAAGAGCGACCTGGTAGACCTACTCGAAGGCGTTGCCCAGGGCGACCTCGACCAGCGTACACTGGAATTCGACCCTCGCACAGCCGCTTGCGTCATGCTGGTGAGCGGAGGATATCCGGAAGCCTACGAAA
Organism: Bacteroides sp. AR29; assembly: GCF_900217715.1. NCBI lineage: Bacteria > Pseudomonadati > Bacteroidota > Bacteroidia > Bacteroidales > Bacteroidaceae > Bacteroides > Bacteroides sp. AR29. The sequence goes on from NZ_OBMS01000005.1 coordinate 206,356, forward strand.
AGGGCAAGGTGATGACCGGATTCGAGAAGGCTGCCGAAACAGACAGCATCCTCTTCCATGCCGGAACAGCCACCAAAGACGGACAGACCGTAACTGCCGGTGGCCGTGTCATCGCCGTCTGCTCCTATGGTGAAACAAAGGAAGAAGCCTTGCAGAAGAGCTACCGCGTGGCCGACATGATAAACTTCGAGAAGAAATATTTCCGTCGCGACATCGGATTTGACTTATAAATGAGAACGAAGAGATTCCAGAACCGGATAACGGCAGGGCGGTTCACACTACCCACCGCTATCCTGATTTCAGTATCCTGCTGGATACTGACCGCTGTTCTGTTGCCCGAGACGGAGACACAGCAAAGCGGATATTCCCTTTGGGAAACATTCTGCGACTTCTGCATCCCCACCTGGGCAAACCGTCTCTTCAGCTTTATTCTGTATGCCGTCATCGGGTACTTCCTAATACAGCTCAACAATACGTTCGCCATCATCCGGATGCGGGCATCGGTACAGACTTCTGTCTACTTCCTGCTGATATCCGTCTGCCCCAGCCTACACATGCTGTATGCGGGAGACTTGGCAGCCGCCTCCTTCCTGGTGGCACTGTTTTTCCTCTTCAAGAGCTACCAGCAGGCACGGCCCACAGGCAGTCTCTTCCACGCCTTTGTCTTCATCGGACTGGGCAGCCTGCTTTTTCCGCAGCTCATGCTGTTTGTCCCCATCTTCTGGATAGGTGCCTACAACTTCCAGTCTCTCCAACCCAAAAGTTTCTTCGCTTCCTTGGTAGGATGGAGCGTACCCTACTGGCTGTTGCTGGGACACGCCCTCTACTACGGGCAAATGGAACTCTTCTGCCAGCCCTTCCGCGAGCTGGTGACCTTCGCTCCCACCCGGTTCGACTATCAGCCGTGGGAACTCGCCACCCTCGGGTATCTCCTTGTTCTGTTCATCGTCAGCGCGGCACACTGTCTCATTGCCGGCTATGAAGACAAGATACGCACCCGGAGCTATCTACACTTCCTCATCCTGCTGAATTTCTGCATCTTTGTCTATATCGGACTGCAACCGGTATTGAGTGTCCACCTGATGTCCTTTCTGCTCATCGGTGTCAGCATCCTGGCGGGACACTTGTTTGTACTGACAAATAGCCGCGGTTCCAATATATTCTTCATTTGTGCATTTATCGGATTATTCATTCTATTAGGATTCAACATATGGACGCTTTTGTAGATACACTCGTACAGCTGCTGATTGACTGGGGATATGTCGGTCTGTTCATCTCTGCCCTATTGGCAGGAAGCATCATTCCGTTCAGTTCCGAGATAGTGATGGTAGCACTGGTCAAGGTCGGTCTGAGCCCGGCACTGTGCGTACTCTCCGCCACCTTGGGAAATACGCTGGGAGGCATGACGTGCTACTACATGGGACGTCTGGGACGTATAGACTGGATTGAGAAATATTTCAAGGTAAAAAGGGAAAAGATAGAACGGATGCAGCATTTCCTCCAAGGGAAAGGGGCACTGATGGCTTTCTTCGCCTTTCTGCCTTTTGTGGGAGAGGCTATAGCCATTGCACTGGGCTTCATGCGCAGTAATCTGATGCTGACCACCACGTCCATGTTTGCAGGGAAACTGGTGCGCTACATAGCTATGCTGTGGGCACTGCAAGGAGCCATTTCGATGATGAATTATTGACATGTAGTGAGTTTGAGCAATAGATGTATAGATACAACGCGTTGGATGTATAGATGCAACGTACTGGATGTATAGATGCAGCACACTGGATATATAGGCGCAACAACACGCTGAATCACAGAGAATTAAACTAAATAAAAACATTCAACAAAAGCAGAAGTGATGCAACGAATCATAGAGAAGACGGAAGACGGAAGTGCGACACTGTTTGTACCGGAACTGAATGAACATTATCATTCGGTAAAGGGGGCACGTACAGAGTCACAGCACATCTTCATCGACATGGGACTGAAAGCATCCGCTACTGCCCGCCCGCATATCCTTGAAATCGGTTTCGGCACCGGGCTGAATGCCCTGCTTACACTGGAAACTGCCGAAAAGGAAAAGAGACCTGTGCACTATACCGGTATCGAACTCTATCCGCTTGCATGGCCGGAGGTGGATGCGCTAAAATATAGCGACAATCCTCTGTTCGAGGAACTGCATCGGGCTGCGTGGGAAGAAGAAGTTGCCATAACTCCTTATTTCACACTGAGAAAAGTGCGGGCAGATGTCGAAACAATAAGCATTGACAGTTTGTTAATGATTAATAAATCTCCGTTCGACGTTGTCTACTTCGATGCTTTTGCACCCGAAAAGCAACCGGGAATGTGGGAGGAAAAAGTCTTCCGGAATATCCATGCCGCCATGAGCACTGATGGCGTGCTGACCACCTACTGCGCCAAAGGAGTAGTACGCCGCATGCTGCAAGCCGTAGGATTCAAGGTAGAGCGTCTTCCAGGCCCCCCCGGAGGGAAACGGGAGATACTGAGGGGAAGGAAAGAGGAAGTGATAATGGATAAGGAATAGTTGATAATGAATAGTTGATGCCCCCTGCCACAGCGCAGCCAAATTGTAAATTGTAAATAGTAAATTGTAAATGAAAAAGTTTTGTTTTTTACTCCTCATAGCCACCTTGCTCTTCTCGTGCAAGCAAGGAGGCCAACAGAACAAGAAGAATGACGATAAACCCGTGATTACCGTCACCATCGAGCCGCTGCGGTATTTCACCGAAGCCATTGCCGGCGATGAATTCACCGTCGTCAGCATGGTGCCCAAAGGTTCAAGTCCGGAAACCTACGACCCCACGCCCCAGCAGCTTGTCGACCTTGCCCAAAGCAAGGCCTATTTCCGCATCGGCTACATCGGTTTCGAGCAGACATGGACGGAAAAACTGACGGACAATGCTCCCCACCTGCAATTCTTCGATATGTCCGAGAATGTGGAACTTATTCTGGACGATACCCATGCACATCATCATAAAGACGGGCATGTACACGAAGGCCATACGCACGCCGGTGGTGTGGAACCCCACATCTGGAATTCCACCATCAACGCCCAAATCATTGCCGGAAATATTCTGAATGCACTCTGCGCCATAGACAAAGCCAATGAAAACGCCTACATGGAACGTTACAACGCACTCATCCGGCGGATAGAGCATACAGACAGCCTCATCTGCCAGATGCTTTCCAGCCCGAATGCCGACCGTGCCTTCATGATTTATCATCCGGCACTTTCCTACTTTGCCCGCGACTACAACCTGCACCAGATTCCTATCGAAGCCGGTGGAAAGGAACCCTCTCCCACCCATCTGAAGAACCTGATAAACTCCTGCAAGAAGGAGAAGGTACGCGTCATCTTTGTACAGCCGGAATTCGACCGCCGCAATGCCGACCTTATCGCCCAGCAGACCGGAACCCGGGTGGTGGCTATCAATCCCCTCTCATACGACTGGGAGGAGGAGATGATGAATACGGCCAGAGCGCTTGTAAAAGAGTAAACGATGATTCTGTCCATTTAACGAAGAAGAAGCTATGCCTGCATCCCCCATTATAGAGATAAAGAACCTCAGCGCCGGATACGATAACCGGACCGTACTGCATGATATAAACCTGACTATCTACGAACGTGATTTTCTGGGTATCATCGGCCCCAACGGTGGAGGAAAGACCACACTTATCAAGTGCATCCTGGGACTGCTGAAGCCCACTGCCGGAGAGATACTTTATCATACCGATTCCCCGTCACCCGAAGTAGCCGGTTCTCAATGCCTACCCCTCAACACTCGATTATCCATGGGGTATCTGCCCCAGTACAGCAGCATCGACCGGAAGTTTCCCATTACAGTAGAAGAAGTCATCCTTTCAGGCCTCAGCAGCCAAAAGCCACTTGCTTCGCGCTTCAATACCCGACACCGGGAAAAGGCCCGCCATGTGATAGCCCGCATGGGACTGGAAGGCATGGAACAACGCGCCATAGGTGCCTTGAGCGGCGGACAGTTGCAACGCGCCTTGCTGGGACGTGCCATCATCTCCGACCCACAGGTCGTGATTCTTGATGAGCCCAGTACCTACATTGACAAGCGTTTTGAAGCCCGCCTCTACGAACTACTGACAGAAATCAATGAAGAATGTGCCATCATCCTCGTCAGCCATGACATCGGTACGGTATTGCAGCAAGTCAAGTCTATCGCTTGCGTCAACGAAACGCTGGATTACCACCCCGACACCGGTGTCACGGAGGAGTGGCTGGAACGGAACTTCAACTGCCCGATAGAGTTATTGGGACACGGAACACTGCCACACAGAATACTGGGAGAGCATAAGCATGCTCATGAATAAGCAAAGGAGGTTGGTTTTACAGTAAACCAGCCTCCTTGCTCTTTCAAATAGTCACCCGGCAATCTTCTTACCCATTATTTATATCGGAATGCCTTATATGAATGGGGCAACAGTAATAAACGGAAAGAATTCTTAGGCGTAACCGGACGTCTGGTCTGTATCACCGGTCCGGCAGGAAGAGGACCCAAAACAGTCCCATCCTCCAAGCTTTCCAGCTTCATCACCTTATCACCGGTCACGATACGCACCTCTACCGGTTCGTCATTGAAGTTCTCTACCACCAGCGTTTTATTGTCATATACAAACAGGCCTACTTTGGAGGGAGCTTCCAGACAGACTCCTATGTCCTTACTCATAATGCGACGAATTTCATTCAAGGCATTGGCCGGAAAATCATACAGATTGCCCATATCGTCGGGAATGGTAAGAACATACAGATTACCGGTAGCATACGGGGCTCTCAACAGAATAGGATAGCCCGAAACTCCACCCGTCAGCGGACGACCGGCACTGACCATCTCCCAAGCATCATTCGTATAATACTGCACCTGCGGAATCAACAGGTCACGTCCGGACTGCCCGTAACGGCCGAAATCATTGACAAGAGCCTTCAAATCAGTACAACGCAACTCGGCTACCTCTGTAAGCTTCTCAGGAATGGCTTTCAGCAAACTGCTCGTAACCACCACATCACGCCCGCTTTGCAGTTGTCTCTTGATTTTAGCCATAATTTCCGTATCCTGTGCAGCTTGTGCAGTCAGCAGAACCACTTGCTGGTCTTCCGGAAAAACAGGACGCATATCCATCGGCAAACCTATCATGCCCAAATAGTTCTGAAGGAAATCATCACCGGCGGTATGAAAAGGCTTGTAGGATTTTATACCCACCGGATTCCCCAGCTTATGAATCAACTTATCCGTCTGTTTCAGCACAACACCGGCTATACGGGCCATCGTGGTAGGTTCTACCAAAGAGCCGTCTTCCAACCGGATGGGAGCAGTCACCTCATCATAGTTAAAGCTGGTACCCATTCCCTGCCAGGGAGTACGGTATTTAGGAGACAACTTCACATCCAGAAGCTGGTGATAGGCAAATAGAATAATCTCGGGAGCCTTGGCAAGCATGGTCAAATGAAGCTGTTCGGCATACCGGTCCATACCCATGTTCAGTCCACCTACATCGACCCATCCCCCACCGTTATAACCCGGACGCAGGTTATCGAAATAACGGATAATATTATAACTCAGATAGTTCTGCAAATGCTGATTACCTGCCGGGTCCCTTGTTTCAGTACCGGTCCAGATACCGTCAAAGAGCTGGGGACCTTCCTCCAAATTAAATCCCAAACCTTGAAAGTGATCATACCAGTTGGGATATTTGATAATCACCTTTATCTGAGGATTCACTTTCTTGGCAGGTTTCAGCACGAGGTCACGACCGGCCTCGGTCATCAGCTTCAAGCGGTAGTCCGTCCAGCTCTGCATTCCTTTTGCCTTTATTTCTATGTCGGACTTGCAGCTGGTGAAGAAGAAATCATCCAGAATAAACTCATCAAAGTGTTTCGCCGTGTGTTCCGCAATCTTTTGCACCATCTTGCGGTGTTCGGGATTGGAATAGCAGAATGTCTCGAAACTGTTTGCCTCGTTGATGGTATAGGTAATACCTCCAGCTGTCTCTATACCCCGGTCATGAAAGAATTTCTTTGCCTGCTCCAGAGTGGCATCCTCCACAACCAGCAAGTCCCGGTGTGTTTCCAGATAAATCTTGTCCACTTCCAACTGTTGTGAAATCACATTCCAGGTAGAATCCAGCCAATGGATGTCCTTCATCTTGTCTACCTCGTAAGCACGGACATAAATGGATACTTTGAAACTCTCGTAAGCTTTTGCCTGCATGGTCATATTACAAACCATGCAGAGCAGAAAAACTACAATTACAAACTTATCTACCTTTATTTTACTATTCATTGCAATTCAATATTTTATTAGACGCCAATACCATATACATAAACCACGTAGCATGTCCACCCAGGCAATACTCACCTTCCTGCCACAAGAACGGAAAATGAAGCAGTTCGGGTAGATCGGGACGAATCAGATTAGTACCCGGAGAAACTCCACCCGGGATATAAGACCAATCAGCACGATTGACACCATAGGCGGCCTTCATCGTTTCGGCACCAACCCCCGTTACAAAAGCTGCCTGGTTACGTCCCGGATGCATACCCAGCAGATACTGGACGGCATTAAAAATGTAGTCCGGTGTAAATAAGTCAGGATAAGCAGCATGTAAATAACAGTAGTTATAGCCCAAATGCTGAGGCTCCCATGAACCGGAAGAACGGTTACCTCTGTCGTGTGGCACTCCATACGGGGTTTTACTGCTATACTCCTGATACATGGCCTGTAACTCCGGCAATGCCTTACGAATAGCCTTGCTGAAACGGACATTGCCCACAGCCTGGTCGAACCGTCCGATGAACCAGCCCGTCTGACGGATATTCTTGCAGATGAAATCCTGCTGCTGCAAAACGAAATCGCGGTACCCGGCTTCCTTCGTTGCCAGATAAAGCTCTACGGCGGCATGTACTTTCGTTGTCAGTATCCAATTGTTATCACAACGTGTAATCTTAAACAGCTCACGGGCTATTTCCAGACAATCTGCCGCCAGAGTATCATTATGTCCCTTCAGCACGCGTGAAATACCTGCCAGCCAAGCGGCCACCTGTAACTCACGTCCCGGATTGTCTTCCGTAAACACCCAACGGTCATCAGCCGTTCCACTGACATGATCAGTATGGGCCGAAGCATCTCCCAAGTGTGCATATTGCCGTACAGTAGGACACAAAATTCCTCTATAGAGGCGTCCCAATGCCTTCCAACCGGCTACTACGGTCAAAGCCCCGTTTTCCACTTGCTGTAACAAGTCGTTTTTCCCGTCAGGCTGGTGTATCTCTACAATCCGTTTTTCGAAATCAATGGAAGTCTCGTCCCAGTAGGCGCCGAAATTCTCACAAGCCATAGCGAGGATATAGGCTTCACCTGCCTGCGACTCCACACGCAGGTCATAATCGCCTGCATCGTGCCAACCGCCTACGTTCAATCCCGGAACAAGATCGCCCGGCTGATATTTGCACAGAGTAGAAGGTCCCTGGCTATATCCGTCAATGTGATTGATATTCGTTTGGGCCATTCGGGCATCGTCCTGGTGGCAGAAGTCATGCCATACACGATACTTCTCGTTGACACGCATGTGACACATCTGTACTGGTAGGAAATATTCCACCTCCGCCTGCCAGATTCCCTTATCCCAAACATCCTTTGCAATACGGAACACCGGAGAAGCCGCATCACCGTACATCACCTGATAAAGTCCCTCTTCCGTAATTTCCGTAAAGTCGAACTGCAAATAATGGTAACGCTGGAAATCTCCCCAATCCTTGGCAGCCTGCTGTTTCACCAGTTTCCTGCCGTCGGCCGCAATACGGTAGAGGGCAGGTTGCCGGAAATCTGTATCCCGTTTGTCCAATTCGATGACAGCCACTTTCTTCTGTCCGGGATGAGAACCCACTTGAGAGGCCTGTACCACCGGTGCATAGCGCCACTCCTTGGTAACTGTGGGACGGATAATCCATCTCACCGCATTCCCTTTCGTTCCTGCCGGAAATTCCGAACGAAGCACAAACCAACCGTTATTATGGTTTATCCGTCCGTCATACAGCATCAAATCCCCCTTCTCACTCTCAATCATAATCTTTGCCAACTCATCCTGCGGATTGAGCACAAACTGTTTTCCCGCGGCAAGAGGAGCAGAGACAATATCATCGGCAATCATCGGATTATAAGTCTTCCGGTCCAGAAGCAACTGGTCCAGGCTGGCTTTCCCCTTAGGATTGAAATCTCCGATATGTTCCATATTGGAGGTCTGCTTCATCGTGGGGCCCATCGCCTGATGAGGGAAAACGCCCGTCTGGTTATCCATTATCCAAGGCTTGCCCAACAAAGTGGAAGGCACCAACTCCAGATTAAAACCGAGTTTCCCGGCAAAACGTTCCGGAACCGGCCGGTCCAAATCAACGGTCAATACCAGATAGTCCTTCTCCCCTTTCACCTTAATAGTATAGCCGAAAGCAAAATCCGGATAAATCATCGGATTGAAACCCGCCATATGCTTGGCCGAGTCGGGATAGCTCAGTGTGACACGGATTTCGTTGGCAGCCTCATCCACCACCCGTTTCCTCATCTTGGGCAATCCCTGCCACTGCCCCTGCGAAATCTCGAAACGCACATCACCGCCTGCGGCCCTGCGGTCTCCATTCAAAACCAAGGTGACACCCCCTTGGTGTCCTTCAGGATAGACATCACTGAAAACCATCACATTGGCCCCGTGGTTTTCAAAATACCCCGACGGGTTAATCTTGAAGTCCTGGGCTTGCAAACCTGCACAAAGCATCAGTGATGCCGCACCTATTATCAATTTCTTCATACGTATTATTTTAAACGATTATACATTTCCACTCCCAAGCGTACCGTATGATATGGACAACGCCACATACTTACTTTGGGAGCCTCCTTTTTAGGCTCTCCGTCGAAACAGTCGCTATACCATTCCCCGTATTCCTTGTCCACCATATGGTCTTTGACAAAAGTCCAGACCGTATCAACCGATTGTAGATAAACGTCACTCCCGCTGATTTGCCAAGCATTGACACAAGCTATCACCGTTTCAATCTGGCCCCACCATGAGGCATGCTTGGTTTTTCTGTCACCTTTCTTCTCGTAAATCATATAGCCTTTATCACTCATTCCTTCAGCCAGACAAGCTTCCGTCACATCCAATGCAAGCTGATTTGTCTGTTCTATCAAGTCCTGATTTTCCAGCGTACGGGCAGCCTCACAAAGCAACCATCCGGTCTCAACATCATGTCCGTAAGAATCCATTTCGACCAGACTGTTCCACTCATTATCAAAGAACAGATTGAAATGCTTCCTTGACGGGTCGTAAATGCGGTTCATGAACAAATCGACGCAAAACTCAAGCCTTTTCTTCAAGCCATTGTCTTTCCAGCACTGATATAGAAGGGTATAAGCTTCCAACACATGCAGATGGGCATTCATGGTCTTAGGAGCGTTATTATCATATTGCTCCAATTTTTCCCAATTTTCGGTAAAGGATTCCACATAACCGTCATATTGCGGTTCGCGACCTTTTTCTTCCAAGACATGATACAAACTAATAGCAGTTTTCAGACTTTCGTCGTTACCCGTCGCCAGATAGTGCTCTGCTAATCCATAAATAGCATAAGTCATGGCATAAGTATACTTAGAAGCATTCACTACTTCACCATCGGGGTTGACCAACCAATACACCCCACCGTTCTTCTTATCAATAAATGTATCGATAAAATAGCGCTGAGACTTGTTGGCAAGTTTCAGATAAGATTCATCTCCAAATGTACGGTATGCAGCAGAAAAACTCCACAGAATCCGGGCATTCAACACTCCTCCTCTGGGAGCATCTACCACCGGAGTACCATTCCGCAATACAGTCCCATAAAAACCGCCGTCAGGCGCCACTGCATAATCCATCCAAAATGGCAGTACACTGTCCCGGACATTGGCAACAATTTCCGCACACAATGTCGACCGTAACGAATTATGCCGAACAGTACATGCACACACGCCCATACATATAAATAGAAGGAAACAAAATGTTTTTCTTGCCATACTTAACTACAAGTTTAAATTGTGGACACTTAATCATCTGATTTGCTCATTCAGGAATACATACCCCAAACATAGTGAAGAATCTCTTTTCTGTAGAAGAGATTCTTCACTTCGTTCAGAATAACAGAACAATATAATTGTCTATTCTTAGCACAATTTTAGAGTCATCAATATCCCTCATTCTGGTCCTCCGAATTGATGAGAGGATTATTAAGAATCTCATTAGTAGGTATTGGGAAAATCTCCTGATATTTCTGATGCTCAAAATAACGGAAAGAATCGCCAGTTTCCCAGCACTCCTCCGGTGTAGAATTGGCTTTTGTTTTCGGGTATTCGCATCTGAACCATTCTTCAGCCAACCCCATACGGCAAAGGTCAAAATATAAAGAGAACTCTGCATTGAGCTCATGACGGCGTTCTTGTGTCAAAGCCACTTTCCATACATCACTTGTATACCCTTTCCGCGTCTTATATTCAGCATAAACAGTCTTTGCATCGGGTACATCGACAACTGTCGTATTCAACATTGCCTGCGGGAAATCAATGGCTTGTACACCAATTTCCAAGTTACCCCACGCACGATTACGCACTTGTCTGATCATCTCCCATCCGGTCGCTTCCTCACCCGTCTCGAAACAACATTCAGCATAATCCAGCAATACGCCTGCATATCGTTTGAAAGTCAATGAAATCGGGCAATACACAAACCCGTCCTTACCCGGTTGCTTTCTCCAATACTTCAGTGAATATACACAAGGTACATTTTCAGAGCCTTGTACATATCCGCTGTAAGAGGGATTGGTACCCAGTTTTTCATTGGTAATAGGATGTACGTCACCCGTACCTACACAAGTATACTCCTTGCGCTTGTCTCCCTGCTCAAAAGAGCGATAATACTCCCAAGACAGAGCCAAGGACCCCCAACCGCCATACTCGGGAGCGGCACACATATAGCCATACCATATCTTGCCGTCATCGTGGCTGTTGCCTCCCCAATTCATATTGCCGTGAATATGATAAGCCACCTCAAAAATGGATTCTTTTGTCCAATGGTTGTCCCAGGCATGAAGATTGGCATAGCACGGCTCCAATGCATAGGTATTACTGGTAATAATGTCATTCAATTCCTTCTTGGCTTCAGTAAATTTCTTCTGATACATATAGAGTTCTGCCAAAAATGCCTTGCAGAAACCTTTCGTAATACGACCGTATTCTCCATCGGCAGGTTCCCAATCCAGCTTTTCCATGGCAAACTTAAGGTCTTCCTCAATAACCTGATAAGTGCCTTCCAGATTTTCAGGACGCGCCTTTCCTGCACTGGTTGTATAAGTCTCACCCGTAAGCAACATGGGGACAGGGCCAAAGACTTTTGACAAATACAAGTAATTGTATGCACGAATGGCACGCGCCTCGGCTTCAAACTGCACTTTCTTTTCGGCAGAAAGCACGGAAACGTCCACATTCTGCAATCCGGCCAGAAAACGGTTGGCACGGTCAATACCCTTATAGCTCATACGCCAAGCCGTATCCAGCGAACCTTTATTGGCTAATACCGCATGACGTTGCCATTCGGCATCCCAGCCGGACGCCTGGCAATCCATCGTACTGTGTCCGGCAATAAATACATTGGGCTTAAATCCCCATGTCGTATCATCGCCACTATTATCACTGCCTTGATAGGTATAAAAAGTATCATAAATACCATAAAGCCCCGACTTTATATTTGCCTCATTCCGGTACATGAAATCTTCGGGCAGAATATCGTAATGATCGACTTCCAAATAGTCATCACAAGAACTGGTAGTACCCAAGGTGAGAGCACCCAACAACAATATATGGTAAAAACTTTTTCTCATAATATGATTTGTTTATCTGTTAAGTATTAGATTAGAATTGTACACTCACACCGAAAGAGACGGATAACGGGAACGGATAGCGTCCGCCATCGAAACCTGTCAGCAGCACTCTGTCCGAACCGACTTCCGGATCACCCCATTTGTTATACGAAGAAAGCGTCAATATGTTGTCTGCACTGACAAACATGCGGGCATTCTCCATCTTCGCGTGCTTTACCAAATTCTTCGGGAAAGTATAGCCAAACTGAATGTTCGAAATCTTCAAATAATCGCCTTTCTTAATGAAAGCGTCACTGGAACGGTGATTCTTATTGTGGTCGCCCTTGGTGATACGCGGATATTTGCCATTGGGATTCTCAAGAGTCCAGGCATTCTTCACATATTCTGCCAGAACGTTCTGGTAACCGCCGTCAGGACCATACATAGAAGTCAGACGGGCAGCGCTGTAAGAATAGACATCCATTCCGGCTACCCCATACATATTCATTGAAAAGTCGAAATTCTTGTAAGAGGCAGTAAGGTTCAAACCGTAGGAAAGAGTCGGGAAACCATTACCGATAACCGTACGGTCTTCGTCTGTAATCTGGCCGTCGCCATTCAGGTCGATATACTTGAAGTCACCCGGAGCGGTGTCACCATCCTGGTACTTGCCTGTAGGCGATTGAGCATTCAAGGCATCAATCTCCTGCTGGTTCTGAAAAATACCGGCCACTTTCCAGCCATAATAAGAACCTACGGCATAACCGTTCTGTGTGATGGAGTGATTGTCCCAGTCATCACCATCCTGCGTACCATAACTGTTGTTTTTATAGAAAATAGGGTCACCCACCTCTACCGCCTCATTTTTCAAGGTAGAACCATTTACACGTACTCCTACATTCCAATCACCGAAACTTTTATTCCACGCAGCACTAACCTCAAAACCTTTGTTACGGATATGTCCGGCATTGGTATAGACAGACGTAAAACCGGTAGAAGGACGGATCTGACGATAAATAAGCAAATCTTTCGAGTCACGGATAAAGTAGTCCACCGAGAATGAAAGCTCGTTGTTCATAAAGGCCATGTCCAGACCGATGTTGGTCTGCTCGTTGGTCTCCCACTTCAGGTTGGTGTCAATTTCCTTTTGCTGTGCGATACCGGCTGCATTCATCATGCCGCCCCCGGCCATGACATAATACATACAATCCAAAGAAGAGAGCTGAGGGACAGAAAGACTGGTTCCGCTACCCGCATTACCGGTCTGCCCCCAACCTGCACGTATCTTCAGGTTGCTGAAAAGATTCAGATTCTTGATGAAGTTCTCCTCTGACAAGCGCCATGCCAAAGAAGCGGAAGGGAAAGTACCGTACCGGTTGCCCGAACCGAAGTTGGAAGAACCGTCGCGGCGTACTGTAGCCGTCAGTATATAACGGTCATTCAGACTGTAGGTCAGACGTCCGAAATAAGATTGATAACGGGTCTTCAAGTCACGTCCCCCATTTGTATTCTTGGAGCTGGGGTCGTTTGTCAAAGAAATCTGGCGAATGTTGTCAGCCGGGAAATCACTGGCACTGGTATTCAACCAGACACCGTCCGTATCGCTGATAGAGAAACCCGCCATAGCGCTTACACGATGATGGGCATTCGACCAGTCATAGTTGACAAACGATTCTAAGGCAATCTCCGAGTTCTGATTCTGATTGATAGAATAACTGTCCTTACGGTCCTTCGAACCAAATGTACGAGGATTATAAGGGGTATATCCATCATAACCTTTTGTGAAATAGTTGTAGCTACCGATGGTTTTAAAAGTCAATCCCTTTGCAATGTCCAATTGCAGGAATGCACTGGCCACCAAACGGTCCCATTTGGAAATCTGGTCGGTTCTGGTCTTGGCTGCAGCCACCAGGTTGTCGGCCCCCTTGTTGATGTCACCATCAGACTCTTGTTTATAATGTCCCCATGAACCGTCGGGCAGAACGATAGGCATAGAATAAAAGACTCCATTCTCTACATAGTCCATCGTAGGAATGGCTTGCGCATAACTACGCATATTGCCACTGAAGTGATGCTGGGCATGTGTATAGTTCAAGTTCAATCCCACATGAATGAAATCTTTCACTTTATGAGTGATGTTGGCACGGGCTGTCAGACGTTTGAAATAAGATTCAATGACAACACCTTCATTATTCAGATATCCCACTGAAAGGTTGGCTTGCGTGGCTTCCGTACCACCCGAAGCGGAGAGATTATAGTTCTGCTGCAACGCTGTACGTGACATTTCATCTTGCCAATCGATGCTATTCAATTTGCCAATGTACTCTTCGCCAAAAGCCAGATTGGTCATGACCGAACCGTTACGGCAAGATTCGCGTACTGCCTTGGCAAAGAGATCTGCATCGGCCACGTCTATCTTGTTGTTGTTGAATTGAAGGGAATAGTTGGCAGAGAAGTTGACTTGTGCCTTGCCCTTGCTTCCGTTTTTAGTGGTAATCATGATAACACCATTGGCACCGCGTGTTCCATAAATGGCAGTAGCAGAGGCATCTTTCAGGATTTCAATGCTCTCCACATCGTTTGGATTAAGAAAGTCAATGGAAGTACCGACCTGCACTCCATCCACTACATAAAGAGGGTCGGAACTACCGTTTACGGTGGCTACACCACGAATACGGATGTTGAATCCCCCGTCGGGCGAACCGGAGGAACGGATGACGGAAACACCGGCGGCAGCTCCCTGCAGACCTTGTCCCAAGTTCACCGGATTACGTTTCATCATCTCCTCTGCATTTACAGAAGTAACGGAACCGGTCAGGTCGGATTTCTTCATCGTACCATAACCTACCACCACCACTTCTTCCAATGTTTCGGCATCTTCTTTCAAGATAATCTTCAAGGCATTCATGTTTCCGGTTACTTTAACGGTCCTTGTCAGATAACCGATGTAACTGGCTTTCAGCGTAGAGCCTACGGGACACTGCAAAGAGAAGTTTCCGTCCAAATCGGTAATCATACCGTTCGTCGTACCCTCTACGATGACATTGGCACCGATAATGGGTTCGCCCTTCTCATCTACCACTTGTCCCTTTACGGTGGCTACACTCTGCTGCACTACAGCGACACTTGCAAACGGATATCCGCTTGTTGCAAAGAGAGGTCCGGCGCACGCCAGCGATACTGACATGATGCCCAAATACTTCATCACATTTCTCATAAATACTAAATACTTAGGTTTAACAAAGACCCTGCTTGGAATATACCGGGAATAAGAGTTTTGCCAGTTTGCTGGCACGGTCTTGCCAAGCCGTTGGCTAAGTTTTGCCAATGTGATGGCAAGACTTTGCCACTATAGTGGCAAAAAAGGTTTACTCTTTTCCCGGCCTACCGGCAGGAGTGGATTAAATATAGATTTTCAAAGATTAAGTTCAGAAACTCAGGGAAGTGCCTTCAACCTGATTCAGCAACTGCGGTTTCGCCTTTGCGCAATCCACTTTCACTACCTGAATGCGGTTGTCTGTAGGCAGGCATATCAAGCCCTCCGCCTGTTTCTTATCGGCACTATACACTTTCAGGCTCATCTTGCTCCAATCCATCTCAGAGGTGGACTGCGCCAACTTCAGATGAGGAAGCACCGAACCGTCGCGCACCAGCATGATTATCGGCAGGCTGCCTGCTTCAATCCTGTGCCATCCGCCTTCATACACTTTCTCCGTCTGATAGTCTATCCACTTTCCTTCGGGAAGGTAAACGGTGCGGCCGGTTATACCGGATTCGAGCAAGGGGGCAACCAGAATCTGCGAACCGAAGAGATATTCATCGTCCACCTTCCATGCTCCAGGGTCATCAGGGAATTCCACGAACAAAGCTCTCAACATCGGCAAGCCTTTTTCAGTACATTCCTTGGCTTGGGCATAAACATAAGGCATCAGCCGATATTTCATCTCTGCACTTTTGCGGAAAACATCCTGTACACGCTTGCTGTCGTACAACCACGGCTCTGTCGGAGGTGCACCGTGTGCACGAGTATGAGAAGTCAGAAAACCGAACGGCAACCAACGGCAATACAAATCTTCGGGAGTAGACTTTACAAATCCACCCATATCATGGCTCCAGAAAGAGAAACCTGACAAACCGAAGGACAAACCGGCACGGAGTGTACCCAGCATACCCGTATTCGTCGTAGCAGCATCACCGCCCCAATGCAACGGATAGCGTTGTGAACCGGCCCACGCAGCACGGGCCCACATAATATTTTCATTATGAAGCTTCTTGGTTATCTCGGATACTGCCATGTCGTAGCGCACCGGATAGAGATTGTGCTCATACCAACCACTTTTGCCCGAAGCATAAATACCGTTCAGCGGAGCCGCTTCGCCAAAGTCAACCTTGATGGCACTCACACCGATATTCAGCAGTCCGGCTAACTTGTCCTGATACCACTTTACAGTCTCCGGATTGGAGAAATCGAGCACCACATCCTCATAAGGAAGTTCCCCATTACCATTCTTTACATACATGTCCTTCTTTATCAGTTCAGGGAAATAACGGTTCTTGGGAGTAAAATAGGGCAACTGCCACAAGCAAACATGGAACCCTTGCGACTTCAGGTCCTTCAGCATCTGCTGGGGATTCTGGAAACGGTTTTCAGAAAACTTATAATCGCATTGCCAGTCTACATCAAACCAACCAGTATCAAAATGAATAACATCGCACGGATACTTATTCTTGCGGATATTAGCAGCCACATCATAACCTTCTTTTTCACTGAAATAAGTGATACGGCTCATCCATGTACCAAAAGACCACAATGGAGGCATACCCGGTTTTCCTACCAAATCAGTGTACTCATCCAAGATGTCTTTCGGCTCACCGAAGAATACGAACAAATCCAAGTTTTCGTCGCCCATAAACATTTTGTTCAGCCCGATATAAGTAGCACCGAAATCACAAGTGACAGGTGCGGAAGTATGCATGAACATACCATATCCCCGATTGCTCATAAAGAAAGGAATGGGCTTGTACATCTGGTCTGTTTCCGGACCTTGTGGGTCTGTAACAAACAGATTTACTTTCTGCCCCACTTTGTTCAACCCTGTAGCAGACTCGCCACAGCCAAAAATCATCTCATCTGCAGTCAGAGTAAACACGGGATTGATACGACGAGCATTGTCGCTTCCCCTTTTAATGAAACTGAAAGGGGTATACTTCACTTGCGTAGAATCAGCATCACGCAAAGTAACGGTTTGACTTAATATACGTCCTGTCTTATCTTTCAATACAACCCTCCAAGGATTCTTGTTTATTTGTACAGTTCCATAATTACCGGCATAGACAATGGTATTTTCCGTTTCGGTTACCTTCCAACTTTCATCTTTACCCGGTTCCTTCGCCAGCATAATGGATGTACTTACCTTAGGTTCCACTGGAGTAGTAAGCATACGAATACGTACTGTACGCGGAGTTACAAAGTCAATCTTAAATTTTAAGTTCGGGTCATTCTCATAAGCAGTAAAAGGAAAATCGAGCATTCTCATTTTACGGGGTTGCGCACCGTTGGTATTGAAAGCCTGACGTGGCATCAGATGCCCCCGTTTCCAGTTCACCAGTCCTTCACCCGACTTAACGTCGAATGATTCCAGATGATCTGCAAAAAACAAGGTATTACTCAAATCACGAAAATCAGTACTCATATCCAAAGGTTGGTTCATCAGATACGAAGTACCGTCATTGACATGTGGCTGTGCCAACAGATTGCCACCGGCAAACAACAGCATTGCCACTGCTAAAAGTTCTTTCTTCATACTATTAGGATTTAAATGATCTCACTGACAAAGGTATCTTGCATAAAGGAAAAACAGATGTGTGAAAAATGTCTTTTAATGCCCGTTTTTGTTGCATAGAGCACATATAGAGCACCTGGAAACAAAATGCATACTCTTTTTCACCAAATGAGGTATATCATCGTACATGAATACACAAATCTTCCCTTGCCCATCCGGATGATTATATTTAAGTTTGCAGATACAATATCGTTAATCTCCCTAAATATTACAGAAAACACATGAAGCATCTGTTTTTATTCTTAATATGCCAGCTATCCTTTGCCTTTACAGCTTGGGGAAATCCGGCAGAGATTCCACCGGCTGTTATGTTTAAACAGCTTTCCACCACAGAAGGACTGTCCAACAACAGCGTCAGGAGCATTTTCAGAGATAGCAGGGGATTTCTGTGGATAGGGACGGAATCGGGACTCAACAAATATGACGGCTACTCGTTCCGGCAGTATCACCGGGATAACTCCGAACTGCCCGACGATGCCATCATCAACATCTTCGAAGGACCGGAAATGAATGTATGGATAAGGACATCCAACGGTTACAGTATCTACGACTACAAGACCGGAAAGTTCGACAATGACTACAAAACCACACTCGAAAAATTAAAGATTCCCAGCAAAAACATTCTCAGAATAGGGAAAACACCCAAAAATGAATTCTGGGCCTACGATCATTCCAAAATCTATATACTGAACATAGACAACAATTCCCTCAAAGCATATCCACTGTCTATCGAGAAAATTTCCAATATATCGATAGGAGTGCAATATATCTACGTCATGTACTCCAACGGCGTACTATACAGCATCAACAAGCAAACCTCCGAAACCAGGGAAATCACCATCCCGGCCATTTACAAACCACTACTGGAAGACCATGAACCGCACGTCTATACAGACCAAAGTGAAAGCATATGGATATATACATACCAAAACAGCCTGCTACTGTACAAAAGCAACCTTACACAACAATGGGAAGACATCTGCCTGAACAGTTGCAATGATATTCAGTACAACCGCGTACAACGTATCCTCGATTTGGGCGACGGGAATGTATGGATTCTCACCAGCCACATGGGGCTGGTCATCTACAACACCTTGAATAAATCGCTTACCAACCTGCTGCACAACCCCCTGAAACCACATACCATCGCCAGCAACAACCTGAATACCATTTACCGGGATAAGGACGGAATCATATATATAGGTAACTTCAAACACGGCATCTCCTATTATAGTCCGATGTCCCAAATCATCCTCTGCAACAAATCACTGGAATATGACGACATCTTGACTTTCTGCAAGGACACCGACCCGGGATTTATCTACTACGGAACAGACGGCACGGGCCTGATACGCCAATCACTGATAACCGATGCATACGAGAAGATACCCACTCCCGCCAATATCGTAGTCGATTTATCCATTGACTCCAAGAGCCGTCTGTGGATCGGCACGTTCCAGAAAGGGTTGCTCTGCTATTTGAAAGGGCAAATCAGACAATACACAACCAGCAACAGCCAACTGCTCGAAGACAATGTATATACGATAAAAGTAGACAAACACGGATACGTCTGGATAGGTACGATGAGAGGATATATACAAAGGCTGCATCCTGAAACCGGAGTATTCGACACCATCTTGTATCGTCCGGGAGAGTTCTTTGTACGGGATATGTACTATGACAATGACCGGCATCTGTATGTAGCAAGCAAAGGCGGGCTTATCATCATCGACACCGAAACCCAAGCCTACAACATCTACTCCGAAACCACCCGTTTCAAGGAAACCGACATGCTCACCGTCTACAAGGACAGCCGTGACCTGCTTTGGATAGGCCATCCGCATGGACTTAGCGTCTGGAACCAGAAGAACGACTCCGTCTATTTCATTGACCAGAAGAACGGACTTGCCGCCAACCTCGTCAGAGCCATTACGGAAGACAACAACCATCAGATGTGGATTGGTACCGGCAACGGTATTTCACGCATACAGATGACAAACGGAGTGTATTCCATCGTGAACTATTCCGTAAGCGACGGGCTGATTTGCAATGACACCAACGTACATGCCATTCTGAAACTGGAGAATGGAAACATACTGATAGGCACTCCCAAAGGATACCAGACCATTATCCCCCAAGAAATTCTTTCAACAAACTACGATGCCCGCATCTACCTGACCGGAATCGAGCTTAAATCCGGAACAGCCCACTCTGACATCTTGGGAGGAAGCTCGCTTGAATGTGCACAAAGACTGTCGCTCACCGAAAAGGAAAATTCATTTACTCTATCCTTCTCAGCTCTCGACCTGATAGAAACAGACAAGATAAAATATGCCTACAAAATCGACCAAAGCCATGCCAACTGGATTTATGCTGAAAACAACAAGATAAATCTATCCATGCTGCCTGCCGGAAACTATACCTTGTCCGTAAAGGCATGCAATTCACAAGGCGTATGGAGCCCCCATATCAAAGAGCTGAAAATAAAGATACTTCCTCCCTGGTGGCGTACCTGGTGGGCCTATACCATTTATACCGGCATTGTTCTGTGCATCATCCTACTAATTATCCGCAACCTGCGTTCACGGCACAAACAGAAACAAATCATGCAGGCCATTGAAGTAGAAAATGAAAAGCAACAGAAAATCAACAACATGAAGCTACAGTTCTTTGCCAACATAAGCCATGAACTGCGTACCCCCCTATCGCTAATCATCAACCCGCTTGAGGAATTCTTTGTGGACCACCCCGAATACCGAAAGGGGATTCTGGATATGGTGAAGCAAAACGCCGACTATCTGCTGGAACTCATCAACCAATTGCTGGACTTCAGAAAGCTCGACGCCAAAGCCGAGACACTGAAATGCAAGCACGACAATATTCTCATCATCCTGAGCGAGATATTTCATTCCTTCGACCCGATAGCACAGAAACGGAACATCGGCTACAGCTTTACCAGTCCGCAGCATTCCGTATTCATGGATTTCGACTATGACAAGATACGCAAGATATGTACCAACATTCTGTCGAACGCATTCAAGTTCACTCCCAATAAAGGAAGCATCTCACTGGACATTGCCATAAAGGGAAAAAATCTGGAACTGACCTTTACCGATACCGGTTGCGGCATAGAGGATGAATCCAAGGAAAAAATATTCCAAAGATTCTATCAGTCGGGAAAAAACCAATCGAGCAACGGAGGCAGCGGCATCGGCCTACACATTGTTTCCGAATATGTAAAAATGCACCAAGGCACTGTCTGCGTCAAGGATAACCAGCCTTGCGGTTCCGTATTCCTGATTACACTCCCTCTGCACCAGAACAGTAATGAAACCGGAAACGGAGAGCTGGTCGAAGCATCGGAAACAAAAGAAGAAACCCATCCGTTCACTATCCTGCTTGTAGATGACAACTACGACTTTCTTAAATTTCTCTCTGAAAGTCTTGCCAGAAAATATCACGTATTGAAAGCCACTAATGGGAAACAAGCACTGAATGTTTTGGAAAAGGAGGATATAGATTTAGTGGTCAGTGACATCATGATGCCCGAAATGGATGGTCTGGAACTATGTTCAACCATCAAGAACGATATACGCTATTCACATATCCCCATCATCCTGCTGACAGCCAAAGCAAGCGAGGAGCACCAATTGGAAGGACTCAACGTCGGTGCAGACGACTACATCACCAAGCCTTTCAATATGGAAGTCCTCAAACTGCGTATCAACAAGATTATCGAGATGAACGTCAAACGGCAGGAAATATTCAATCAGGAAATTAAAATCGAGCCAAGCCGTATCACCATCACTCCTCTTGACCGACAGCTGGTGGAAAAAGCCATCCAGATTGTAGAGGACAATATCAGCGAAACCGAGTTTTCCGTCGAAGAGCTTGCCAGCAGCCTGAATATATCACGCAGCTATTTCTACAAGAAAATGATTAAGATAACGGGAAAGAAACCCATCGAGTTCATCAGAACCATCCGCATGAAACGGGCACAGCAACTCCTGACAGAAAGCCAAATGCAAGTTTCGGAAATTGCATATACCTTGGGGTATAACTCCCCCAAGGTATTCTCCAAGCATTTTAAAGATGAATTCAACATCAGCCCGTCCGAATTTATAAGGCAGCAAGCTGAATAGGAACATCATTTTGACATCAAAGCATCCAACGAAGACACCAATGCCACCAAAGCGGCACTCCAATTAATGGCTATCTCATTGGAAGCATACGAACCTTCCACATCTGCATAAGACTCATCCGGCAGGTTGGAAGCATAAGCAACGCCATCCTGCTGCCCAGGATTGGGACCGCCAACCAGGAAACCGGGAAGAGGTGCCTCTATATCATCCGATGCAGAGAGACGATGGTGCGGATACAGAGGACTCTTCATCCCGAAACCGGTGACATAACAATATCCCGTGGCATTCTTTCCTAAAATGTAGTCCATATTGCGGTAGGCGTTCGTCAAGTACGACTTCTCGCCTGTAAGCAAATAGGCGCAAACCAGTGAAGTGGCTTGGTTAGCACACCCTTCGGCAAGGCATCCCCAAAAGAAATCTTTGGCATCGTTGCCGTAAGGAGCGTGGAAAGGAGAGCGGTCAGCACCCCGCACAGCCTCGGCAGCATAGTCCAGTAGCAGGTCTTTCATGGCATTTGCCAACTCCACGTCTTCACCCTGATATTCCCTGCCCGGTTGCAGCCAGGCAAACACGCCCAACGCAGTGGTATTGCCCCAAGAAGGAGTCTTATATGCAGTGGGCAGATGCTTCTTCACTTGTTCCCGGTAAACGGGCTTTCCCGTAGCAAGATAGAGCTCGGAAGCCGCCCAGAAGAATTCGTCATCGGCACTACGATCACCGTAAGCTCCCGTAACCACGGCAGGTTGATATTGCTTGTTGAGGAGGTCCTGATGATAGAGCGCTTGCGGATGCGCTTCTGCCCAGGCGTAAGCACGTTCGGCAGCCTGCAAAGCCACTTCCGAAAAGCCAGGATAATCCTCTTCGTAAGGAGCAAACAACACGGAAGCTTGCGCTAAAGCCGCAGCATAGTCCAATGCCGCCGTTACTGATTTCTGAACTACATAACGGGGCTGCTTACACTCCGTAGGCTTGATAAATCCCTCGAACGAAGGGGTAGTCAGCTTGTGGTAGACTCCTCCGTCGGCAGGGTCTTGCATGGTCAGCATCCATTTCAGGTTATAGTACATCTCGTCCAGCAAATCGGGCGTGTGGTTTCCGCTTTCCGGGATGTTCACCCGTTGACGGATAAAATAGTCAGGAAAGCGGGCATAAATCGCCTGCATCAATCCGATGGAATAAGCGGAGTTCACAATGTACTTGTTATAATCTCCGGCATCATACCATCCTCCCGGAGAAGAAATCACCGCTCCCGCCTTACGTTCCGGCCCGGCAGCATTGGGATGTACCAGCACCTTGTCATCTGGATGGCCTGCCGGACGGCTCCACCGACCCGCATAAGTCGCTTCGATGGGCATACCCGTACGTTGGTAATAGAAAGATTTCAAAGCGGCATCGGCCAAAGGGGACAGCACCTTTTCCTTTACTTCGAATGCCACTGAATCGCCGTTAACCAACAGAAGATATCTTCCCGGTACCGTGATGTCACTGAAATCCAATATTGTCCTGCTCCTATCCGACCAAGCGGATGAAGCGGTATATCCGGGTTTGCCGGAAAGTAGCCGATTGCCCGTGGCTGCATCTACTATGGTAAATTCACGTACCTCACCGGCATTCACCACAGCTACTTTTTCCTGCTGGGGATAATACCCTAACTGATTCAAACGTACAGTTTCTGAAGGATGCCCTAAAGTGGCCATTCCTCCCAGAACTGTAAACAGACATGTAGTTATATTCATATCACTATTCTTTATATATTAATATTATTCCATTTCAAAATTATTTATCCGACAATAAGGTAATGAAACTGATAGCCGGCAAGTGTACCCGTACCAGTCCATTCTCCACCTTCACTGCAGTTTCCTTCATGCAGTCCTTTGTATTGGTCACATAGACTTTCAGTTCCTTCACTTCTGCAGGGATACCGGAGATGACAGCCTCGCAATCCGCCCCATTATTGACCATATGGACGGCATATTCTCCGCGCACCATATTTCCGAAAGCCGCACAGTTTACATTTTTCTTGCTGCTACTGACTGGAATAGCCAAGGCATCGGCCGGAGTGGAGGCCAGCTGCTTAATGTTCCAGAAACGTTGTGTAGGACGCAAAGGACCTTTGGAGCCATAAATGCCGTCTCCCCACAACAACGAATAGTCTGAAGTGAGCTGCCACTGCAAGATGGACAATGGTTGGCAAATCGCACAAATACGTGTATACAGATTGATTTCATAAAGTGCAAACGTCGACTCATTGAATATCTCGGCATAACCATGAGCAGCGGCATCCGTACTACCCTCACCAACCAAGAGTAGTACATTAATCTCTTTGGCAGCACCCGCCCACTTCCTTAACGTAACATCATCACAACCACGCCATGAATGGAAAGAAACTGCACCAATATACTTATGAGTCTCAGGATTGTTCAAAGCAGGAAGGATAAAATCGAAAGTAGTGGCATCCGAATTGTCGCCAAGCAGCATGCGGGTAGGAAGATTCAACCCTGCCAGATAAGCACCGAACTCCTTAATGAAATCTGCATGCTCCTGCGGAGTGTGGAGGACATCAATACCCAAATCCGATTCATTGAACGAGAACATGGAGAACTCAATACCATAATACCGTTTGGCATACAACAGATAATCTGCCATGGATTTATAAATCTTCTCCTTTTTCCGGTTATCCAGACGATAAGCAATGACACCACCTTGACGGGCATAACTTGCAGGACCTCCGTCAATGGCCCATGCAGGCGGAAACCAACAGCTTAGTATTACCGGCATTCCCATCGCCTTCAAGCGCTTTGCCATGAGGAGACTTTCCTCCACCCGCTTGTTCAGTCCCCCATTCTGTGCCACGGCAATAGGATCGGATTCTTCTTCGGGTTGCCACAATCTCCACGGAAATTCCACACGGCCATAAGCTACGCGCAAGTTTTCCAGACAGTAATCTATCACTTTAGGGTCGGCAGCAGGATTCTGCAGGCGGAAATTCCCTCCAAAGCCTGCAAACAAACTTCCCGGATTCTGCATATCCAATGTAATTTCCGCGTCACTGTGATCTATCACTCCGGAAGCATGCAGTTCCATAGACAATGCTGTTCTCCCAGCCTTTTTCAGAATCGGCATTAGCGAGATATACACAACAGTACCGGTAGACTCTTTTTCAACCGTGGCCTTTACAGACTTATTGAACTTGAATTCCAACTTCCTATTGGCCGAAGTAACGGTCAGCTTCCTGCCACTTACCCTTACTTTGGCATCAATGTAGTTTTCCGGACTTAAAGCAATACAGTAATAGGCTGCCTGGTTCAAAGTAGTGTCCGACAGCGCATCAATAGAAATCTCCACCAAGCCTTTTCCCTTATCGGTCACTTTCTGATGGAACTTTACACCTCGCAGAGTAGCCGTCACTTCCTGCATATTCCCCTCACGATGGAAAACGGGACGGACCTGCTTCTCCTTTCCGGTAATCTCCATATCTCCTTTCAAGGTTCCGACACGCAGGGATGACTCAAAGTCTATCAATTCACCGTCTACGCGGACACCCGTGATATTGCTCCATGCCATCACTTCCGTCTGGGCAGAAAGCGGCAGAGATAATATACCACACAGCAATACAACTATTCCAAACTGGAAAATTCGTAAATTCTTCATAATATCAAATCTATAAAAGGTTGTCATTTCAGTCTGGTATCAATCTCAAACCCCATACGGCTGTTATGATAAGGACAATTCCACATACTTGCTTTAGGCTCCTTGTAGCGGGGAGTTCCATCTTCCAGCACCGTTCTGAACCATTCACCATACTCCTTGTCTATCATCCGTGATTTGATGAAGTTCCAGGTGCGGACGGCACTGTCCAGATAAGATTGTTCACCAGTCAGTTGCCAGGCATTGATACAGCCGACCACAGTTTCCGCTTGGCACCACCAGGAAGCGTCCTTCCTGATTTTGTCCTTATGTCGTTCATACATCATAGCTCCCATCGGGTTGATGCCCTCCTTCAAGGAAGCATCTGCAAGTTCCAATGCTACCTTCCTGCACCTCCCGATAACCTCCGGGTCACCCAGAGCCTCTGCAGCTTCCGTCAGCAGCCAAGAAGTTTCGATATCATGCCCGTAAGAGTCGATGTCATCCAGATTATTCCAATTTAAATCACAGTATGATATCAAGTGATGTGTTTGTGGGTTGTACAGCCTGGTTGTTATTAAGTCTATTACTTTTGCAAGGCGCTTGCAAAGGCTGTTATCCTTCCATACTTTATATAAAGCCGTGTATGCCTCTAATACATGGATATGTGTATTCATTGTTTTGGCAGCAATGCCATCTCCATCATACCCCAGCTTTTGGGGAGTTCCCCATTCGCGGGTAAAGGATTCTATATAGCCATCATTTACGGGATCTTTGACTTTGCTCTCCATTATCCGATAAAGCTCTATGGCTTTTTGCAGGCTTTCATTGTTGCCCGTTGCCCTGAAATGTTCGGACAACCCATAGATAGCATAAGAGCAGCCGTAAGTCTGCTTGTTCGTATCCAATGGGGTACCGTCCGCTTTTATCAGCCAATATACGCCTCCATACTGCGAATCAATGAAGTGATCTATGAAATACCGTTGCGCCCTGTCAGCCAATTTACGGTAGGCAGTATCGCCATACATCCGGTAGGCGGTTGAAAAAGTCCAAAGGATGCGGGCATTCAGTACACCACCTTTGGGAGCATCCGCTATCGGGGCACCGTCACGTCCCAATGAACCATAAAAGCCTCCGGAAGAATCTACGCTGTATCTTTCCCAAAAAGAGAGGATATTCTCTTTCAAGTCCGAGGTTATTTCATCTTTTAAAACCTTGTCTACGTGTGACTGTGCTTGCAGGAAAGGTGTAACCAGCAACCATACTGTAATCAGCAAAAAAACGGAAAACATACGTTTCATAATATAGCGATTTAAGGAGTTAGCCATAGTTACATTGCAAATGTACAAAAAAACAAATGGACACTACTCATTGCCATCCTTTTTCAAGGGATACAATTGGTTCCGATAAAGGCTATTTTTGGGTACTGAGTCCTTGTTTTACCAGACATCAGCTTCTATTGGCTCAAACGTGGGTATCCGGCAGCTCAAGCGCCATTGTCTGACAAATATAACAATGAATATCATAAAAATAGAGGAAAAAGACACATTTCATAACGTTATTGGCTACAAACAAAAGCCATCCGTTTCCTTTTTAGTCCGTATATTAGTAGAAAATTTTGTAACTCAAAAATAGATACTATGAGAAAGAAACATTTCCTATTTGCATCAGTCTTGGCACTGCTTTGCGGCAGCAGTGCGCTGCATGCGCAAGACTTCAAGCTGACATCCTCCGGTTATTTCAAGAATCAGGGAGTCGACATCATGGCTTTTGATGATATCTATCCCGAAGGACACCAAGGAGGGGTATGTATCATCATGAACGGACACCGTGTGGCGACGAATGGAGATATCCGTCTGGAAGCCACACCCGGACAATGGCAGCCCGTACCGAAACAGCTCGACCGGAAGCTCGGTGACAACAGCATCACCGCCACGCTGTGCTATCCCGACTCCTCACGCCATCTCACCGGATTCAACCCGATGATTTACCCGGACCTCCACCTTATATATACGGTAAACGTGGAAAGCAAAGGTAAAAACATAGAGGTGACCGTAGACCTTGACCGCCCCATTCCCCAGGAATTCATCGGAAAAGTGGGCTTCAACCTTGAATTCTTCCCGGGTTCCCTCTTCGGCAAGCCCTGGATTATGGACGGTCAGAGCGGCATCTTCCCGCAACAACCCAACTCTCCCCTAATGACAACCCAACCCAACTATCTGCATACGGGAAATTATCATGACGGCAAGCAATCGCTGGCAGACATGGACAAACTGATAGGAAAAGGTTACAGCCCGATTGTGGCCGACGACATCATCAGCGAACCTTATGCCAAAGGCCGTAAGTTTACCTCCCGCCCCGACGACCCTTACAACAAAGTAACCATCGAATCATTGAGTGGTGACCTACAACTGTTTGACGGGCGTATGAACCACAATAACGGCTGGTTCGTACTGCGCAGCAACATAAAACCGGGTGTCACCAAAGGGGCCGTCAAATGGATTATCACTCCGAACGTAGTGGCCGACTGGATGTATCAGCCGGTTATCCAGACTTCACAGATAGGTTATCATCCCGCCCAGGACAAGGAAGCCGTCATCGAAATGGATATACGTGACAATAGAAAGGAAACGGCACAAATCATCCGCATTGACGCAGACGGCGAGAAAGTGGTCAAGAACGTCACTCCTGCCAATTGGGGCAAGTTCCTGAGATACAACTATCTGAAGGTGGACTTCACGGATGTGAAGGAACCGGGACTCTACAAGATTAAATACGATACCTCCGTATCCCCTATCTTCCGCATCGACAATGACGTATATGCCCGCGGCGTATGGCAGCCCGTACTGGAATACTTCCTTCCCGTACAGATGTGCCACATGCGCGTCAACGAAAAATACCGCGTATGGCACGACTGCTGCCACATGGACGATGCCCAGATGGCACCGGCACACAATCATATCGACGGCTACGACCAGAAAGAGGGCCTGTCCAAGTTCAAACCGGGTGAAGTGGTTCCCGGAGTGAACATAGGCGGCTGGCACGATGCCGGAGACTTTGACCTCCGCATCGAATCCCAAGCCGGAGAATCCTATATCCTGGCACTGGCCTACGAAGCTTTCCACCCGAATCTCGACGTGACTTCCATCGACCAGATAAACCGTGTGACGGAAATCCACCAGCCCGACGGTAAGAATGACTTGCTGCAACAAGTAGAGAACGGCGCCCTTACGGTAGTCAACGGCTACCTGGCACTGGGACGTCTCTACCGGGGAATCATCTGCAACGACCTTCGCCAATACGTACTTCTGGGTGATGCCGCCGCCATGACCGACGGGAAAATCGGTAATGAAGACGACCGCTGGATATTTACGGAGGATAACCCCGGACGGGAACTGTCGACAGCTGCCCAGCTGGCTGCCGTATCACGTGTATTGAAAGGTTTCAATGATACATTGAGTGTGCATTGCCTCGACATTGCTCGCAAAGTATATGCTTCTACCGGAAGCGGCAACAACAGAGCCTTGTTCCCCAAAGTGCAGGCAGCCGTAGAGCTGTACCTCACCACCGGCGAACAACCCTATATGGACTTCATTCTGGACAACCAGGAGCTCATCATCAAGCAGATAGGCCGCATCGGCTGGTACACGGCACGTGTGGAAAAACTGTTCGCACAGATGAAGAACAAGAAAGCCAAAGCCTTTTCAGCAGCTTTCCGCAAAGCTTTGACCGGATATGAACAAGAACTGAACAAACAAGTGCAGGAGACTCCCTATGGCGTTCCCTACCGTCCGAACATCTGGGGTGCAGGCTGGGATATACAGCGTTTCGGCTTCCAGCACTACTTCCTGACAACCGCCTATCCGGAAATATTCCCGAAAGCACCGGTATTCAATGCCCTCAACTTCATTCTCGGATGCCACCCGGGCTCCAACCAGGCTTCCTTCGCCTCGGGTGTCGGCGCACAATCAGCCACTGTAGGCTACGGACTGAACCGCGCAGACTGGTCGTACATTCCCGGTGGAGTCATTTCCGGTACGGCGCTTATCCGTCCCGACTTCCCGGAACTCCTGACGTTCCCGTTCCTCTGGCAACAGACTGAGTATGTGTTGGGAGGAGGTTCGTCCCACTATATGTTCCTGGTACTTGCAGCAGAACAGTTGCTGAAACAATAAAAGACAGAGGGGGAACAAAACCCTCTGGATATTTTCTTTTAGGCGCGGATTACACGGATTTAGTTTACTGCATCCGTGGATTCCGCGTAACCCGCGCCCAATATTATAGTATAATGAAAGTGTTTATATACTTTTCACTCTTTCACCAATTATCCGTACGGAACGGAATGGTAGGCAGTTCATTCCCACCGATCATCGTACCAATCTGGAAATCATGGAAACAATAGCGCACGCTGACGGGATGGGATACCTTTTCTGAAGAGATTACCACTTCATTCGTCTGCCAGTGCAGCCATACTTTGTCGGCAGGATGGAACACACGGTCCTCACCCGCCACTTCGAAACCGCGAAGGTCATAGTTGCGACAGATACCCATTTCCAAATGGTCGAAGGAAACCCATGCTTCACTGCCTTTAGCAGTCCATGACTTATATTGTGGGCCGAAACAGTGTATCTGCTTCAATCCATAGGTAAGGTTCAATGCCAGATAGCTCAAGCGTTGACCTACCTTTGTCTTGTTGCGGGGATGGATATTGTACATCTCATAAGGCTCTACAAGGTCGTTTGTCGAAATCATACCACTGTTCGGAATCAGGCTTTGGGCACGGAATTGCGCTTCACGTAGGTAAGCAGCTTTCTCTTGCTGGGTACCTCCATAGGCGTACGGCGCTATTTCGGCAAAGTAGAAAGGCAATTCGCCCAGCCCCCATTCCTTGCGCCACAGCTGCACCATGTCGGCCAAGCGTTCGGCATATGTTTCATGGCGACCTACGTTCGACTCTCCCTGATACCAGATGAACCCTTTGATGGTATAGTTCTGAAGCGGCTTCAGCATGGCATTGTACATCAGCATGGGGCGGAGCATGGGATGCAGGCGTTCGATGGAATCGGGGTTGAGAGATATGTCTGGATAGTTTTCCAGCAGTTCACGGCTTATCCAACCTTCTACAGTGGATCCACCGTAAGCGCTACAGATGATGCCGACCGGAATCCGGAGGGCACGGCTCAACGAAGTGGCAAAATAGTAGGCCG
The DNA here is from genome assembly GCF_900217715.1 of Bacteroides sp. AR29. Classification (NCBI taxonomy): domain Bacteria; kingdom Pseudomonadati; phylum Bacteroidota; class Bacteroidia; order Bacteroidales; family Bacteroidaceae; genus Bacteroides; species Bacteroides sp. AR29. Next base: position 237,089 of record NZ_OBMS01000005.1, read on the forward strand.
TCGCACTGAAATCGGGTGCGGTTTCTATGGAAGATATGTTCCAGCTACCTTTGCAGTCGGTTTGCAGTTCATAAGTCTGGTGCTTGGGAACGGTGAACATACGCACCCCCTTATTCTCGGCAGAAACTATGATGTCATCCGCTCCGTTCATGATGCAACAGCCAGCAAAACCTTTCAGGGGCATTTCCATATTGCTCTGGCCGGAAGCAAGCCATACTTCACCGATTAGGATATTCTTCAACGTAGTTTTTTCTCCGTCATCAAAAGTTATCTCATAAGGCGTGTATCCTGCTGCCGGAGTCTCCACGGCAAGCGTCCAACCGCCATCCTTATCGGCACGGCAAGTCATTGTCTGTCCGTTCCACGAAGGCGTAACGCGTACTTCGGCTTCCGGAGCAGCCGTTCCCCACAGTTTCACTTCAGTCTGCTGCTGGAGTATCATGTTGTCGCCCACCAGTGCAGGCAGTTTTACTTTGGCGCCCAACGAGGCGGCACCGCATAATAGAATCAATGCAAGAACCTTACTTTTCATAGTATATTTGTATTTAACATTATATTCGGAATCAATAACGCGAGCAAAAATAAGGCTTTTTTGCTCACGTTCTCCGTTTCATGTGCAAAAAGTGGGTGTTTTTGCACATGTGCTCAAACAAAATTATACATTGATGTATTATACATTGATGTATAATTTGTATATTTGTCATTAAATCAAGAACAGAAAGTTTATGAAATCACCTTTTCAATACGGCACACTGGTTGATAAAGAAAGTTTCGTCAATCGGGTAGAAGAACGAAAGCAACTGAAAGAATTACTTGGATCGGGCATCAACGTAATGCTTATTTCACCGCGCCGATGGGGAAAATCGTCGCTTGTAAAAGTAGCTATGGACGAACTGACACAAGAAGACAAGCATATCCGTGTCTGCTTCATTGATGCATTCAGCATCAAGACGGAAGCTGAATTCTACCGCATCTTTGCGCGAGAAGTCATTTCTTGCGCCGCCTCCACCCTTGAAAAGAGGCTTGAAGATGTGAAACAGTTTCTTAAAGCCGTTTCTCCCAGTATCACATTGAAGAGCGACCCAACCGATACCCTCTCCTTTGACCTGAAATTGGAACTGGAAGAAAAAAGTGTCATGGAGATACTGGAACTACCCGAAAAGATAGCAGCTGCCAAAGGCATACACCTGATTGTCTGCATCGACGAGTTCCAACAACTGGCACTACTACCCGGCTACAAAAGTATGGAGGGAAAAATGCGCTCTGCCTGGCAGAAGCAGCAACAAGTCTCCTATTGCTTTTACGGAAGCAAGCGGCATATGATGATGGACATCTTCAACAATTCTTCTAACCCCTTCTACCGCTTCGGACAAGTACTGTTCCTGCAAAAGATAAAGAAAGAGGAATGGGTGCCCTTCATCGTCAATGCCTTCCACCGGACGAACAAAGAAATCAGCGAACAGCAAGCAGAACAACTGTGCGACATCGTGAAATGCCATTCGTGGTATTTGCAACAGTTGTGCTATTTCATCTGGAGCGGTACGTCTGAAAAAGTGACAGATGAGATTATCGAAATCCGTACCCGCCAACTGATAGACACCAACATGCCTATGTTCATGAACGACACCGAGAACCTGACTGCTGCCCAAACTGCCATGCTTCGTGCTGTAGCCGACGGTGAATACCGCTTCAACTCCATCCCCGTAGTGCGGAAATATGAATTGGGCAGTGCACAGACCATCACACGCAACAAGCGTATGCTGACAGAACGTGATTTCATTGAGAAAGAGGGGAACAAGTATGTTTTCTCCGATCCGATATTCGAGCTTTGGTTCAGGAGGGAGTATTGCTGAATATAAAAAAAGAACGTGGAACTGCGTGCTATCCATCGTCTTTGAAGGCCCTGAGAAAACCCCACTATACAAATGAACAGACAGCAGACCCACGCCGAAACCAGCGCAGGAGCAGTCCATGCCATTCTTGTATAGTTTCGAAAATTTCTCAGGTTCTCAAAGACAAGAATGAAGCACAACGCTTCTTACAATATCATTTCACAAAACATTGAAGCTAAGGACACTTCCTTGCTTCGATGGCAAATTTAACGATAAAGAATGAAAACAAGAAAAAGATTGGAAAGTATTTTTAAGGCTGATACCTACAGAAGATAAATATGATTTTGTCATTCTGACACTTTGTATTTTCTATCGCACGAGAATCCCGTATTTCGGACCGATTATCCACACAGAAAGAAATACGAGAGCGAAAATCCATAAGTGTCAGGTTATAAGCATTATACCAAAACGAACGTCCTTCTAATAAATCGAAATCACACCTCCGAAAGCCCTGATACACCGAAAATGCAAAAGCAAAAGAACGTTTTACTAAAACAGAGTAACCGTTTTACTAAAACGCAACTCCCATTTTAGTAAAACGGTATACTCTTTTTAGCTTAAAAGTGTAGCCAATTTCTGTATAAAAGTCCCACAAAAGCGGAAGAATATGCAAAAAGAACGCATCTTTATGAGCTGAATATCCACAATATATCCTAAATCCGTTCTTCTATAAAACCAAGTGCGGCAGGAAAACCGGGAAAAACATTACTTTTTGTCAAGGTTATAGGGATATTTCCGTCTTTCAGCACCTTTTACAACAACCCATGCAGTTCCCACGCCCGCACATGCCTTATTCCTTCATGAGACGGCAGGCAGAAGTCGTCAAGCGAGACAACCAGCTTCTCATAATTATCTTGTATCGACTCCAGCGAAGCATACTCACGGCGCACCGCCTGTTCATATACCAGCATGTAGGTGGATTGCAGATATATCGTACGGTCGCCTTTCCGGGCGATGAAGTCCACCTCTTTTTCTTTGGCACATCCGGTATAGACATCATAGCCTGCCCTGAGCAACTCCAGATAGACAAGATTCTCCAGTTTATAACCCACCCCATAGGCCGTTCCGGGATAGAGAAAATTCTTAAAGACAAGGTCGTTGATGTAATATTTCGCCGTACCGGACAGTATTTCCTTTCCGCGCAAGTCGAAGCGTTCACAACGATACGCCAAGAACGAGTCTTCGATATAGCCTATGTAAGCAGCCACGGCATCATAGCCCGTCTTCCGGCCTTGGCTCTTGAAATAGTTCACGATGTTGCCGATGGACACTAAATTAGAGGCATTGCCTACAAGAAACGCAAAAAGGTCTTCAAGCAGTCGGGGGTCACGTATGCTGTAGCGTTGGCTGATGTCCTTCAGCAAGATGGTGTCCTTCAAGGCAGACAAGTAATTGCGCTGCACCTCCTGCTTTTCGGGCAAGACAAAAAGTTCCGGGATTCCGCCCGTATTCATATAGCTCTCGCGGTTCTGTTCCAGATGCCTTATCTCTGCATACTCCTGATAGCTGAAGGGATATACCGGGAATTGGACGTATCGCCCGGAAAGCAGCGTGGCAAGCTCACCGGACAGCATCCGTGAGCTGGAGCCACTGATAAAGAGCTCGTACTCCTCGGTATAGTCCTGCGAATAAGAATTGACCGACTTTTCCCATTCTTCGATGAGCTGCACTTCGTCGATGAAAATATAAATCTCCTCTTGTCCAGAGATTGTACTTCCTAAGTATATCCATTCTTTCGTTCATAACCTAAAAAGTTTGCGAAAAAGGCTAGATTTTCGGTTATAAACGAAAGATTCATTTAGACAAGCAAGGAGGATACTTCCTTTCCGCATCCCCTTTATCGGCCGGATATTCCCTCTATAGAATCATCATTGTTGCATCTATATATCCACCGCGTTGCATCTATACTTCCACCGTGCTGCATCTATAGATGCAGCAAATCCCTTAACCTATCCTAATAATGCTGCTTATTGTCACCTATTTAGAAGCGAAATCATTATATTTGCGCCCATATATGCCAATACGTTGACTAAGCGATGGCAAAACAGCTTGTAAAAAACAAAACTGAATAATAACGAATTTCATCTGAATGAAACAGTACAAAACCGTAAACAACCTTGTAGGCTGGATTACCTTCCTCATTGCAGCGACGGTCTACTGCATGACCATCGAACCTACTGCAAGCTTTTGGGACTGCCCGGAGTTCATCACCACCGGCTATAAGCTGGAAGTAGGACACCCGCCCGGCGCACCGTTCTTCATGCTGGTAGCCAACCTATTCTCACAATTTGCTTCCGATGCCTCCACCGTTGCCAAGATGGTGAACTACATGAGCGCGCTGATGAGCGGCGCATGTATCCTGTTCCTTTTCTGGAGCATCACGCACCTGGTACGCAAACTTGTGGTGACAGACGAAAACAATATCACACGCGGCCAGATGGTTACCATCATGGGTAGCGGTCTGGTGGGCGCACTTGCCTACACGTTCAGCGATACCTTCTGGTTCAGCGCTGTGGAAGGCGAGGTGTATGCCTTCTCCTCACTGTTCACTGCCGTCGTATTCTGGCTCATACTGAAATGGGAGGACGTTGCCAACGAGCCTCACAGTGACCGCTGGCTGATTCTCATTGCCTACCTGACCGGTCTGAGTATCGGCGTGCACTTGCTGAACCTGCTCTGCCTGCCCGCCATCGTACTGGTATACTACTACAAGAAAGTACCCAACGCCAATGCCCGAGGCTCCCTGCTGGCATTGCTCGCTTCGGGCATACTGGTAGCAGCCGTACTCTACGGCATCGTGCCGGGTATCGTGAAAGTGGGCGGCTGGTTCGAACTGCTCTTCGTCAACACGCTGGGCATGTCCTTCAACACGGGTGTCATCGTATATATCATCCTGTTGGCAGCCTGCCTCATCTGGGGTATCTACGAAAGCTATACCGAACGCAACAAGGCACGTATGGCACTCTCGTTCATACTCACCATCGCCATGCTGGGTATCCCGTTCTACGGACACGGTACCAGCTCGGTAGTTATCGGTGTCATTGTCATTGCCGCATTGTGGCTCTACCTCCGTCCGAAGACGCAGGCAGCCGTCAAAGAGAAATTCCGCGTATCGGCACGCACGCTGAACACCTCGCTGCTCTGCACCATGATGATTGTCATCGGATATTCCTCGTATGCACTTATCGTCATCCGCTCCACCGCCAACACGCCGATGGACCAGAACTCTCCGGAAGACATCTTCACACTGGGCGAATACCTGGGACGCGAGCAGTATGGCACACGCCCGCTGTTCTATGGCCCTGCCTTCTCCTCGCAAGTGGCACTGGACGTGAAAGACGGTTACTGCGAACCGCGCATCAAGTACAACGGCACGAAGTTCATCCGCAAGGAGAAAGCTACGCCCGACGAAAAGGATTCGTACATCGAAATCCCCGGACGCATTGAGTACGAATACGCCCAGAACATGCTGTTCCCGCGTATGTACAGCAGTGCCCATACACAACAATACCATGCCTGGCAGGACATCAAGGGTTACGATGTGCCCTATGATAAATGCGGCAACATGATTATGGTAAACATGCCCACACAGTGGGAAAACATCAAGTTCTTCTTCTCCTACCAGCTCAACTGGATGTACTGGCGCTACTTCATGTGGAACTTCGCCGGACGCCAGAACGACATACAAGGCAGCGGAGAAATTGAACACGGCAACTGGATTACCGGTATCCCGTTCATCGACAACTGGCTGGTGGGCGACCAGAGCCTCTTGCCTCAGGAACTGAAAGACAACAAGGGACACAACGTATTCTACTGCCTACCCCTGCTGCTGGGTATCATCGGCCTGCTATGGCAAGCCTACCGTGGGCAGAAAGGCATCCAGCAATTCTGGGTGGTCTTCTTCCTCTTCTTCATGACCGGTATTGCCATCGTGCTCTACCTGAACCAGACTCCGAGCCAACCGCGCGAACGTGACTATGCCTACGCCGGTTCGTTCTACGCCTTCGCCATCTGGATTGGTATGGGTGTGGCAGGACTCGTCCGTCTGCTTCAAGACTATGCCAAGATGAAGGAACTGCCTGCTGCCGCCATCGTTTCCGTAGCCTGCCTCTTTGTCCCCGTGCAGATGGCAAGCCAGACTTGGGACGACCACGACCGCAGCGACCGCTACATGGCACGCGACTTCGGCCAGAACTACCTGATGTCCCTGCAAGAAAGCGGCAACCCGATTATCTATACCAATGGTGACAACGATACCTTCCCCCTCTGGTACAACCAGGAGACCGAAGGTTTCCGTACCGACGCCCGTACCTGCAACCTCTCGTACCTGCAGACCGATTGGTACATCGACCAGATGAAGCGCCCCGCCTACGACAGTCCTTCTCTCCCCATCACCTGGGACCGTATGGAGTACGTAGAAGGCACCAACGAATACGTCCCCATCCAGCCTGAGTACAAGAAAAGCATCGACCAGCTCTATGCCGAAGCCGAGAAGCAGGCACTGGACGGTAATCCCGAAGCACTGGTCAATGTAAAGAAAGAATTCGGTGACAACCCGTATGAGCTAAAGAATATCCTCAAGAACTGGGTGCGCAACAAGAATCAAGACTTGAAGGTGATCCCTACCGACAGCATCGTCATCAAGGTAGACAAGGAAGCCGTGCGCCGTAGCGGCATGATGATACCGGGCGACTCAATCCCCGACTACATGCACATTTCGCTGAAAGGCAAACGCGCCCTCTACAAGAGCGAGTTGATGATGCTCGAAATGCTGAGCGAGGCCAACTGGGAACGCCCCATCTATATCGCTGTCAGCGTAGGCAGGGAGAACCAGCTGAATATGGAAAACCACTTCGTTCAGGAAGGTCTTGCCTATCGTTTCACTCCGTTCGACACCAGTAAGACGGGCGTGACAATAGACTCCGAAAAGATGTACGACAACCTGATGAACAAGTTCAAGTTCGGTGGCATCGACAAGCCGGGCATCTATATCGACGAGAACGCCATGCGCATGTGTCACTCTCACCGTCGCATCTTCTCCCAACTCGTGCAGCAGCTGATGCGTGAGGGCAAGAAAGACAAGGCAAAAGCCGCCCTGGACTATGCCGAAAAGATGATTCCCGCCTACAACGTGCCTTACGACTGGCAGAACGGTGCCGTACAGATGGCAGAAGCCTACTACCAACTGGGCGAAACCGCCAAGGCGGACGAGATAATGAAAGCCCTTGCTGACAAGGCTGTAGAGTACCTGACCTGGTATCTGAGCCTGGACGACAACCGCTTCATGATTTCTACCCGTGAGTTTGAATACCACTGGGCTGTACTCGATGCCGAGGTGAAGGCCATGAAGAAGTACAACTCCAAGCTCGCCGAAATCTACGAGCCGAAGGTGGAAGAACTGTATAATATGTATGTGGACAGAATGAAGGAGTGAGAATAAGGATTAGGGATTAAGGATTAAAGGATTAGGGATTAGCCTGTGCAGTTCATCACTAATCATTAATAACTAATCCTTAACCCCTAATCCTTAATCATTAACCCCTAATCCTTAATCCCTAATCCCTTAATCCTTAATCACGTGTTTATAGAACAACCTCCTGAGTTTTTTCGCAAACTATATCCCGGTGCAGTCTGGAGGATGGACCCCAATGAAAAAGCCGTTTATCTGACTTTCGACGATGGCCCTATCCCCGAAGTAACTCCCTGGGTGCTCGACCTGCTGGATAAGCACAACATCAAAGCCACCTTCTTCATGGTAGGTGACAACATACGGAAGCATCCGGACGAATTCCGGATGGTCGTTGAGCGTGGGCACCGCATCGGTAACCACACCTTCAACCATATCCGTGGATTTGAATACACGGCCAAGAATTATCTGGGAAATACCGAACAGGCGAAGATTTTCATGGAAATGGGTGGGGACATCAATTGCAATGTGGAGAAGGTTCTCTACCCTCTCTTGTTCCGCCCTCCCCACGGCCATATGTTCGCCAACCAGTATCTCACGCTGAAACGAACCTACAAGATTGTGATGTGGGACCTCGTGACCCGCGACTACAGCAAGAAGCTGCGCGGTCCGCAAGTGCTAGCCAACGTGATGCGCTACGCCCGCAACGGCTCCATCATCACCTTCCACGATTCCTTGAAATCCTGGTGCAACGGAAACCTGCAGTACGCATTGCCGCGCGCCATTGACTTCCTGAAGGAAGAGGGATATGAATTCAAAGTATTATAAACTTGAAACAGCAGAAAGTTACCAACATCTGCTGTCACAATAAATTCTACATAAAATAAGAAGGGGTTGTCTCGGCAAAAGGCAACCCCTTACATTTTATAGGCTCATGTCCTGTTCCACAAGAATAAACAGATGTTTTATAATTACCAAGTAAATGTACATCTGTATTCATCCCACTGGTCTTTTACAACCAGTTCCGTAGGATAACTGTCGGAATTCAATGTCCATGTAAAATACATATCGGACACAGAGTCCTCGCCATTGTATGTATAATGCCCTACAAGCGGCAGATGTTTCGTAGCCTTACCAAGCATGCCTCCATAATAGGCATATATCATCTCGTCCATATCCACATCCAGTATTTCATCAAACAACATCAGGCAGCCCTTATTCTCGATAGGAGCTGTTATATTATCCGTCGTATAGTCTATGGCAGCACTATACTCCCACTCGTCATTGCTGTCGATAATTCCGTCACCATTGAGATCCCCACTAGCTACATAACGTGTGGAAGTCTTCACCACATCTCCATCCTTATAGGTGATGTTCGTTATTTCACCATCGCTTTCAGAGCGTTTCATTACAACCAGATGGCCTTCAGTGTCGTATTCCATCTCCCAAGTAAACTCATCGGCATCGGGAGTACCAGCGTGGTCTATTGAGTTGCAAAATTCCACATAACCATCGCTGTTGAGCTGCAAGTTCAGTTCTGTAACATCGCCCTCTTCATCCGTCACGGTGATTCTTGCTCGGTCCTTTGCAACATCTGCCTTTGTAGTAGCGGGAAAGTACTCAAAGACGGCTTTATCCCCATCCTCAGTTGTAATGTTCGTCACCAGCCCTTCTTCATTGTGAGAAATAACCATGCCCGAAACCGACTTCGGAAGTCCTCCCGTAAACACTTGCGAAGGATTGACCACAGTGGCGGTGTTTTCGCCACCCTCACCATTCTCATGTTCGTCATCGTCACTGCAAGCAGTGAATCCCAAGCACAACGCCACACCCAACATGGAGGCAGCCATCATTTTAAACATTTTCATAAGTTACAAATCTTGTTTTATCCCCCATCCCTCTAAGGAAAATCCATAATAACAAAAGTATAAGGAATGCCGTCCGTATCTCACGACAACAAGACTCTGCCATTCAAACCCGGACAGATACTTTTGGCCATTTATCATTCCCAGACAAAGCTTAATATTTTTTGCAAAGTAATAAACTTTTCCTTTCACTCCTTGTCACTGAAAAAGGTGATTTTTCAGCCACATACAGAAAAAATTCAGCATCCCCGATAAAAAGCAAAATGAATAAGACGTATATTTGCAACAACTAAGCACAGATTGAATTCCACTAAAATATACCGATATGAGGGTACGCCATACTAAGCTATTATCACTCCTCCTTTCTTTAACCACCATCCTGCTTCACGCCGGAGAGATACCGACAGACACTCTGCTGGCACACTTCTACAACCGGGCAGCCAATCTCATGGAAGAAGGACACTACGATGAAGCGCAACGTAGCTTCGACAGCGCCTTTGCCACCCGGAACGTAAAGCACTCCTTCATGTATCCCATCTTGCTGAACGAACAAGCCACACTACTGATCTATGTGGGAAAGACAGAAGAAGCCTTTGCCATGAAAAAAAATGTACTCCCCTACCTGCCGCAGATAGATGATTTGGAAAAGCACATCAGCGTATACAACGATTTGGGCCTCCTCTACCGTCAGCACCAAATGAATGACTCTACACTCTACTATTACAATAAAGCACTGGACAGTGCCTTGCAATATGGGGACGAAAGCTGGATAGCCCACATCTGCAACAATGTGTCCATCCTATACTTCAATATCAGGCAGCTGGACGAAGCCGAAAAGTATACCGACATGGCCACCGAACATGCCGCCAGAACCGAAGACCCATTCGTAGCTTTCACCACCTGGCAAATCAGGGCAACCATAAAGGCTGAACTGAACAAGCTGGATGATGCTGAAAAATCCAACCGCAAAGCCTGGAACATTGCCTGCCACGGAGAGGGAAACGAAGACCTATGGAAGATACGCTGCCTGCCCGGCATGCTGAGACTCTTTGAACGAAAAGAACAACCCGATTCCATAGACCACTACTTGAAATTGGGGAACAAACTACTACAACGGGTACCATCCAACTCCATCGCTGCCATAGGATTCATACAATCGAGGGCAGCCACCGAAACAAACCGCAAAAACTATGCCCGCGCCTTGAAGGACTTCCACTGGCTGCGTAACCGGAAAACCGGTACCGAGCCCAAAACACTACTTACACAAATGGCACGATGCTACGATGCCTTGGGAAACCCCAAACTGGCTTACACCTACATGGATAGTGCCCGCATGTGGACTGATACACTGGCACAGCACAATCTGACGCAACAAATGGCAGAATTCAACGTGAAATATCACACGCAAGAAAAGGAATTGGAGATAGCCCACCTGCAACAAGAACAACTGGAACACCAAGCCTTCCTGCTCAAAGCCTCCATTGCTGTAGCCCTTCTGTCCGGCCTTGCTCTAATTACTTTGTTGACGCTCCGCCACAAGAAACGAATGGCCGAAAAGAAGATTGAACTGCTAAAGCAAGAAAACGAACTGAACTCGGCACGCCGCTACATTGAAGGGTTGGAAGAGGAATGCAAATATTTTGCCAAGGAACTGCATGACGGTATAGCCAACGACCTGCTGGGGCTGCAAATGAAGATAGAAACTTCTGCCGGCAAAGGGAATGAGCAGGAACTGGCCTCACTCGTCAGCAAACTGAGAAACAACGTGCGGAATATCTCACACGAACTGATGCCTCCCGAATTCGAGCATCTCAGTCTAGACCAGATACTCGACCGTTATGCTGCCAAACTGGCCGAGAACACCGGCATAGAGGTCAGCTATCATCCAACGGAGAACAACGCATCACGCCATCTTCCAAATGAAACCGCTTATGAGCTGTACCGCATCGTACAAGAACTCACCATGAACATCGTGAAACATGCCTCAGCCAGTCATATAGTCATCAGTCTCCGTGCCGACAACGAAAATAAATATACCCTGCAAATTACAGACAACGGTAAGAATGCAAACAAGCAACAAACAGCAACAAACAACAATGACGGCATAGGATTGCGTACCGTAAACGACCGTATCAGAGCCATCAACGCTACCGCCAATGTATGCTCGTCAACAGAAAACAACGTTTTCACCCTACTGCTTAACATAAACGAATGAAACCAAACAAAGAAACATACAGAATACTGGTAATAGATGACCACCCGATTGTTGCTGAAGGCATCATTGCATTGGCCTCGCAACTCGAAGGAGTGGCGTGCAAAGGAGCCACTTGTGCAAAAGACGTGGAACAACTGACCCTCAAAGAGAGATTCGACCTTTGCATCATCGACCTTGAACTACCGGATATGAATGGATTCCAGCTCATATCCCACCTTCACAGCCGGATACCCGAATGCGGCATTTTAATCTATACCATGCATGAAGAACCTTGGATCATAGCCAAATTATCCACCCTAAACATCAACGGAGCTGTTTCAAAAAATGCCAGCACCAGCGAATTGAGAGACGCCATCAGTACACTGAAAAACGGAACCAGATACTTCAGCAATGTTTTCAGCGAACTGGACAAGGAAAAACAAAACACCCTACCACATGCACTTCCCGAATTGTCGAGACGTGAAAAAGAAGTGCTCGCCTATCTCTCGCAAGGACTGAGCACCTCTGAAATATCCCAATTACTATTTCTCAGCATCAATACAATACAGACTTACCGGAAGCGCCTGATGGAAAAACTGGAGGCCAAAAACGTTGCAGAACTTGTCTACAAGGGGAAGAGCTTATTCTGAGAACACTTGTCATTCGCCCGGACAGTTACAAGCCTCCAGCTTCTCAAGCTTCGCCTTCGGAAAAGGAGGAAAATCAACTTAGCGGATACTCACCGTCATCGGATTGCGTACCTTCTGTGCAAATGCCGCCATATAGCTATTCCAGGCTTCAGCCGTCTTGATGTCCGCACGGTCCCAGGCAAAACCCCAGTAATACACGTAGTCGGCACCCGGCTCATAGTCGCTGACAGCCAGTACGTGGCCGTCTGCATTGTTACGCATCTTCTTCTCCTCTATGGGGAAAAGCACGGTTTTGGCTTCCTTCACAACGGCAGGGAAAGCGGCCCCCATAAATATCTTGCCATTATCCGGTCCGGTAGTGGGATCTACATACGTCATATAGCCACCGGCAGCATCAGCCACCACAGCACCGTCCGGTTCGTGCAGCACAATACCGGTAACAATGGGCAAGGATTCCTTTAGATTGCTATACGAAACGGCAGTACGGTTCAGATGAGAACCGGCATCCAGCGTAATCAGACGTGTTTCCACCACCGCAGTATCCCCTTTCACAGCCAACGGATTGAACTCCAGCTTCACGGTGAAGCGCAACGGACCGTTGTCCAGCACCTCCTGCGTCTTGTAGCACCACGGATAGATAATGGTATCATTCACCATCAATGCAGACACTCCAGCTCCCAATGTTGGACCTACTGCATAGCAGTCCATGCCATAACCGTGGTCTATATGATAGGAGAATGTGCGTACCAGCTCATCGGCTGCCTTCGGGTCTGTCTTGCGCAATTCATTAACCTGCTTCCAGGAGTCTGCATCCAGTTCCTTGGCATACATGTCTTCCAGTACCGGTGCAGCAGTGCCTCGCTTCGTGAACAAGTCGTAGCCGAAACCGCGTTCACCCCTTGCCTGCAATGCAGGACCGTAGGCACGGAAGCCTACCAAGTCGTTCTCCCAGGCCATGTCGTCCAGACGTTCGGGATACTGCCGCCCACAAGCCCTTACCTCCACATCGACGGGAGTACCGGCCTGGACGGTATATGCAGCCGATGCATTGGCGGCTACCGTAGCAGGGAAGATTAATTTGTCATCGTAGGTCACTTGGTAAGGCACCTGCTCCCCTTCGACATTCAGAACCACAATCTGTGCGGTGTCTGCCAGATTCAGAAGGTTTGAGATTTCGGTCATGGACACCTCTACCATCTCATCGGAACGGTCCATCGCTAACGGATTGGTTACCGTAACAGTCACTATCTTGCTATCGTTGCAAGCAAGACAGCAGAGGGCCGCCATACATAATAAAAGAAAGTTTCTCATATAATCATTGCTTTTTCCTAATCAGTTGTATAACTTTCTTTTAGGCGCGGATTTCGCGGATTATACGGATTTTCCTTATCCTTTCCGCGAAATCCGCGTAATCCGCGCCCAAAAGAAAAAGGTGACAAGTGACATTATCCTGCCACTTTATCACCTTCTCAATTATCCTTAAATTTATTTCGGTTGCTTTCCGATATAAGCCAAGATACCTCCGTCTACATAGAGGATGTGACCGTTTACCGCATTAGAGGCTTCCGATGCCAGGAACACTGCCGGACCGGTAAGTTCTTCCGGAGCCAGCCAGCGGCCTGCCGGAGTCTTGGCGCAGATGAACGAGTCGAACGGGTGACGGCTACCGTCGGCCTGCTTTTCACGCAGCGGAGCAGTCTGCGGGGTAGCGATGTAACCCGGACCGATACCGTTACATTGGATGTTATATTCACCATATTCAGAGCAGATGTTGCGAGTCAGCATCTTCAAGCCACCCTTGGCAGCGGCATAGGCCGACACAGTCTCACGCCCCAGTTCGGACATCATAGAGCAGATATTGATAATTTTACCGTGGCCCTTCTTCATCATGGCAGGCAGAACAGCCTTTGATACGATGAACGGAGCATTGAGGTCGATATCGATTACACGACGGAAGTCAGCAGCCTCCATCTCGTGCATAGGAACACGGCGGATGATGCCGGCATTGTTTACGAGGATATCAACAGAGCCTACTTCCTTTTCAATCTGGGCTACCATGGCCTGAACAGCAGGTTCGTCTGTCACATCACATACATAACCGCGTGCCTTGATACCCTTTTCAGTATAGGCAGCCAAGCCTTTGTCTACCAACTCCTGGTTGATATCGTTGAAACAGATAGTTGCTCCTTGCTCTGCAAAAGCTGAAGCGATAGCAAAACCGATACCATAAGAAGCACCTGTAACAAGGGCTACTTTACCTTCCAAAGAAAAATTCAAATACGGATTCATAACGTTAAATTATTAAGTTTAAATAAGTGATATTCTATTTATGTACGATTTGCAAGTAGTTTATACTCAATGGAAACTTTATTTTGGGAGAATGCCTTCCCTATAAGGAAATCGCAGCGAATGCTTTTCGTATCGTAGCTTTTCACATCATCGGGATGCTCAGCATAGCGAATTTCATAGTTCGTTTTCATGATTGCACTACATTTAATAGGTTATAACTTCAGCCATCAAATACACATCGTTTGCGTACACGATGCAAATGTAACAAAAGAAAATGGAGAAACCGTATAAATTTGTGTCAATTATATAGCAATATCGTTCAAAGATTCGTAAAAAGAAAAAATCTATACCTATAGTGCCAACAAGAGGGGGAAAGAATAACAAAAAAACCCACTAAAACTTGCGATTTTAGTGGGTTTTTAGCTGCAATTAGCTGTATCGTAGTTGGACTACCAGGATTCGAACCTGGACAAACAGAACCAAAACCTGTTGTGCTACCATTACACCATAGTCCAAACATAGGGCTTTCTGTTAAAAAGCGGTGCAAAGATAAAAGGAAGCCCCGAAATATCCAAATATTTCGGGGCTATTTTTACTGCCAAAGCATTATTTCCTTAATTACTTCTCTTTAGGATACCGCTATTTGGCGATAATCAGATAGTAATTCTTCTTGCCGCGCTGTACCAGCAGGTATTTTTCGTCCAGCAGGTCGGCTGTCGTAATCACCTGGTCGAAAGCAGCCAGTTTCTCCTTATTCAGAGAAACGCCACCGCCTTGCACCAGCTTACGCATCTCGCCCTTGGAAGCGAATACAGCAGCATTATCCACGAACAAATCCACCGCCTTCACACCGGCAGCCAGTGCATCACGGGATATTTCGAACTGGGGAACACCCTCGAACACAGCCAGCAGCGTATCTTCGTCCAACTTCTTCAGTGCATCAGAAGTTGCATTGCCAAACAAGATGTTGGATGCATCCACAGCAGCATTATAGTCCTCTTCGGAATGAACCATGATAGTCACTTCCTTGGCCAGACACTTCTGAAGGACGCGCAAATGGGGAGCAGCCTCGTGCTCGGCCGTCAGAGCGTCAATCTCCTCCTTGGACAGTGCAGTGAATATCTTTATGTAGCGTTTGGCATCCTCGTCGCTCACGTTCAGCCAGAACTGGTAGAACTTATATGGAGAAGTGTAGCGCGGGTCGAGCCAGATGTTTCCGGACTCTGTCTTGCCGAACTTACCACCGTCGGCCTTCGTAATCAGCGGGCTGGTCAGTGCAAATACCTCCCCACCGTTCGTACGGCGAATCAGTTCGGCACCGGTGGTGATGTTACCCCACTGGTCGCTGCCACCCATCTGGAGCTTGCAGCCTTTGGTTTCATACAGATGAAGGAAGTCGTACCCCTGCAACAGCTGGTAGGTGAATTCCGTGAAGGAAAGACCGTCACGTGCCTCACCGTTCAGACGCTTCTTTACAGAATCTTTCGCCATCATATAGTTCACGGTGATGTGCTTACCCACTTCACGGGCAAAATCGAGGAAAGTGAAGTTCTTCATCCAATCGTAGTTGTTCACCAACTCGGCACGGTTGGGGGCATCCGAATCAAAATCCAGGAACTTGGAGAGCTGGGCCTTCATACCGGCCAGGTTGCGCTGCAACGTCTCTTCCGTAAGCAGATTGCGTTCGGCAGACTTTCCGGAAGGGTCACCAATCATACCCGTAGCACCGCCAATCAGTGCCAACGGCTTGTGTCCGCAACGCTGGAAGTGACGCAAAATCATCACACTGCAAAGGTGCCCGATGTGCAAAGAGTCCGCAGTAGGGTCGAAACCAATGTATGCAGTCACTTGTTCCTTAGCCAGAAGTTCTTCCGTACCCGGCATCATATCGTGGAGCATGCCACGCCATCTTAATTCTTCTACAAAATTCATCGAATGATTAAGTTATCTGATTAATTATTTAAGTGATTATCTATGAATTGTTTGATTCCTATTTTAATCTGCGCAAAAATACGACTCTTTATTCGAAGAAACAACTCTTAGGGTTTAAAAAAGACTTTGCAGACATTTCTCCGGAGTGTTTCTCCAAGCTCCTCGGGAGAGATGCCGCGCACTTCGGCAGCGCGTGCATACAATTCCCCGATGGAAACTTCGCTTTCATCCGTTTCGATGAACAGCCGGTCGGCAGGTACCCGGCACAAGGCTGCTTCCTGGTATTTCTCCCCGAATGAAAGGTAAAAGCCATGTTTCAGATATTCCTCCGCCAGCGCCGCCTTGCCACGGAAACCATGTATTATCCACGGATTCGACGGGCGCAAGTCCCGCTTCACCTTCAGCAGTTCATCAACCGCCTTCACCAGATGAATCACCAGCGGCTTTCCCACTTCCTCTGCCAAACATGCCTGGCACCTGAACACTTCCACCTGCAAATCCATCGGAGCATCTGCCAGCTTGTCCAGCCCGGCTTCGCCCACGGCAAGTACTTGGGGATGGCGCACTAACTCCTCCAGGCCGCACACCCTGCTAGCCACAGCACCTTCAACTCCTGAGTGTTCACCTCCACTCCGACCTATATGCCAGGGATGTATCCCCACCGAATACCATCCGCCGCTCTGTGGAGAGAACGTTTCGGGATAGCAATTTGCAATGGCAGTTCCGGGTACTTGCGGAAGCCGGTGTGTATGTATGTCAACTGGAATATTCATGGAACGGGATCATATCCGGAACCTCCCCAGGGATGGCAGCGCAGAATGCGCCTGACTGCCAGACAAAACCCCTTGAAAGGTCCGTGTTTCTTGATGGCCTCCACCGCATATTGCGAACAAGTGGGGGTAAAACGGCATGAAGGCCCTATCATGGGCGATATGCACTTCTGATAGAAATAGATGGGAAGCAGCAGCAGATATGAAAGCAGACGCTTCATGACACCTGCGGAGTTTGCTCGGTTTCAGCATTTGCCGCTACCTTCTCGGCAATGCGTGCCAAAGCTGTCTTCATACGGTCCTCAATGACAGAAGAGTCTACCAACTGGTCCGAAAGATAGATGAAGGCCACGGCCAGACGGCACTTTTTTTCCGTCAGCACGGCCAGCAGTCCGTGTTTGTTCATGCGGTAGGCTTCACGTATCTGGCGTTTCACGCGGTTGCGCTTCACCGCCCGCTTGAAACGGCGTTTCGAAACACTTACAAGAATGGAAACGGGTGCCTCCAGCTCCTCCACCGGCAGATACACCACACGCAAAGGGAAAACCGAAAACGAGCGTGAGCCGCCCGCAAACATCTTCTCTATCACTTTCTTCTTGTCCAACCGTTCGGACTTACGCAAGGTATTTGGCATGGGGTGATGAGTTATAAGTTATGAGTGATGAGTTATGAGTGATAAGTTATGGGGCGATACAAAAACGAGCTACAAGTACCTGGCGACATAAAAGCACAACCACTTGTAGCTCAATTTTATAAATCCATTGTTATGCCTACAAGCTATAAGCAAATCACTCATAACTTATAACTCATAACTCTTTTTACTTTCCTTTATTATTTTCCTTGATAAACATGTCAAGCGCCGCCGTCATTGAGGGTGCCTGCACGCTGGGAGCTTCCAGGTCAAGACGAAGCCCGGCATCACGGACTGCCTGGGCAGTGGTAGAGCCGAATGTTCCGATCTTGATTTCCTTCTGGTCAAAATCAGGGAAATTCTTCTTCAAGGCACTGATGCCTGCCGGACTGAAGAACACCAGCATGTCATAATCAAAAGCCTCATCTGCAGCAAAGTCATTGCTGACAGTACGGTACATGACAGCTTCCGTGTGCTGAATCTTATTCTTATCCAGCAGATTCTTCACGTCATCATTGTGTACATCCGACATTGGTACCAAGTACTTTTCAGTCTTATGCTTAACAATGGAAGGTATCAAATCGTCAATCTTCCCGGTGTTTCCGAAGAAAATCTTACGCTTACGATACTGCACATACTTTTGGATATACAGAGCAACGGCCTCCGTCACGCAGAAATACTTCATTGTTTCGGGAATTGTCACACGCAATTCTGTACACAAGTGGAAGAAATGATCAATAGCATGACGCGAAGTAAAAATAACGGCAGTATGATCCAAGACCGAAATTTTCTGTTGTCTGAACTCTTTCGCTGAAAGGCTCTCCACTTTGATAAATGGGCGAAAATCTATTTTCACACCATACTTCTCGGCGATGTCGTAGTAAGGAGATTTCTCTGATGCCGGTTTCGGCTGCGACACAAGTACTTTCTTAATTTTCAACGTCCTAAAATTTTATTATCAAATAACTGTTTAGCTGCATCACACCTTGATATAACACAAAACAAGGCATGATTTCAAGGGCACAAAAGTACACAATTAAAAGCAAACCGCCATATAAATTGTTACAAAAAAGCTTTAACCACTTGTATAACATCAATATTTTAGCAAAAAAGGCTAAAATCAATCCGATTATTATCGTCAGCTGCAAACTCAAATCAAAATAGACTACGAACAGGGCAAACGGGAAAAGGGCGAATCCCAAGTAATAAAGTAGCGTAGAATAGGACTCAAGCCATAGCGTTGTAACACTTTCGTCAAAAAAAATCCAACCCAGAAAAGAGTAGAGCATCCACTTCAAGCACAAATAGAAGAGACACACACCGATGTAAATCCCCAGCAGAAGCCCCGGCGACACATGACGTACCAGTTCCGGCTGTATATCATTGAAGTAGTTGAAGATACAGACGCCTGCTAGGATGCAGGTCTGCAGGATGAGCAGCAGCAAATAGCGCATATCGGCGGCTGTGGAAGTGGCAAATATGCTGGTACGTTCGCGATGAAGCAGGAAATCCTTCACCAGTTGCAGCAGGAACTTGCGGCTGCGTGACAAGACATAGGCCGACAGAAAGAAACAGCACAAAAGGACCACGGTGATGCCATCGTCCATTCTCGGAGAATATGGAATAGGAATCCCCTCCGTCCCCACTACTGCCCAAGCCATCAACAGCCCTATCATATTGCAGCGAATTTACGGATGGAGGCGTCCCACAAGGGAGTGGTATATATCAGTTCCACGGCTTCCTGCGGTGTCTGCGCCACATGCCAGATGGCACCGTGCTGCGTACGCATGAAGTTTTCGTCCACCGCCTGCCGGAGCATATCGAGCAGAGGGTCGAAATAGTTCTTGACATTCAGTATCACAATCGGGTTCAGATACAGTCCGAGTTGCTTCCAAGTGATGATTTCCAGCAGTTCTTCCAGGGTGCCGCAACCACCGGGCAGGGCGATGACGGCATCGCTCAGGTCGGCCATTGTCTTTTTCCGCTGGTGCATGCTTTCCACTTCCACGAGTTGGGTAAGTCCGGTGTGATGCCATCCCTGCTCCACCATGAAGCGGGGAATGACGCCCGTCACCTCTCCCCCTGCCCGGAGTGCCGCATCGGACACAGCGGACATCAGTCCCATATTTCCCGCACCATTAATCAGGCGAATTTGCCGCTGCCCCAGCAGAGTGCCCAACTCACGGGCTGCATCGAAATAAACGGAATCTATCTTTGTGCTCGAAGCACAATATACGCATACGGAATTTATCTTGTTCATCATCTTGTTACCTCCTTTTTTAGGTACCGCCACAAAGGTACATGATTTCGGGGAGATTTGAAACAAATTTCTTTCTTCCCACTTACGACGGGGGATTTTTCATAAATCAATAACGGATTATGTGTGCCGCAGGCACTGATAAGGCACATTAAACAGAGCTACACCCTTTGCCCCGGATAGCTACACCCTTTGGGGTAAATGGCTACACCATGTCAGGGAAAGGGTGTAGCCTTATATAAAAGGTAAAATTCCCTGTTGACATATAGTGATGAAAGCAGGGAATCGTTCACTTTATTGAATCAGAGGACCTTATATATCAATATTCGAGCCAAAAGTAATCCGTCAAGGTCAATCCGATTAATAGGATTATTCCCGCAATAAGCATAGAGACTTGTATTGAAGTAATTTTCAGCAGAAGGGTCCACCGTCGTAAACCTTCCCAGCGCAGCATCATACATGCGTGCCCCATAATCATACAGATTCAACCCCTTCTTGCCATCGTACTCCTTGCCGTTGTATTTATAAGGCTGCACATTGCCTGAACTTGCAAACACACCACCGAAGGGATAGTAATGGTTCGCTTCCTCAACAGCACCGCTGGAACTGAGGACTACGCGGTTGTTTCCCTGATGGTCCTGCAGGTAATAGTGATACTTCTTGTCCGAAAGCGTAACATACCCCTCTTCCGTAAGAAGAAGCTTGGCAACACCGTTTTCATAGACCACATTGCAGCAATACACCGTAGGAACCAGATTGCCCGAACCATCTGCCTCCTTATACATCATGCGCCGCTTGATGCCGTCGGCAGTATAGCCATACTGTATGAAACCGCCGGAAGCAAAAGTGACGCCTGTTGGCAAATTTAATACATTATACGTAATATCGCTAATTCCCTTGTTTAAATCTTTGGTCAAATTGCCGTTCGCATCATAAACGTACTCGTTCGCCTGCTTCACACCGTCCTTGAACTCGAAGCCACCGTTGTAGGCGGAAGCCGTCACGGCATCGTCCACACGGGTCAGCTGATTGCCGTTCAAAGTGTAAGTCAGGTTATCAATCAAACCGTAACTGGAAGCAGCGGTCTGACCGTAACGTTGCAGGGTCTTGATGTTGCCGTTTTTGTCATAGGCGGTTACATTCTCACTGAAACGGTTGGTGTTCGTATTGATGCCGGCTGTTTCACCGTAGGTGGCGTTCATCAGGCGGCTTAATCCGTCATAAGTGAATTTGTAACCGCGGACTGTACTTTCGTTCCCGGACTTCCAGGTCATACTGCTGATATTGCCATTGTACTTCGCTGTACCCACACCCGTGTTGTAGTACACGTTCTGTGTGAAGCATGTACCGCTGATGCCCGTCAGCCAGCTACGCAGGTTGTAGGCATATGTCAGTTTGTTGATGCTCGTTCCGTGATACTGCTTGGTCAGCAAACGACCGAAGTTGTCATAAGTGGCTTTTCCACTGCCTCCCAATGTATGCTCCACCTTGCTCACCCTGTCAGCATAGTCGTAGCTGTAAGTGTATACTTCCTCTCTTGTAGTCTTTCCGGAAGCGGGAAGTGAATAAAAAACTATCCTAACATGCAAGATATAGTAATATCTGATGTTAGGATAGCAATTAGATAGATTATTTCAAGAATATAAAATACTTATTTATTTAAGATATACAAAACTCCAGTTTCGCAATCTGTATTAAGATAAACTCCATGATGAAATAACAAATAAATCAAATATTTTTCTTCTGGATATGACAAACCAACAGAAAGTACACCTTTCTCATTAAAAAGCAAAGAAATAAGATTTTCTACTTTTCCTTTATAAATTGAATCTATGTATGGCTGTGGAGTTACCATACAGTCCATTTCCTTTAGTGAACAAAATGTAATGCTGTCTATACCCAATGTCTGTTCTAATAAAATTGGAAAAAGTTCATATCGATATTTCTTATTAGCTACCCCATCATTCAGAAATAGGTACATATCTCCTTCTCTTGGAACTATCGAATATACACTATCTTTGTATTCTATATTCATTGCAACAAAAGGACTTTGCCAAGTAGAATCAACAAACATATCTTCATACCTCTCACTTGTTTTATGTACACACATTACAAATAAGAGATTAATACCCAACATAAGGATAATCTTATTCCAACAGTTTTTGGGGTATTTTCCTTCCACGATATTCCGTTCTTTTTGCATCTCCTGTTCTTTTTCTAATTTTATTCTCAGTATTAATAGCACGAATTTCTCTCATGGGTATTCCATTTCCTATATTTTCATAAGACATAATACCTTTATCTACATCCGACGAATGCTGTAACTCATGGCTTAAACCAATTCTTGGTGTCCGATGATTTCCATTAATATCCGTTTTAACATCAGGGTCATAATTTATAATGCTTCTGGAAAATCCAGTGTAAGCTGCCCCCTAAAACCAAGCGATTCTGCCCCCTTGTGCTAAAATAATCCTACCCCCTTGATTCCAATATAAAAATA